>JAICKX010000034.1 GCA_025927685.1 Thermoleophilia bacterium | reverse complement strand
GGGCTCCGGCGTCCGGCTCATACCCGGTCGGAAGCGGCGACGCGTTCCTGGCCGGCCTCGTCGTCGCGCTCGACCGCGGGGCGGGATGGGACGACGCGTTCCGCGCCGCCCTCGGCGCGGGCGCGGCGAACGCCGAGCTGCCCGGGGCCGGCCGCCTCGACCGGGCCCGGGCCGAGCAGCTGGCCGAGCAGGCCGAGGTGCGGCGCGTCTAACCCCATGGGGCGGTTCGGCGCTACTCCAACCGCTCGCCGCTCTCGGCGTCGAAACGGTGCACCTCGTCCCTGCCCGCCGCCAGCGCCACCCGCTCGCCGGGCTGGACGCGGGCGTTGCCGGGAAGCCGGGCCACCACCTCGGCGCCGGCATCCGTCCTGCCGTGGACGAAGACGTCGCTCCCGAGCGGCTCGACGACCTCGACGGCGATCTCGAGGGCCAGCCCGCCGGGGCATTCGGCCGCCGGCCGCAGCGTCTCCGGCCGGATCCCGACCGTCACCTCCGCCGCCTCGCCGACCGCGGTGCCCGGCAGCAGGTTCATCGCCGGGCTGCCGACGAAGCGGGCGACGAACTCGTTGCGGGGCCGCCCGTAGATCTCCTCGGGCGTCCCGACCTGGAGCAGCCGCCCGCGGTGCATGACCGCGATCCGGTCGCCCAGCGTCATCGCCTCGACCTGGTCGTGCGTGACGTAGATCATCGTGGTCGAGAGCCGGCCGTGGAGCCGCTTCAGCTCGGCCCGCAGCTCGGAGCGGAGCTGGGCATCCAGGTTCGAGAGCGGCTCGTCCAGCAGGAACGCGACCGGCTCGCGGATGAGCGCGCGACCCATCGCCACCCGCTGGCGCTGGCCGCCGGAGAGCTGGGCAGGCTTTCGGTTCAGGAGCTCGCCGAGCTCGAGCATCTCGGCCACGTCGGCGACGCGCCGGTCGATCTCCCCCTTCTCGATCCGCCGCCGCCGGAGCGGAAATGCCAGGTTCCTGCGCACGGTCATGTGCGGATAGAGGGCGTAGCTCTGGAAGACCATCGCCACGTCGCGCGCGCCCGGCGAGAGGCCGGCGACGTCGCGGCCCCCGATCCGGATCGATCCCTCCGTCGGCTGCTCCAGGCCCGCCACCATCCGAAGCGCGGTCGACTTGCCGCAACCCGACGGCCCGACCAGCACCATGAGCTCGCCGTCGGAGACCTCCAGGTCGAGCGCATCCACGGCCGTCGTATCCGCCGCGAACCGCTTCGTGACGCCCTCGAACTCGACCTCGGCCACGCTACCTATCCCTTCACGCCCGTGGATGCGAGCGACTGGACGAACCAGCGCTGGGCGAAGACGAACACGAGCAGCATCGGCGCGAGCGCCATGACGTTGCCCGCCATGAGCAGCGTCCAGCGCGTCTGGTGGGCGCCCTGGAACGCGGCCAGGCCGAGCTGGACGGTGCTCTGGTCGGTCGACGAGATCGCGATCAGCGGCCACAGGAAGTCGTTCCACGTCCACAGGAACGTCACGATCCCGAGCGTCGCGAGCGCCGGCATCGAGAGCGGCAGGACGACCCGGAGGAGCACGCCCAGCCGCGAGCAGCCGTCGATCCGGGCCGCCTCCTCGAGCTCCACCGGGAGCGTGCGGAAGAACTGGCGCAGGAGGAAGATCCCGAACGGCGTCACCAGGTTGGGGGCGATCAGGGCGCCGAGCGAGTTCACGAGGCCCAGGTGCTGCACGATCAGGAACGTCGGGATCATCGTCACCTGGAACGGCACCATCAGCGTCGCGAGGAGCACGATGAAGACGACGTCGCGACCGAAGAAGCGAAGCCGCGCGAACGCGTAGCCGGCCAGGCTGCAGAACACCAGGTTGCCGGCGACCGACGCCAGCGTGACGATGAAGCTGTTGGCGAAGAAGCGCCCGAACGGGGCGGCGTCGAGCGCGTTGGGATAATTCTCCCAGTGGATCCCCGAGGGGACGAGCGTCGGCGGGAAGTGACGCGACTCCGAGAGCGTCTCGACCGACGTCACGAGCATCCACACGAGCGGGATCAGCATCACCGCTGCGATCGGCAGCAGCACCACGTGGCGGGGGCTGAAGGGCCAGGTCCTCACGACGAGTAGTGCACCCGCCGGTTGCCGATCCAGAGCTGGGCGATCGAGAAGACGAGCGTGATCGCGAAGAGCACCTCGGCAACCGCCGCCGCGTACCCGGCGTGGAAGACCTGGAAGGCCTGGTCGTAGAGGTAGTAGACGAGCACGGTGGTCGCGTGCAGCGGCCCGCCGCGGGTGGTCACGTAGATCTCGTCGAACACCTGGAGGGCGTTGATCGTCGACCACACGATCAGGAACAGCGTCGCCGGCGAGAGCAGCGGCAGCACGACGTGCCGGAACGTCCCCCAGCGGCCGGCACCGTCCAGTTGGGCCGCCTCGATCAGGTCGGCCGGGATGCCCTGGAGCGCCGCGAGATAGATGATGACGTCGAACCCCAGCCAGCCCCACACCGTCATCGCCACGATGGCGTAGAGCGCCTGGTCGGGATCCTGGAAGAACCCGTACGGCCCGAGCCCGACCTTCCCGAGCACGTAGTTCGCGATCCCGTAGGTCGGGTCGAGGAGCCAGTTGAAGATGATGCCGGTCGCCACGGTCGACGTCGCGACCGGCACGAAGACCGCCGTCCGGTAGAAGCGCGAGAAGCGGATCGGCCGGTGGACCAGGAGCGCCACGCCGAGCGCCCCGCCGACCGACAGTGGGACGAAGAGCAGGGTGTACACGATGGTGCGCCGGATCGAGTCGCGGAACACCGGGTCGTGCACGAGCGCCCGGTAGTTGCCGGCCCCCACCCAGGTCGGCGAGGTGAGCAGGTCGTTCTGCTGGAACGAGAGCAGGAGCGCCCACCCGATCGGCAGGATCCCGAACACGAAGATGAGCGTCACGGCCGGGAGGACGAAGAGCCACCCGGCCGCGTGGTCGGATCCGAGGATCCTGCGGATCACGACCCCTGCGCGAGGATCTGGTCGACCTGCTGGGCCGCCTGGTCGAGCGCCGCCTTCGGCTCCGCCTTCCCGAGCAGCACCGCCTGGATCGCCTGGCCCATCGCCTGGGAGATCTCGTTGTAGGTGGGCAGCACGGGCCGCGCCTTCACGGCGTTCTGCTCGTTCTGGACGAACGTGTCGATGCCCTTGTACTTGGCGGTGTACTTCGGGTAGTCGGCGGTCTGCGTCTGCGACGCGCGGATCGGCAGATCGCCGGTCGCGATCGACCATCGCATCGCTTCCGCGGGCGCCGTGAACCACTTGAGGAACGTCCAGGCGGCGCTGCGGCGGTCGTCGCCGTTGTCGAGCATGACCCACTGGTCGGGCCCCGAGATCGTGTTGTGGTTCTGGTCGCCCGGGAGGATCTGGATCCCGTAGTCGACGTCGGGGAAGCCCGACAGGTCCCACGGGCCGGTGAAGAGCATGCCGATCTTGCCCGAGTTGAAGAGGTTGGCGTAGTTCCCGTTGCCGTTGTCGAGGTAGACGGAGTGGTCGACCGTCGCCATCTGCTGGAGCAGCGTCGCGGCCTTGACGCCCGCGTCGGAGTTGAACGCGGCGTGCTTCTGGTCGGGCGTCAGGATGTCGCCGCCCGCCTGCCACAGGAGCGCGTCGAACCGCCAGACCGTGTCCTCGCTGGCGTCGGCCACGTACGCCCAGCCGAACTGCTTCGCCCCCGTGTCGGTCAGCTGCTTGGCGGCGTTTCGAAAGTCGTCCCAGGTCCAGTCAGGCGTCGGGTAGGGGATGTGGGCCTGGTCGAAGAGCTTCTTGTTGTAGACGAGCGCCAGGTTGTCGACGAGTGCCGGGACACCGATGATCTTCGGGCCCACGGTGACGGCCTGGCGCTCCGCCGGCCAGAAGTCGTCCCAGTTGATCGACGGGTCGTCCTTGATGAGCGGCGCCACGTCGACCGCCTTCGGCGTCCGTGCCATGTTCGCCGCCCAGGAGCCGTACAGGTAGACGATGTCCGGGTATGACCCACCGCGGATCGCGGTCAGCACCTTCTGGAGCGCATAGTCCGCGTTCCCGTAGTTCTGGACGGTGACGTGGATCTTCGGATGCGTGGCGTTGAAGCGCTTGGCGGCGTCGTTGAGCGCGTTGCCCTCGACGTCGACGTAGCCGTGCCACAGCACGATATTGACCTTGCCGCCGCTCGAGGACGAGCCCGAGCCGCCGCAGCCGGAGGCGATGACCGTCGCCGCGAGGACCGCGCGGAGCAGCACGCGTCTCATGGAAGCACCACCGATCGTGTCAGGTTGCGGGGGTTGTCAGGGTCGAGCCCACGCGCGTGGGCGAGGGCGATCGCGAGCCGGTGCGCGAGGACGAGCGACGCCAGCGGCTCGGGGTCGGGATCGAGGACGGTCGCGCCGGCCGCGCCGACGTCGGCCAGGAGCGCGGCGTCGACGTCGCCCATGGGGACGACGAGCGTCCGCTCGTCGGCGAGGGCGATCGGCCCGTGGCGGTACTCCATCGCCGGGTAGGCCTCGCTCCAGGCCTGGGCGGCCTCGCGCACCTTGAGCGCGGCCTCGGACGCCAGACCCACCGTCCAGCCGCGACCGAGGAAGTGGAACCGCTCGAACGCCTCGGCGTCGACCGGGAGGGGGGCGTCGAGCACGCGCGCGGCGGCGGCGGCCGCGTCGCCGGGAGCGATCCCCAGGTGCGCGCGCAGGACGACCAGCGCCGCGGTGGCGAACCGTGTCTGCACCACCGAGCGCTCATCGGCGAAGGGTAGGAGGACGGCGCGGCTCACGGCCTGTGCCAGCGGGCTCGAGGTGACGGCGGTCACCGCGAAGGTGCGCGTGCGCCGCCCCGCGCCGGACACCGCGTCGAGCACCTCGGTCGTCGTGCCCGATCGCGAGATCGCGAGCATCGCGTCGTATGCCCGTCCGGCGGGGATCTCGGAGGCCGGGAAGGCGTCGGTCTCGCCGTGCCCCCCGGCCTCGCGGGCGGCCGCGTACGCCTGGGCGACGTAGAGCGAGGTGCCGCAGCCGATCGCGGCCACCCGCGCCCCGCGGGGCGGGAGCAGGCCGTCGGTGTCGAGCCGCCCGGCCTCGAGCCAGACGCAGGGCTGGCTTGCGACCTCCTGCTCGATTGCGCTCATATCGGGCGACTTTATGCCGAAAACGCGCAGACCGCAATGCTCATCGTGCGCGTTTGGCCCGGTAGACTGGCTCGATGCGCCAGGCCGAGCGGTTCGCGGCGATCGTCGAGCGACTCTCGGCGAACGGCTCCGTGGCCGTCGGGGAGCTGGCGGACGAGCTCGGCGTGTCGGCGGCGACGGTGCGTCGCGACCTGGCGCTGCTGGAGGATCAGCGCCTGCTCAACCGGACGCACGGCGGCGCGGTGGCGCACGGCGTCCTTTACGAGCTGCCGCTGCGCTACCGCAGCGCGCGCCACCAGGCCGAGAAGGCGCGGGTGGCCCGCGCCGTCGCCGCGCGCATCCCGGACGGGGCGGCGGTCGGCATGACCGGCGGGACGACCACGACCGAGGTGGCGCGCGCGCTCGCCGACCGCGAGCGCCTCACCGTGGTCACGAACTCGCTCAGCATCGCGTCCGAGCTGGCGGTGCGCCCGAACCTGCGCCTCGTCGTGACCGGCGGCGTGGCCCGGACCGAGTCCTACGAGCTGGTCGGGCCGCTGGCCGAGAGCGCGCTCTCGAGCCTGAATCTGGACCTGGTCGTGGTCGGTGTGGACGGCATCGCCGTGGCGGCCGGGTTCACGACCCACCACGAGGTCGAGGCCCACACCAACCGCGCGCTGATCGAGCGGGCGCGGCGGGTGATCATCGCGGCGGACAGCTCCAAGATCGGCGAGGTCGCGTTCGCCAGGATCTGCGGCCTCGAGGTCGCCGACGAGGTGGTGACGGACACGGGCGCCGACCGCGTCGAGGTCGAGGCGATCCGGGCCGCCGGCGTCATCGTCACGCTCGTGTGACCCGGGGCGGGGGACCCGTACGGGGACAGTCCCTGAACATTCCGCGCGAACGGTGCCGGTGCACGAACGTGACGTGGCTGCGGGGTGCGAGGGGGATCCCCGGTAGCCTGGCCGGATGACCGGATCGCGCCGCATCACGCTCGCCGTCGGCCTGCTGATGTTCGTCGACGCGGCGCTCTACCTGGCGGTGATCCCGTTGCTGCCGCGGTATGTCGAGCGGTTCGACCTCTCGACGTTCGGAGCCGGCGTCGTCGTGGCCGCCTATCCCATCTCGGTGCCGCTGGTCTCGCTCGGATGCATCGTCCTCGTCCCCCGCCTCGGCGCCCGCCGGATCACGCTCTACTCGGCCGCGCTGATGTCGCTGGCCACCGTCATCTTCGCCTGGGCGCCGAACGCGACCGTGCTGATCGCCGCGCGGCTCGTGCAGGGGCTCGCCAGCGGCTCGATCTGGACCGCCTCGATGGCGTGGGTGACCGACAATGCGCCTCCGGGGCGGCGCGGCCGCGAGTCGGGGATCGTGATGGGGATGCTCTCCGCCGGCTCGATCGCCGGCCCGGCGGTGGGCGCGATCGCCGCCTGGGCGGGCCAGGGCTTCGGGTTCGGGCTGGTCGCCGGCGTGAGCCTGGCCGGCGTCGTGCTCGCGGGGCTCGCGCCCGCGGGCCGGCCGGCCGAGGCCACGGCAAGGCTCCGGCCGGCGCTGTCGTCCGCCGTCCGCCGGCCGGCGACGCAGGCCGCCCTCTCGATGACCCTGATCGACCTCCTGAGCTTCGGAGCGGTGGACCTGCTCGTTCCGCTCCACCTCGGCAGTTCGGGGACGTCCGTCAGCACGATCGCAGCGGCCCTGGGAGCCGGAGCCGTCCTCGGCGCCATCACCGGCCCCTTCGCCGGACGGGCGGTCGACCGGCTCGGCCCGCAGCAGGTCGGGCTCGTCACGTCGCCCTGCATCGTCGCCATCCCCGTGCTCCTCGCGCTCGAGCCGACCACGGCCATGCAGCTCGCGATCCTCGTCATCGGCGGCCCCCTGTTCGCGATCGTGGGGAGCGCGATCTTCCCGCTCTCCTCCGCCGGCGCCGACGGGGCCGGGGTGCCCCACGTGGTCGCGACGGGGCTCATGGGCGTGGTGTGGGCCGGCGGCTTCACGGTCGTCCCGCTGCTCGTCGGCGCGCTCGCCCAGGGCACGTCGGCGACCGCGGCCTATCTCACCATGACGGCGCTCTCGCTTCCCGTCCTGGCGTTGCTGCGCCGGTCGGCCGGCCCGCGGGGTCAGACAGCCGAGTCGAGGATCTCGGCCGTCTCCGACTCCGGCGGGATGCCGTAGGCGTACACGACGAGGTCCTGGTCGGCGTGGTTCACGCTCTGAAGCGGCGTCCCCGGATCGACGTGGATGAGCCCGCCTGCGGCGACGTCGTGCCGCTCGGGGGGATCGCCGACGTACATGGAGAGCGTGCCCGAGAGCACGACGAACGTCTCCTCCTGGAAGGCATGCCGGTGGCGGCGGCCCTTGGCGCCGGGCTCGTAGCGCCACACGTTCGCCCGCGTATGGGCGAACCCGGCCGCCTCGCTCAGCTCGGCGACATGCCGCGCGGGCTCGCCCGGCTCGTGCGGGCGGGTGATCCACTCGAGGCGAGCCGGCTCGACGACGCGGAACCCCACCCGCGGCAGGGTACATCGCCGGTTTGCCCGCCACCGGGCGCGGGAACCAGCCAGAACGCGCCGCACCCAGCTCCTGGTAGGCTCGCGGCGCGCTGCTGAAACCGTTGAGAGGGGGAGATGGATGAAGACTGGGCGAATTCTGAGCCTTGCGCTCGCCGCCGGAGCGCTGGTGATGGTGTGGCCGGCCGCCGCCGGCGCGGCCACGCATCACGGCAACGTCACCTGCCACGGCGGAACGGTCCACACCGGGACGTACCGATCGCTGCAGATCGCCGGTCCGTGCACGCTGCCGAACGCGGGCCGCGTCACCGTCCGCCACGGCCTCGTGGTGACCCGGACGGGGCTCTTCAACGCCGCCACCCCGGCCAAGCTCGTGGTCTGGGGCAACGTCACCGTGCGGCACCGCGGCATCGCCGCGATCGGCTGCTCGCCGGACGTCGGCTGCGCGGAGCTCGGCTCCGACGTCATCCACGGGAGCGTGCACGCCTTCCGGGCGTGGGGCACCATCATCCACGCGACCACCGTCGGCGGCAACGTCATGATCCGCGGCGGTGGCGGGACGATGGACTGCACGAGGCCGTCACCGATCGGGGCGCCGTTCTACAGCGTGGTCGAGGACTCGACCGTGGGCGGGAACCTCGTCGTCCGCCGCCTGCACAGCTGCTGGCTCGGTGTGATCCGAAACCAGGTGGGCGGGACCGTGCGGCTGATCGGCAACCGTTTCGGGGATCCCGACGCGATGGAGATCGTGACGAACCACATCTCCGGCAACCTCGCCTGCTTCAACAACAACCCGGCCGCGCAGGTCGGTGACTCGCAGGGCGACCAGAACGTCGTCCTCGGGCAGAAGCGCGGGGAGTGCGCGACGCTCTGATGCGATAGCGCAGCGGCGGGCGGGCCCGACCCTCGGGCCCGCCGCTCCGCCGCCTACCCGATGTGAAACGTCTCGGTATGGCCGTCGACGGCGATGGCTTGGCCCGTGACCATGCGGGCGGCGTCCGAGGCGAGGTAGACGCACATGTCCGCGATCTCCTGGGGCTGCACCCAGCGGGCGATCGACTGGCCGCCTACGTACTCGCGCGTCACGTCCTCCGTCGACGCGCCGCGCGCGGCGGCCTCGCGCCCGATCACCGCGCGCATGCGCTCGCCGTCCACCGAGCCCGGGCAGATCGCGTTGGCGCGCACGCCGTAGGGCCCGAGCTCGATCGCCAGCGTCTTGGTGAGGCCGATGACCGCCCACTTGGCGGCGGTGTACGGCGCCCGCATGCCCAGGCCGAACTGGCCGGCGGTCGACGAGATGTTGACGATCGAGCCCGACCGGGCCGCCTTCATCGCCGGGATTACGCGGGCGCAGGTGCGGTAGTGGCTCGTGAGGCCGACGGCCAGGCAGCGCTCCCAGTCCTCGGCAGCCACGTCCTCGACGAGGGCGGTCGGGCCGGCGATGCCGGCGTTGTTCACGAGGACGTCCAGGCCGCCGAGGTGGTCGAGGACGCCGTCGACCCAGCGGTCGAGCGCATCCAGGTCGGCGACGTCGACCTCTGAGGCGGCGACGCCCGCGGCCGCCGCGGCCGCGACGGCACCCGCGTCGACGTCGCAGATGTGCACATCACCGCCCTGCGAGCAGAAGGCCCGGGCGACCGCGAGGCCGATCCCGCTCGCCGCGGCTGTGATCGCAACCCGGAGCGCCATGGCGGCGCAGGATACGCCCGGCGCCTACGACCGGCGGACGAAGACGGAGCCCGAGCCGTCCCGGGCCAGGGTGCGCCAGCCGGGCAGCGCGCGCATGTGCCCGGCGAGCGCCGGGTTCTGGAAGTCGCTCACGACGACGATCCCGGCCCCCGCGAACGGGCCCCGGTCGCCGCGGACGAAGCTCGCGTACCGCTCAAGATCGGCCGGCCGGAAGACCTCGAAGCGCGAGTCGAGCTCGACACGGCCGGCGAGCGCAGGCGCCCGCCAGAGAAGCGGGCCGGAGGCGAAGTCGTCGGCGAGGACACGCTCGGCCGGATGCCGGCCGGCGACGCGGATGGCGCTCGCAACCGCAGCGCGGGGGGTCATCCGCTCGAAGTCCGCGGTCGTCGTCGTGAGCAGCGCGAGGACGCCGCCGGCGGCCGCGATCGCCGTCCCGGCGATGATCGCGCGCCGCATGGTCCCGAGGCCGAGCAGGGCGGCGCCGAGCACGGTGCCGACGAAGAGCAGGAGCACCTGGAGGCGCTCGGTCGCCGGGCCCGCGAGGGCGAAGGCGACGAAGCCCGCATCCGCGAGCAGGGCGAGGACGCCGAGGGCGGCGACCGCGCGCGGCCGCCGGCTCGCCGGCGCGGGTGCGGGCACCCCGGCCGAGAGCGTTGCCGTGACGAAGGCCACCGCCGGGAACGCGAACCAGGTCTGGTTTCGCACCGACTCGACGGCGCCCGCGCCCAGCACCACGCACAGCGCGACCAGGAGCGGCGAAGGCCGGAACCCGCGCCGGACGCCGAGCGAGGCGACGCTCACCAGGATCAGCGCCAGCAGGATGAACTGCAGGTTCGCGGGCGAGAACGTGGTCGCCTGCCACTCCGCCGACGCGGTCTTGAGCGCCGGGTTGTCGAGCACCGAGCGGTAGTAGCCGAAGACCGCGGTGCCGTAGGGCGTCGCGAAGCCGGCGGCGGCGCTCGCCGCGCCGGTGAGCAGGTAGGCAAGGGCCGTGCGCGGCCGTCGCTCGGAGCCGGCGCGGAGCGCCCGCCATGCCAGGTAGCCGGTCGCGAGCGCCGCGCCCATGACGACCGAGCCGTGCAGGTTGGCCCAGAGCGCGAGCAGCGGCACGAGCAGCAGCAGGCGCGGGCTCCACTCCCGGCGATCCTCGTCCGCGAGGAGGACGCACATGGCGCCGGCGAAGAGCGGGTAGGCGAAGCTCTGCGCGCGCGTCGCCGTGTTCGGCTGACAGACGAAGAAGGCGAACGTGCACCAGATGACCGTGCGCACCGGCGAGGTGCCGCGGCGGAGCAGGGCGAGCGCCAGGATGGCGAACGCCAGGCCGATCGACGCCGCCGACACGAGCCCGACGAGCGGATAGCCGCCGACCCGCCACGTGTCGTACAGCAGGACGTGCGCCAGCCACTGCTGGTCGATCCACGGCCGGCCGTGCCCGGCGACGGTCAGCGCGTCGGTCCGCGGCAGTCCGTGGGCGACGATGAACCGGCCCGAGTAGAGGCTGTAGAAGGTGTCCGACGTGAGGAGGCGGGCGTTCGTGACCGCCATCGCCGCGACGACGACGGCGCCCACCAGGGCGGCGTACCACGAATCGGTGTTGCGAGCGCGCTCCACCCCCGGGAGATCGGCACCGTGGAGGGGACGCTTGAGGCGGCACCGCGAGCGCCCTCCGGGCCGTGGGTAGACTGGCCCGGAATGGAGGGGAGCACGAGAGACGAGCGGCCGGCGATCGTCGCCGTCGATCCCGACGGTGAGGCGATCCGGCGGATCGGCGACGAGCTCCGCCGGTACGAGCGCGATTACCGGATCGTCTGCGGCGAGTCGATCGAGGACGCCTTCCGCGAGCTCGAGGCGATGCGCCGGAACGGCGACCGCGTCGCGGTCGTCCTGGCCGCCCGCGGCGAGGGACGCGTCCAGGGCGAGGAGCTGCTCGAGCGCGTGACAGACCTTCACCCTCTTGCGAAGCGCGGGCTCCTGATCGAATTCGGAGCCTGGGGGGACGAGGACACGGCCGGTGTGATCCACGAGGCGATGGCCCGCGGCCACATCGACTACTACGTGCTGAAGCCCTGGAGCGAGCCCGACGAGCTGTTCCACCGGACGATCTGCGAGTTCCTGCACGAGTGGCGGCGCGCGACGGCCCAGGGCCGCCGCGAGCTGACCGTCGTCGCCGACCGCTTCTCGCCGCGCGGCTTCGAGCTGCGAAACCTGCTCGCCCGAAACGGCGTCCCGCATGCGTTCTCCGCGAGCGACTCCGAGGAGGGCCGCGGGCTCCTCGAGGCGTGCGGACGCAGCGACTCCGGCGAGCCGATCGTGATCCTCCCCGACAACAGCGTCCTCGTCGATCCGTCCAACCAGGACCTGGCGGAGAAGGGCTACCGCGTCTGGACGCGGCTCGAGCAGGGCTCCGGCCCGTTCGACGTCGCCATCGTGGGCGCCGGTCCGGCCGGCCTCGCCGCGGCGGTGTATGCCTCCTCGGAGGGGCTTCGGGTCGCCGTCGTCGAGCAGGAGTCCATCGGGGGGCAGGCCGGCTCGAGCGCCCGGATCAGAAACTACCTCGGCTTCCAGCGCGGCATCTCGGGCGGCGAGCTGGCGACCCGGGCCTATCAGCAGGCGTGGGTGTTCGGCACGAAGTTCCTCCTCATGCGGGAGGTGGAGAGGCTTCGGACGCGCGATCGGGGCCACGTCATGACGATCTCCGACGGATCGCAGATCGAGGCGCGCAGCGTCGTCCTCGCGACCGGCGTCGCCTATCGCCGGCTCGGCATCCCGGCGGTCGAGGGCTTCTGCGGGCGCGGCGTCTTCTACGGCTACTCGAGCTCGGATGCGCACCAGGTAGCGGGCGGGCGGATTTTTGTCGTCGGAGCAGGCAACTCGGCCGGACAGGCCGCCGTGCACCTGAGCCGGTATGCCGACGTGACGATCCTGTGCCGGCGGGCCACGCTCGGCGAAGGCATGTCCCGGTATCTCCGGGACGAGATCGAGGCCGCCGGCGTCCACGTGCGGCTCTCGACGATCATCGTCGGCGCCTCGGGCGATGGCCGGCTCCAGGAGGTGACCCTCCGGCACTCGTCGGGCGACCGGGACGCTGTTCCCGCGGACGCGGTGTTCGTCCTCATCGGCGGCCAGCCGCGCGGCGACTGCCTGCCGCAGGAGGTCGAGCGCGACGACAAGGGGTTCATCCTCACGGGCGGCGGCGAGCACATGTTCGAGACGTCGCTCCCCGGCGTGTTCGCGGTCGGCGACGTCCGAGCCGGGTCGGTGAAGCGCGTCGCGTCGGCCGTCGGCGAGGGCGCGGTGGTGATCCCGCAGGTGCACCGCTACCTCGCCGAGCTCGACGCGGCGACCAGCCGAGCCTGTGGATAGCCTCACCGCGGTCGTCGCCCGCATCGGCGCCGATCCGCGCGACGACGAGGAGCTGCGGCAGAAGAAGGCGCTGCTCGTCATCGTGACGGTCATCATCCTGCCCGTCTCGCTGGTGTGGGGCTTCCTCTACCTCGGGCTCGGCTCGCCGGGCGGGATCCTGGCGTTCGTCTACTTCGCGATCTCGCTGGGCTCGCTCGTGGTGTTTGCGAGAACGCGGCGCCTCGAGCCGTTCCTCCTCACGCAGATCGTGGACATCCTTCTGATGCCGACCGGCGGACAGACGGCAACCGGCGGATTCATCGCGTCGGGCGGCGTCGGGATGTGGGGACTCCTGGGCCCCCTCGGAGCCCTCGTCTTCCTCGACGTGCGCCGGGCCGTGCGCTGGTTCGCGGCGTTCCTGGTGGTCTTCGCGGCGACGGGCCTCGCGGGCGACGCGCTGGTCGCGGACGCCGGCTTCCCGGGGTGGTTCAAGACCACGATGCTGGCGCTCAACGTGATCGGCACCGCCTCACTGGCCTTCACGCTCCTGGCGATGTTCGCCCGCCAGCGAAACGACGCCCTCACGGCGCTTCGGGCCGAGCAGGAGAAGTCCGAGCTGCTCCTTCAGAACGTCCTCCCGCACACGATCGCTGAGCGGTTGAAGGCCGCCACCGGGCGGATCGCCGACCACTTCGCCGCCGCCTCGATCCTCTTCGCCGACGTCGCGGAGTTCACCCCGCTCGCCGAGCGGCTCTCACCGGCCGAGATGGTCGGCGTCCTCGACCAGCTCTTCTCACAGTTCGACGCGCTGGTCGAGCGTCACGGGCTCGAGAAGATCAAGACGATCGGCGACGCCTACATGGCGGCCGCGGGCGTGCCGGATCCGTGCCCCGACCACGCCCACAGGACCGCGCTCGTGGCGCTCGAGATGCGACAGCTGCTCGCGGGCATCGCCGTCGCCGGCTGGCCCGGCGTCGAGCTGCGGATCGGCATCAACTCCGGCCCGGTCGTTGCCGGGGTGATCGGCACGCACCGCTTCCTCTACGACCTGTGGGGCGACGCCGTGAACACGGCGAGCCGGATGGAGTCCCACGGCACGCCCGGCCAGATCCAGATCACGCGCGCAACCTACGAGCTCCTGAAGCATGAGTTCGTCTGCCGGCCCCGCGGCACGATCCCCGTCAAGGGCAAGGGCGAGATGGAGACGTGGTACCTCGAGGGGCCTCGCACGGGACGCGCACTGCAAGCCGCGCCGTAGTCCCTCGGTGAGACGAGCCGTGGGTCTCGCGGCCGTCGCGGCCGCGCTCGCCGGGGCGGCCTGGGCCGCGACCCGCCCCGCGACGACGCCGGCGGCGCCCGCACCGCCGTCCCCGGGAGCGGCGATCCTGCGGGCCGGCCCGCGCGTCGCCGCAGGTCCGTCCCGCCTGGTGCGCCGGCTCGCGCTCCGCCGCGGACTGGAGGCCGGGATCGACTGGCGCCGGTCGCACGCGATCGGGCTGCCGTACGCCGGGAGCCTCGCCGGAGGCGTCCGGCTGCCGCGGGAGGGCGTGCACTTCTTCACCTGGGACCCCGTGCTCCGCCGCTCCCCCGACCGGCCGTGGCGGCGGTACGGCACCGACCGGCTGGTGCGCACACTGCTCGCCGTGATCGGCGCGTACGCCGCCGCCCACCCGCAGGCCGCGCGCGTCGGGATCGGCGACCTGTCGCGCCCGCACGGCGGCGACTTCGGGCCGGAGTTCGGCGGCATCGGCCACGCCTCGCACCAGAACGGGCTCGACGCCGACGTCTACTACCCGCGCCTCGACCGCCGGGAGCGAGCGCCGCGGTCGGTCGACCAGATCGACCACCGGCTGGCGCAGGACCTCGTCGACCGGTTCGTCCGCGCCGGCGCACAGCTCGTCTTCGTCGGCCCCAACACCCACCTCCACGGCCCCGCCGGCGTGGTCGAGGTGCTCATCCACCACGACGACCACCTGCACGTCCGCCTGCCGGCGGCGTAGCGACTAGTCTGGCGGGCATGGCGCGTCTCTACGCCGCCACCGGAGACGGCATCGCCGCCCTCACCGAGCGGGACGGCGAGTGGGCCGTCGACCGGCTGCTGCGCGAGCCCGAGGTGGGCTGTGTGGCCGTCGACCCGGCCGACCCGGCCACGGTGTACGCGGGCCTGCGGGAGGGCGGCGTGCGCCGATCGACCGACGGCGGCGGACGCTGGGTCGACTGCCGCCTCCCCGACGCCGGCGTCTACTCCCTGGCGGTGAGCCCGGCCGACGGTGCGGTCTACGCCGGTACCGAGCCGAGCCGCCTCTTCCGAAGCGATGATCGAGGCGACACCTGGCGGGCGCTGGACGGGCTGCTCGAGCTCCCGTCGCGACCCACCTGGAGGTTCCCGCCGAGACCGTGGACGTCGCATGTGCGCTGGATCGCTCCCAGTCCGCACGAGGCGGACGTGATCCTGGTCGGGATCGAGCTCGGCGGGCTCATGCGCTCCACCGACGGCGGCGAGACGTGGGAGGATCACCGGCCCGGCGCCCAGCGCGACGTGCACTCCCTGGCGTGGCACCCGCGGGCGGAGGGCCGCGCCTACGAGGCCGGTGGCGGCGGCGCGGCGTGGAGCGAGGACGGCGGCGCGACCTGGAACCCCGCGGATGACGGCCGCGACCGCAACTACACGTGGGCCGTCGCCGTCGACCCCGGCGATCCGGACCGCTGGTACGTGTCCGCGAGCACGGGCCCCTTCCAGGCCCACGGGGACGGGGATCCGCGGGCCCACATCTATCGCCGCCAGGCGGGCGAGGCCTGGCAGCCGCTCGCGGGCGGGTTGCCCGACCCCCTTCCGGCGATGCCCTATGCCCTGGTCGCCCTCGACGGACGGCTGATCGCCGGGCTTCGGAACGGCGACCTCTGGCAGAGCGGCGACCGAGGCGAGAGCTGGCGCCGGTGCATGCTCGCCGGCGAGCCGCCGGCGCAGCTGCTCGCGCTCGCCGCCGCGGATGGCTGAGCGGATGCCGCAGTTCACGCTGCCGCTCGTCGGCGGCGGCCCGGTCTCGCTGGCGACGCTGGTCGAGGACGGGCCGCGGCTGCTGGTCTTCGCACACGCCGACTGTCCGACGTCCCACCTGGCGCTGCGGCACCTGGCGGAGCTCGTAGACGGGCCGGTGAAGCCGGTGCTGATCGCCGAGGAGCCTCCGGAGCGGGCTGCCCGCATGGCACGCCGAAGCGGCATCCGGTTCCCGGTGCTGGCACAGGAAGCGCCGTTCGTCGTGTCGGAGCAGTTCGGGATCGAGGCGGTGCCCACGGCGGTGCTCGTCGATCGCTCGAGCACGGCGGTCGACTCGCTGGTCGGCTGGGACCGGGCCGGATACGAGCGCCTCCTGGGCGGGCCGCTTCCCGATCGCGGGCCGAGCACGAAGCCCGGCTGCGGCTCGCGCCTGCACGAGCCGGCGGCGGAGGCCGGCCTGGACGAGCTCGAGGACATGTTCGAGCGCGGATGGACGGACGGCCTCCCGGTCGTGCCTCCGACCCCGGAGCGGGTCGAGCGGATGCTGGGAGGCCGCGATCCCGGCCGCTCGCTCGGCACGGTGCCGCCGTCGGGCGGCTCGGCTGCGCTGGAGCGGGTCGCCGCGTGCGCGGTGCTCGCCGGGTGCCGGCCGGAGTACTTCCCGGTCGTGGAGGCGGCGGTGGAGGCGGCGCTCGATCCGGCGCTCAACCCGCACGGCCTCGCGGTGACCACGCAGCCGGGCGGCGTGGTGATGGTCGTGAACGGCCCCGCGCGGGAGCGGCTCGGCCTCAACACCGGCATGGGGGCGCTGGGGCCGGGGACGCGCGCGAACATGACGATCGGACGGGCGCTGCGGCTCGTCCTGACGCTGACCGGCGGCGCGCTCCCCGGCCGGCTCGACCGGTCCACCCTCGGGAGCCCTGCCAAGCTGGGCCTGTGCATCGCGGAGGACGAGGAGGGCAGCCCCTGGGAGCCGCTGCACGTCGAACGCGGCCTCGAGCCGGCCGCCTCCGCCGTGACGGTGGTGGCCGCCGACGCGCCGCTCTCGATCTCGGACCATCGGTCGACGACGCCCGACGAGCTGGCGTCGGTGTTCGCCGAGGCGGCGGCGGTCACCTGGAGCCCCTTCTGGTGGCCGATGCCGGACGATTCGCTGTTCGTGATCGGACCGGAGCACGCCGCGATGTTCGCCGCCGCCGGGTGGTCGAAGGAGCGCCTGCGCGACGCGATCTTCGCCGCAGCCGTGCGCCCGGCCGGCGAGCTGAGGCGCGGCGAGACGACGCCGGCCGTGCGGGAGAGCCCCGACGATCGCCCGATCCACAAGTGGACGGATCCGTCGCGGATCCTGATCGTCGTCGCGGGCGGCGAAGCGGGTCGATACTCGGCGGTGCTCGGCCCGTGCGACGGCATGCAGACACAGCCGGTGACCCGGGAGGTGCGATGGACTACGTGAGCCCGATCGATCCGCGCGTGGCCGAGCCGCTCGCTCGCGCTCCCCGTCCGGCCGCGCTCGAAGGTCGCCGGGTCGTGCTGCTCGACATCACCAAGAACCGCGGCGCCGAGTTCCTGGACCGGGTCGAGCAGCATCTCCAGCGTCGCGGCGCGGAGACGTTCCGCATCGCGAAGGAGACCTTCTCGCGCGCCGCCTCGGGCGAGGTCATCGAGCGCGTGGCCATCCATGGAGATCTGGCGGTGGAAGGGCTCGCCGATTGAGGATCGTGTGTGTCGTGCAGTGTGCACGACGCGGTGCGGCTGGAGGCGCGCGGGATCCCCACGGCCGTCGTCGGGACGGAGCCGTTCCTCGACGAGGCGCTCGAGCAGTCGGGGCTCCTGGGGATGCCGAACTACCCGCTGGTGCTCGTCTCCCACCCCGTGCAGCTGCTCACCGATGCCGAGCTCGAGAAGCTCGCCGACGAGGCGTTCCCGCGGATCGAGAGGCTGCTCGTGGCGGGCGTCTAGCGCAGATCCCAGCTGACCACGGACTCGTCACCCGCTCGGCTCATCGGGTTCTCGAGCTGCCCTCGCCGGGCCACACGTATCCTCGCGGCGGGCCGACGCCGAAGCGCTCGTTGAGAACGCGGATCTCCTCGTGATCCTTCTCGCGCAGCTCAAAGCCTGTGTGAACCTGCATCTGGAGCTCCGGGGTCAGACACCGCACCCGTCTCCCGCCGATCGTCCCTGTGCCGGCGAGGCCCTCCGCCGTGTACGTCCACGTGGTGCCGTCGTCCATCTGGTACAGGCCGTTCCCCTCGGCGTCAAAGGTCACCGGATGGACGTCCACCTGACGCCCCTCCGGGTCGACCACCATGAAGCTCAACGGCGCCTCGCTCTCCTGAAACGTGTAGCCACACCCTCGGAGCACGCCCTTCACGGCGGGGACGTGCTCGATGTCCACGACGATGTCGAGGTCATCGTGCGCGCGCAGCTGCACGCCGAACAGCGCGTCCACGCCCCAGCCGCCGTCGATCCAGACAGGAACACCGGCTGATTCGAACGCGTCGAGCACGCCGACGATGTCCGTCCGCGCCATGTCTCGTGACGGCGTTCTCCCTCGGCCTGTGCGAGGCTGTCCCATCATCCCCACAACGTACACCGGTGGAGCAACGACGACCGCCGGGGATCCCGGCGGGCGATGATCCAGTGCGCGCTCAACGGTGACTACGACCGCCCGGACCATCCGGAGGTCCCCGTCACGCTCGACGAGCTCGTGGCCGACGCTGTCGCGTGCCACGCCGCGGGAGCACTCGGTCCATTTGCATCCGCGGTCGCCAACCGATCGGACTGAGACGCTGGCGGCCGACGTCCACGACTCCGTCGTGGCGGCCATTAGGAACGCCGCGCCGGACCTCGAGATCTCCTGCTCGACACAGGAGGACATCGACCTGGGCGGCGCCGCAGACCGCGCCGCCGCGGTCGCAGCGTGGACGAGCCCGCCGGACGTCGTGTCGCTCAATCTGGCCGAGGACGGCGCGGTCGACCTCGGCGGCGTGCTGCTCGAATGCGGCATCGGCATCGAGGCAGGCCTGTTCACGCTCGCCGGCGCCGACACGCTGCTGGCCGCGCCCTGGGCCGCCGCGGTCCACCGTGTGCTCGTGGAGGTGATCTTCGAGCACGACGACGCGGCGGCGGTCGAGCTGGCTCGGGCGATCGACCGGCGCGTGGCGGGCCTCGGACGGCCGCGGCTCTGGCACGGCGACGGGCGCGCCAACTGGGCGGTCGTCGATGCCGGCCTCGCAGCCGGCGTCGGCGTGCGGGTGGGACTCGAGGACACGCTGGTCGGCCGCGATGGCCGCGCGGCGCCGGGCAACGCCGCCCAGGTGGCGGACGCGATTGCGCGCCAAACGCAGCGGTGAGCCGGCGGATTCGAACCGCTGACCTCCTGGACTCGGCCGCGATCGCACCGAGGAGGACAACGCTCGGCCGACCTCGACGCCATGGAGCTAATCGGTCAGTATTCGAGCCGTATCATTTGATACAAGCATAGGGCCGCCCCCAGGTACCCCGAGATCGTCCGCGAACCGCGCTGCCGCGGACGCTCTTTGGGACGGCCTCTCGCCGTGGCGTAGTGCCTCGTCCGGCAGCGGTATCCGGCTTGGATAGCGCTCGTCGATCGCATGACGGACGTCGCTGAGGTATCGGACGCGTTCGGCCTCGACGGTCTTGAGCCGTTCCGAAGCACCCCGGCGGCGGTCCAGCTCTCGTTCGTAGTCCTGATTGGTTTCCCGGACGGCCGCCTCCATCGCGCCGATGACCTCGGTCACGTCGTCAAGACTGTGGCATACGACCGCGATCCGGCTTTCGCGCTCCTGGTCCCACGGTCGGATCAACGCCGGGTCGGCGCCGGCGTGGTCGCGCATCGAACGCCACCACCACCGTGGCGGCGACGGCGTGATTGGGAACACCAGTGCATCGCCGCCGCCCGCGGGGTGCGTTGTGAGCGTCGGCTTCTCGGCGTGAAAACGTGCCTGTGTTGTCAATCATGGTGCACTCGTCATGGGATCAGCCGTTGGGGCGGTGACGGTGACCTCGCCGTTCCGCGGCTGCGGAGGAACGTCTCTCGCCGTGGCGCTCGTGCTTTCGCGACTCAGGAATGCGGTCAACTCCTGGATCGTGCTCATGAGCGGCGCCGGGAACACGACGGTCGTGTTCTTATCGACGCCGATCTCGACCAGGGATTGGAGATTGCGCAGCTGGAGCGCGAGCGGGTGGGCCATCATGACGTCGGAGGCGTGTGCCAGCTCTCCGGCTGCCAGCGCCTCGCCCTGCGCGGCGATGATCTTGGCCCGCTTTTCACGCTCGGCCTCTGCCTGGCGGGCCATCGCCCGCTTCATCGTCTCGGGCAACTGGATGTCCTTCAGCTCCACGACTGTGACCTCGATGCCCCACTCCTCCGTCTGGACGTCGAGGATCGCGCGGATGTCCTGATTGATCTTGTCTGTCTCGGACAGGGTTTCATCGAGCGTATGCCTGCCGACGACGGCTCGAAGGGTCGTCTGTGCGATCTGGCTGATCGCCTCGTTCACGTTCTCGATCGCAACGACGGATCTGACGGAGTCCTTGACGCGGAAGTAGGCGACGGCGGAGACGTCGACCGACACATTGTCCTTCGTGATGATGCCCTGCGACTGAATGGGCATCGTCACAATCCGAAGTGACACGCGGTGCACACGATCGACGAGAGGCATGATCAGGATCATGCCCGGGCCGCGAGCGCCCCCCTTTACCTTCCCAAGGCGGAACTGAACTCCCCGCTCGTACTGTTTGAGGATCCGAATCGAAGCGAAAACTCCGACGGTGACCAGCCCAACGACTATGAGGACGGGGGCAACGAGCATGACGTTCCTCCTCATCGACCGCGGCTGGAGCATGTACGACCACGCTTCCAACGAACGCGAGTCGAAACATGGTCGTCGTCCATCGTGGCCGACGCATCCTGATGGCCAGAGGGCGAGCGGCCAACGATCCCGAGCCGGTTCGGACAGGAGCGACACACACTCGCCTCGTTGGACCGGCACACACAAGTCTAGCACCGATGTGCCCACCGCTCGGCTCGCGGGATCACGGCTGTGCTAGTCTGTGGATGCGTGGCCCGATCCCTGCCCCGCCTCCCCTGACCCAAACACTCGGTCATCCTGTTTCGCGTCGTGGCTTGGAGGCCAGGCACATGCTCACTCTCATCATCATCGTGGCCATCATTCTTGTCGCGCTGTACATCATGCGTGACCGGCTACCGCAGCTTCGGCGGTGAACCGCAGCGCGCATCGGCTCGCCGTGAACGCGCCTGTGCTCACTGTGCTGGCCCTCCTTGGCCCAGGCTCGGGATCCGCCATCGCAGCGAGCACGAATCCGGCGTCTGATCAGTACGGCGGCGGCATAAACGTTCTCGGCGAGACTACCGGCGGGTCATTGCCGTTCACCGGCATCAACCTGATCATGTTGCTTGGCCTCGGCCTCTGCATCATCGCGGTCGGTCTCGCAGCCCGGCGTGTCGCGCCCAACTCGTCTCAGTAGCCCAAGCCGCGATGCTTGACGTATCGAAGTCGCACGTCCAAGACTCTGCGGGGAATCGCACGAGCTGGTGCGAACATGACCTCGACACGAGGATCACTGACCACGAGATCGTGCTTGTGCGCTCTCAGCTCGAGGGCGAGGCGGATGCCGACCCGCTGACCGGCCTCGCGAACCGTCGCGCGTTCCACGACAGGCTGAGAGCCGAGGTCGAGCATGCACAGCGACACGGTCGTCCGCTCGCGCTTGCGTGCCTGGACGTCGACGGGTTGAAGTACGTGAACGATCACTTCGGCCATCGGGTTGGCGATGCGGTCATGAGAGCGGTTGCCGCTCGGCTGAACGCCGTCGCGCGGGCTGCCGATCTCGTGGCGCGGATCGGGGGCGACGAGTTCGCCGTCCTGTTCCCCGAGACCACAGCCGATGCGGCCGAGGCGGTGACGCGGCGGGCCCATGGTCGGATGTGCGTCGATCTCGCGGGACCTGGTCCGTGCGTCACCGTCTCGATCGGGATCTGCGACCTCGAGCACGCGTCGAGCGCACATGCCTTGGCGGGCTTCGCGGGCGGCGCCCTGGATGAGGCGAAGGGTCACGGCCGGGGCGCGGTCGGGCGCTACCGGCCCGGCACCGCGGTCCGTCGAGATGCCACGCCAACTATCGAATCGCGAGCGCGAATCGCGGGGACGACCGTATACAACGGCCGCCCCCACGTCTACCTACCTAGTGAGCGACCAGCTCTCCGGCCGTCTCGTGCGGCTTGGCCATGAACGGAAGGTTCTCGCGAACCCACGTCTTGGTCAGCTCATTCGAGGCCTGCGCCTCGTCACGGCTCTCGAAGACACTGATCGACGCGACTGCGCCGTCGTGCTTTAGCAGCTCGTAGGAGACGAACCCGGGCGACTGCTGCAGGATGCCCCGCAGGCCCTCGTTCGCTTTGCGTGTCGCCTCGTCGCGATTCTCATCGCTGAGGCCGTCGTACGTTCGGATCAGGGCAAACATGTCCTGCTCCCTTCCTCGTGTTACAGGGCGTTTGGCCACGTCATAGCTCCCTCAGAGGCTTACCCTGTACGCCTCGAGGATTGTATGGCCTTGGATGCTTCAAGCCCCGCCGACGGTGTACGTCGGCTCTGTCGCTTGAGGCTTGCCCTTAGAGCTGAACCAGCGGCCGTACTAGCACTTACACGTACCGGCCTGCCACAGGAAGGGCACTCCCACTATCTTATCACATCCTGCCGCGATCATCGGCAGGCGTCAGACGGTGGGGCCGGCAGCGTCGGGGTCGCGGGGGAGGAGACGATGCCCGTCGACGATGGCGTCAGCGATGGTCGTGAGCTTGCGGTTGCTGCTGCGCGCGTGGGCGCGCAGCATTTCGAAGGCGTGGTTCTCGTCGATCGCATGACGTTCCATCAGAATCCCCTTCGCACGCTCGATCAGCGCGCGCCGGCCGAACGCGCCCTCGAGGTTTTGGAACTCGGCGAAACGGCGCAACACGATTGCGAGCGAGTCCTGCAACTGGTCCGCCTCGGCACTCGTGATATACGCAAAGACACCGCGCTTGGCCGCCTCTGTGACGAACGCGTGATCGTCAGTCTCGAGGAGGGCGATCACCGGGCAGGCCGCCTGGCGGACGATCTCGCCGATCAAGTCGAGGGCGTGGTCTGAGCTGTCGCCGAGACCGACCAGAGCAACATCGGGCCGCTCCCTTGACGTGACGGCCGCCACCTCGGTCACCTCGATCGAGCGGGCGATCACCTCGTGTCCGAGCGAGACCACAATCGTGGTCACATGATCGAGGCGGGCCGGTCGCTGATTGGCGACCAGGACGCGGAGGTGCTCGGGCTCAGGGGCGGGGCTCAAGGTTGACCAACTGCCTGGCGGCTCAGTCTAGTCTCGGGGCCGGCGTCGCGCCGCCCTCGTCCTCCCATCGCTCGAGGTCGGTGGCGGGCTGGTCGGTCGGCGCAGCCCGACGCGACCCGATCACGTCCTCGCGCCGGCCGCACTCGGAGCAGATCCACTCGCCAACGCCGCCGCTCGGGCGCATGTCGTGCGCCTCGACCATCGCCGCGACCGTGGTCCGCAGGCCCAAGTGGACGGCCGTGAGCCCGCACGTGGGGCAGTAGCGGGCTTGGCGCGGTGCATCCTCGGGAATCGTCTGCGCTCCCATATCCAGCTCCTCCATGCGAGCCTCGTTCGTTCGGTACGTCAGCGAGAGAGAACCCCCGACGGGCGTCCGCCGAGGGTTCTCAAGGCTCCATGACGGACGTGTCGCGCTCCGGTCAGGGTCTTCCGAAAGCCGTAGCAGGCGGGGCGAGCGGCCCCGTCGGGGGCGACTTCTTCGCTGACCGGTATTGTATCACTCCTCACGAGCTTGGCGGCCGTCGCGAGCGCGGCCCTCGCGGCTCACGAGACGGCGGGTCGCGGTCCAGCCGATGGTGGACCACAGAAGCACGAAGCCCAGCACGACATCCGACGCCGTCAGGATCAGTTGCTGGCCGAGGGAGTACGCCGTGACGACGTGCACGGGGGCGTAGTTCCGCAGCACGACCGAGGCCAGCGCTTGCTGGGTGCCCACGCCCCCGGGGGTGGCTGCGAACGTCGTCGAGATCGAGTTCACCGCCGTGATCAGGAGGACCGCGCGCGCTGACACCGGCACGTCGTAGGCGTACATGAACGTGGCCGTCACGGCCATCCGCACCGCGTAGGAGGCGGCCTCCACCGCGACCACCTGAGTGGCATAGCGGCGCGGCGTGGCGAGGATTGCGGCGCCTTCCTCGGCGGCGGCCAGTTTGTCGCGGAATCGGCGCCCGAGCACCAGGGCGACGATCGCGGCCGCCGCGACGGCGACGCCCCCAAGCAGGACGTGGTCGGTGAGCCACCCGGCCTTGAGGTCGAACGCCGCCGGCCGGCTGACGACGAGGACGACGCCGAGAACAGCGCCGACGAGCAGGAAGAAGGCGTTCTGCACAACCCCGGCACCAAGCACGCCGAGCACCGTTGCGCCGCGGATCTGCGCCTTCATGAGGCCGAGCATCGCCACCGTGCCCGCCTGTGCCGGCAATATCCCGTTCAACGCGATGCCGCCTCCGTACGCGCCGAGGATCGGCTTGAACTCCGCACCACGATGCGGGTACGCCGCCGCAAGGACATTCCGCCATGCGAACGCGTTCAGGAAGGTCTCGCAGGTGTGGAGCCCGAGCGCGAGGACCAGGAGTGGCAGCGAGATCGACCGGATCTGATCGAAAACGTCCCCGATCCAGCCGGCAATGCTCCCCACGATGTCCACCAGCTACTCGCCTCCGCGGAATTCACGCATCGGATCATCCTGACGAACTGATCCCATACCGGCACCCGTCGTCGCGCATGGGTCGGCCTAGAGTTGTCGCGACGACCAGAGCAGGGCGGCCAGGATGACCGACGTCAATCCGACCGCGAGGCCGACGATCCACCCGGCAACATCCTGGCTCACGAGGACGGCCCCGAGCAGGGTGGCGATCCCAACGATTCCACCCGTGGCGATGATGCGTACGAAGCCGCGTTCGATGACACTGCGACGCCGCTCGCGTGCCGGCAGCATGCCCTGCGGCGGCTCGCGCCGGGCCGGCTCCCGGGACGCCGCGCCGGACGGATCATCCGCCGCATCGGGCGCCGGCCGCTCCTCCGGCGGTGCGCCTTCCTTTGAGGGGTCGGACATGCGACGAGGATACCCGGCGGAGCTGGTGCGCCAAAACCGAGGGCACCGACGTTGGAGCGCGCCGGCCACTTGGCGTCGTGCGGACTACGGTCTCCGGACACCACCATCGGGCAGTCCACCTCCTGCGATGATCCGCGGCATAGGGCGCGGTCTATGGCCACCGTCCCCCGCTGACGCGAGCCGGGTCGAGGCGGAGTGGCTAGCCCGCGCCCAGCACGGCACGGACCGTCGAGGCGTGCCACTGGGCTCCACCGTGAGCAGTCGCAACGCCATCGTGGTTCAGCCGCTTGGCGATGGCAGCAAGCGTCATGCCTCGGCCGCGCATGCGCCGGATTCGAGTCCGTGTCGCACATCGGGCAGCGTACGCGGCCGGCCCAGTCTTACCCCGTGTGCCTTCTTCACCGCCAGCGCCGCTTTGGTGCGCTCGCGGATCAGGTGACGCTCGAACTGCGCGAACGTCGCCATGACGTTGGCGACCATCTCCCCGGCCGGCGTGGTGGTATCGACACCGAGGTCGAGGGCGGCGAGCGACCAGCCCTTCCTTCGGGCGCGTTCCATGATGGACGCGAAGTCGAGCAAGCTCCGGCTGAGCCGATCGAGCTTCGCAACGACGAGTGCTCGGGCCTGGGGTTGGCGTCCTTCCAGCATTGTCAGTGCCCGCTGGATGCCTGGGCGATTCAAGTCCTTGGCGCTATGCCCCGCGTCCTCCACAATCTCGACTAGCTCCCAGCCACGCTCGGTGCAGGCTTGGGCGATGGCGACCCGCTGGGCATTCAGGCCGAGCCCGTTGTGCGCCTGCTCGTCTGTCGAGACGCGGACGTAGCCGACGACTTTCGTGCCGCCAGTCACGCCTCCGGGTGGCAGCGTGTGGTCGAGCGGGCCGACAAGAAACATCTGCGCACCGCCGATGACGACCGTTACTTCGATCTCGCGGCCGTCGGCGTTGTCGCTGGCCCATTCCCAGCCCGATTCAGAAAACCATTGCGACCATTGCATTCGCCACAGGCGAGGCCCCGAAATCGGCGTATCGGGAAACAAACCCCGACCGGCAACGCTCCACGAGCGCACATGAACGCTGACGATGGCCGCCACATCAGACGTGCTGGCAGTGCGAACCGCTACCGCCATCGCCCCAGTCCGCACAGCGGCCGGTCGTGCCGCCTCAAGCGATCACGTCACGACGAACGAACCGGCTGCTCCGGTCGGTGACGGAGTGAACCGCGACAAGCTCATCCCATAGCGCTCCATTCGTCTCAACGTACCTGCCCACTGGCCGCGGAGCATATCGCCGAGCGCGGTGAACGACGATCTCGCCTTCGGTTCGTTCGCGCGGGTACGTGGTGCTGGGCGATCCCAATCACGTCGCGAACAGGTCGCCCAGGGCGGCGCCCCCAAGACAACACGACGCCCTTCGCCGGCGCACTGCTCGGAGTCGGCGGGATGGAGATCTGTCCGATACGGGCCCGATCCGCGTGGCTTCGGCGGCTCGCCACTTCTGTATGCCGGTGAGAGTGGCGCGGTTCGCGACGAGGTGTTCCGATTCGGCGCGCTTCTCAGCGACGGCGGCAAGGCGACCAACCTAGACGAGACCTGGGGAGAACGCGACTGGGAAGTCAAACCGGATGGCCCAGTGCTCTGCATGGGGGTGGCAGCGGGTCAGACGACACCTGGAGCCAGGGCTACTGGCTGTGAGCCGCTCCCACCGCTCGGCGACCTCACCTTCGTGTGCGAATGGCCCGCCATGGCGATCCCCGAGTCACGCACCAGCATCGACACCACCCCCATCCGCGCGGCTGCCGGCCAGGCCATCACCCTATGGCCCGCACCCGGCGGCGACGCTAGCGACGCCAAGCTACGAAGAGGCCGTTTGCTTTCGCGCACGGGTTACGCGACGTGCCGGCGGGGTCGCGACAACACCACAACCGTGTCTATCTCTGGCGCATCGGTCTCTCCGATAACGACCGAGCCGGTCGATCCCGGTCGTGTACGTGTCGATCACCGTCGGCAGCCGTTCCCCACTCCTCGGTACCGCGCCAGCCATACGCCGCTACCTGATCGCCGAGCCTGTGGCGCCGCGGACGCCTCGGCTTGGACGCCATCCACCCTCCTTCACGAATCACGGATCACACACGCTGCCCCTGCCCCTCAAGAGGCACACTGCTTCGACGACCACCGCCGATTGCCGGACACCAGACCCGTGCCTCGACGCTCCTAGCGCCCCTCGACAGACTCCCCAGCGTCGCCATCTGCCAGCCGATCTGCCTGGCCATCCCCCCATCGGCTCGCGCTCGGAGCAAACGAAGCGCCTCCTCGACGGCGTGGGGCTTCCAGAGTTCAGGGGAACTGACCATGTTGTGATAGCGCGCCCATCTCGGGTTCAGCCAAGGGCGTCGAGTCGCGTCTTCGGGCACTCCGCCTACGGCAGCGGCGCGAGACACGATCGCGGCAAGCGCTCACCCCGACAGCGCCTCCAGGTCACGGTGGACATCTTCAAGCATGTATGCCTGGACGGCCTTCCCAATCTCGTCGTCGGTCGGAAGGCCGCGCACCGCCTCCAGCTTCTGGATCACATCGATCACCCTCAGCATCGACGACAGACAGCCGGCGCTGTGAGCGCTCCGCGACAACCTCGATGTCCTCGGGCCGCGTCTTGGCCATCTGTTCAATCGCGAGCCGATACGGGAGAAAGCGCGGCCACCCAGGGCCCCAGTCTTCCCATCGCGGGCTCTCCACCGGATGCGGCACATCCCGGTGGGTGTCGCCGTTGATCGCCCGCGTTGCAGCGGACTGACCTCACGCCGTACTCCTCGGCCAGGAAGCGATGGGAGGCGCCGTTGACCGCCGCCGCGCGCATCTCGTACACCTCATCGGGCCGCAACCGTCCCATCTTCTCCTTCTGCCGGCGCACCATCCGCATCGCACCGATTAGGAGCGAGGAGAGTGCGCGCATCATGCATCACTTCGCCGCGAGTTGGCCGCGGGCCGAGCCCTCCGCGCGGCTCGCATCGGTTCTCGCTACGTCCCGCCCCAACCCGCGCGCCATCTTCTTCTCATGACCCCAGCCGCGGGCCCGTCCATGAGCGCCATCCGTCAGCAGACGAGTCGGGTGACGTTTCCAGCGGCGTCGGCGATGTACCGGGTCACGCCGGCGATGGGGGTGCTGTTGGTGCAGGGGTCTGATTCGGGGGATGTGCCCGCACCGAACTCAGATAGATGCTTGGTCTTGATCCCAGCGGCTTTTATCTGAGATTCCTGGATCGTGACGGCCATGCCGGGCAGGATGTCGATTTCGTCGACCCTGAGGTGCGGTGGCTTGTTGTGGTAAAGCTGGATCCCGGCGATCCCCTGGCATGGGTTGTTCACGGTCACCCAGCGCAGTTCCTGGTCTCGCTGGAGGATGAACTCCTGGAACGTCATGTAGATGAGCGGGTCACCCTGCGAGTGGGGAACGCACAAGCCCTCTCCGCCCCCGATTCCTGCCTGTGCGCCGACCGGCACGATCGC
>JAICKX010000105.1 GCA_025927685.1 Thermoleophilia bacterium | reverse complement strand
GAAGGCCATCCGCCGCGCCCGCGCGGGGATCAAGGATCCGAAGCGGCCGACCGGCTCGTTCATCTTCCTCGGCCCCTCGGGCGTCGGCAAGACCGAGCTGGCTCGCACGCTCGCCGAGTTCCTGTTCGGCGACGAGGACGCGATGCTCCAGGTCGACATGTCCGAGTACATGGAGAAGCACGCCGTCTCACGGCTCGTCGGCTCGCCTCCGGGCTACGTCGGCTACGACGAGGGCGGCCAGCTGACCGAGGCCGTCCGCCGCAAGCCGTACTCGGTGGTGCTGCTCGACGAGATCGAGAAGGCCCACCCGGACGTCTTCAACATCCTGCTCCAGATGCTGGAGGAGGGCCGTCTGACAGACGCCCAGGGCCGGCACGTCGACTTCCGCAACACGATCGTCATCATGACGTCGAACATCGGCGCGTCCTCGATCGCCAAGAACACCTCGCTCGGGTTCACGGTCGAGGAGTCCGAGACCGGCGTCTCATACGACGACATGAAGAACCGGATCATGGGCGACGTGAAGAAGGTCTTCCGGCCCGAGCTCCTGAACCGCATCGACGAGATCATCGTCTTCCAGAAGCTGACGAAGGAAGAGATCACGCAGATCGTCGACCTCCTCATGAAGCGGCTGCGCGAGCAGATGAAGCTCCACGAGGTGTCGATCGAGCTCACCAACAAGGCCAAGGACTTCATGGTCGACAAGGGCTATGACCCGACGATGGGCGCGCGGCCGCTGCGGCGGGCGATCCAGCGCTACATCGAGGACCCGCTGGCCGACTTCGTGCTCGGGCGCGCGCTCGAGCCGGGGGCCACCGTGCTGGTCGACCATCACGAGGGCGACGAGGAGATCTCGCTCCAGATGATCGACCCGGTCAAGGTGCCCGATGCGCCGCCGGAGGATCTGGTGCCGACGCCGGCGGACGCCGAGGACGCCCAGACCGAGGACTCGGGCACAGAGCCCGAACCGCCGGCCGAGCCCGCCGAGTAGGCCGGCAACCGATTCGCGCCACGAGGGCCGCTCACACGAGCGGCCCTCGTCGCAAGGGCCGGGGACAGTTCCTGAACCTCCCGCGTCACACCTCCGTTGCGCCGTCGTGACGTTCCCGTCCCCGCTTCGCCACGCGCTGTCGCAAAAGGGTCACCGACGCGTCCCGCCGGAAGTTCAGGGACTCTCCCCGCCGTTTCCGCCCGCCGGATAGTTCGTGGTACGATGGAGTTGTGAGGTCGACGGTATGATCGATGCCGGACTCGCGCTCACCTGCCTCGTCGCGGCGGTCGGGGCCGCGGCCTACCTCGGCGCCCTGCTGGCGGTCGTCCGGGGCGATCACCGGAACCCGGTGACGCGCCGCTTCGTCGACTGGGCCGAGCATCACGGACGCCCGTCCGGCTGAGCGGCCGGCTCGGCGCGTCGCCGCTCCCGGGTAGGTGGTTGGCGGCCGCGGTCGAATCCTGGCCGTGGGATGCGAATGCGCCTTCTCCTCGCCCTGCTCGCCGCGGCCGTGCTCGCGCCGGCGGCCCCCGCCTACGCCGGTGCCCGCTTCGTCACGAATGGCAAGGCGTTCCAGCGGGCCGTCGCCGACTTCAGCCAGACGGGCGGGCGGATCGTCCTCTTGCCGGGCGACTACCGGCGCCCGCTCGTCATCGGGCCGCGGTCGAAGAGCCTGCTCGACATCGTCGGCACGGACGGCGCGCGCGTCCAGTCGCTTCGGATCCTGCGCTCGCGGGACGTGATCGTGCGCGGCCTGGTGGTGCGGCCCCTGACCGGCGACGCCCGCGTCCTGGCGAGGCGCTCACACCGGATCGTCTTCCGCGGCGACACGTTCACGGCCAAGGGGACCGAGTTCAAGGTCGGGCTCCGCCTCGACCACTCTCGGGGCGTGGTGGTCCGGAACAGCACGTTCTCGCACTGCGGCGACCACACCCCGAAGTGGTCGACGTGCCTCCTGCCACGCTGGGCGCGCGACGTCAGGATCGTGCACAACTGGTTCCACGACTGCCGCGGATGTGACTTCATCGGCGGGCGGGCGGGCCCGAACGCGGTCATCCGCGAGAACCGGTTCGACCGTGCCCTGGCCTGCACCACCGGCTGGGTGAAGTGCGCCCACCAGGACCTGATCGAGCTCTTCAACGCCGACGGGCTCGTCATCACCCGCAACGTCTTCGGCGTGAGCCAGGGCGGCGGCGCGCAGCTCAACCTGGCGACGGCCGACGACGACGTGCGCGTCGTCGACAACCTGTTCCTCCGCGACGACCCGCAGGCGCAGGGGATCGTCTCGCGCGTGGCGATCCTGCTCGGCACCCGTTCGAGCCCACGGATCCCGCGCCGTGCCGTGGTCGTGAACAACACGATCCTCTCGGGCGCGCCGAAGGGCCACCACGCCGCGTCCTCGATCGTGCTCGGGCCGGGCTATCCGGGGATGCTCACCCGCAACCGGCCGCTCATCGCGAACAACGTGATCGAGTCGCTCCTGGAGCCGAGCCTGGTCTGCAACCGCGTGCGGAGCTCGGAGAGGAACGTGATCGCGGAAGGCACGGCGTGCGGTCTGACGGACGTGGTCGGCGATCCCCTGCTCGATCCTGGCGGTCGCCCGACCGCCGCCTCGGCGCTCGTCATCGACCAGGCGGACCCGGCCGTCGCGCCCGCCCTCGACATGGACGGTGCCGCGCGGGTCGGTCCGCCCGACGTCGGCGCGTACGAGTTCTCCTCCTAGAGGATCGCTCGAGCCGCTGGCTAGCTGACGGTCAGCGTGCCCTTCATGCCGGCGGCCTCGTGGCCGGGCACGGAGCAGTAGAACTCGTACGTCCCGGCCTTCAGGTCGGGGATGTCGATGGTCGAGACGCCGCCGTCCTGCACGACCTCGCCGTGCTCGTCGACGCCGTTGCCCTTGAGCGAGATGTCGTGTCCGGCGCCCTGCGGGTTCATCGACTTGATGACGACGTGCCCCGCGGTTGCGGTCGCGGTGGTCTCGTCGTACGCGAATCCGCTGCTCGCGACGTCGATCTCGACGACCTGGCCGCCGCCCGAGACCGATCCGCCGCCGCCGCCGCCGGATGATCCGCTCGATCCACCGCCGCCGCAGGCGCCGGCGAGCACCGCGACGACCGCAGCGCCGGCGATCCAGCGACCCCTGATGATGCGGTTCGTATAGGTCACGACGCCAAGCACGTTAGCAACCCGCGTCGCCGTCGGCGCCATCCGCGGTCACTGCCACAATGGAACGTCCATGACCCGCACCCTCGTCGCATACACCTGCACCTCCTGCGGGCACCGCGCCCCCAAGTGGCTGGGCCGCTGCCCGGGCTGCGGTGAGTGGAACACGCTCGAGGAGGAGGCCGCTCCGGCGCCGGCCCGGAACGGCCGCGCCCGGCCGCTCGCGGTCGCCCGCCTGGCCGACGTCGAGACCGCGGAGGGAGCGCGCATGGCGACCGGCATCGACGAGCTCGACCGGGTGCTCGGCGGAGGTCTCGTGCCCGGGTCGCTCGTCCTGATCGGCGGCGAGCCCGGCGTCGGCAAGAGCTCGCTCCTGCTCCAGGCGCTGGCGGCGGCGTCGGCCCGTGGCCTGCGGACGCTCCTCGTCTCCGGCGAGGAGTCGCCGGGCCAGGTGCGGATGCGCGCCGAGCGGCTGGCGGCGGCCGGCGGCATCGGCATCCTGGCCGAGACGGAGCTGGAGGCCGTGGCCGAGACGATCGCCGCCGAGCTCCCGGACATCTGCGTGATCGACTCCGTCCAGACGCTGCACTCCGCCGACGTGGCCTCGGGCGCCGGCTCGGTGGTCCAGGTGCGCGAGGCGGCCGACCGGCTGCTGCGAGTGGCGAAGTCCCGCGGTGTCGCGATCGTGCTCGTGGGCCACGTCACGAAGGACGGCGCCGTCGCCGGCCCGCGCGTGCTCGAGCACCTGGTCGACGCGGTGCTCCAGTTCGAGGGCGACCGCTACCGCCACCTGCGCGTCCTGCGCGCGGTCAAGAACCGGTTCGGCTCCACCGACGAGATCGGGATCTTCGAGATGACCGGGACCGGGCTCGTGCCCGTGGCCGACCCCTCGTCGGCGCTGGCCGAGGACGGCTCCCCGGGGCCGGGCGCCGTGCTCCTGCCCGCCATCGAGGGCAGCCGCCCGATCCTGCTCGAGGTGCAGGCGCTCGTTGCGCCGTCCGACCTGGCGATGCCGCGCCGCCAGGCGACCGGCTTCGATCGCAACCGGCTCAGCCTGATCCTGGCGGTGCTCGGCCGCCACGCCGGGATCGCGCTGGGCTCGTCGGACGTCTTCGTGAACGTCGCCGGCGGGGTGCGCGTCGACGAGCCGGCGGCCGACCTGGCCGTCGCGCTCGCCATCGTCTCGTCGCACCGCGGCCGCCCGCCGGCCGAGCGGCTTGCGTGCTTCGGCGAGATCGGGCTCACCGGCCGCCTGCGCCCGGTGGGACACGCAGCCCCGCGGCTCGCGGAAGCGGCCAAGCTCGGCGTCACCGAGGTCGTCGCGCCGGACGGCACCGCCGCACCCGCTTTCCCGACCGTCCGCCGCGCTGATACGCTGGCTGCGGCGATCGGGCTCGCACTGGCCTGATCGCGCGACCTGGCCATGAGCGAGCCCCTGACCGACGTCCGCACGGACCCGAAGATGCTGGAAGCGCTGCGGCGGATCGCGCCGGGCACGAACATGCGCCAGGGCATCAACGACATCCTGCGCGGCGACCTGGGCGCGCTCATCGTGATCGGCGAGCCGGCGGAGCTGTCGTTCCTCTTCTCGGGCGGGATCCGGCTCGACCAGTCGTTCTCGCCCTACCTGCTCTACGAGCTCGCCAAGATGGACGGCGCGATCATCCTGAACGCGATGGCGACCCGGATCGTCTACGCCAACGTGCAGCTCATGCCCGACCCGACGATCCCGTCGGCCGAGACCGGCACCCGGCACCGCACCGCCGAGCGCGTCGCCAAGCAGACTGGCGCGCTCGTGATCTCGATCTCCCAGCAGCGGGACGTCGTGACGCTCTACGTGGGCGACGCCCGCTATCAGCTCGAGGAGATCTCGGACGTTCTCGCCAAGACCAACCAGGCGGTGACGACGCTCGAGACCTACCGCGCCCGGTTCGACCAGGTCTCGACCCGGCTCACGGCGCTCGAGTTCCAGGGCGCGGCGATGCTCGACGACGTCCTGGTCGCGCTCCAGCGGGCCGAGATGACCTCACGTATGCGCTCGGAGATCGAGCAGAACGTGGTCGAGCTGGGCGTCGAGGGCCGGCTCATCAAGATCCAGCTCGACGAGATGTCGGAGTGGGTGCCCGGCGACGAGGTGGCGATGGTGCGCGACTACTGCCTGGACTCGGTCACCGGCGGTCCGGAACGCGCGCTCGAGCAGCTCCGCGCGCTTCCCGACTCGCAGCTGCTCGAGGTCGAGTCGCTGGCGGACGTGCTCGGCTACCCGCGCACCATCTCGCCCGTCGACCACGCCGTCACGCCGCGCGGCTACCGCGTCCTCTCCAAGGTTCCGCGCCTGCCGGAGGGCGTCGTGAGCCACGTCGTCTCCCATTTCGGCACGCTCGAGGCGTTCGTGCGCGCGTCGCAGGGCGAGCTCGAGGAGGTGGAGGGCGTGGGGGCCGTGCGGGCCCGGGAGATCCGCGAGGGGCTGCGCCGGCTCCAGGAGCAGAACCTCGTCGATCGTTACCTGAATTTGTAAGTCAAATTGCCAGGCGCGGGCTGGTTTTGAAGTATTTTGTTTGCGGTTCTGTCAATATAGCCTGATGGTTTCGCCTGGAGAGCCCCGTTTCTGATAGAATTTTCGCCTCCCGAGGTGTGGTCCCAGGCCACGCTCGGGCGCATCCGGCGAGGAGGTCGAGGGACACCTTGTACAAAGTTGGCGAGAAGGTCGTGTACCCGCATCACGGTGCGGGGACGATCGTGAGCAGAGACACCCGGCAGGTGGGCGATCAGGAGCGCGAGTACCTGACGATCAAGATCCTGCACAACGACATGACCGTCACCATCCCGCTCGACAGTGCGGAGCGCGTCGGGCTGCGCAAGGTGATCCAGGAGGAGACCGTCGACCAGGTCATCGAGGTGCTCCAGGGTGACGGCACCAAGATGCCCAAGAACTGGAACCGCCGGTTCAAGCACAACCGGGACAAGATGAAGACGGGCGACATCTTCGAGATGGCCGAGGTGGTGCGGAATCTCGCCCAGCGCGACCAGGAGAAGGGTCTCTCGACCGGCGAGAAGCAGATGTTCTCGAAGGCGAAGCGCATCCTCGCGTCCGAGCTCATGTACGCCAAGAACATGGACGAGGAAGAGGCGCGCGAGTTCCTGGAGGAGGTGCTCGAGGAGATCGGCGAGGCGCGCCGGGCCCGCGCGTAGCCAAGGCTTTTCACTCCCGGGGCCGGAGGCCGTGAGGCCCAACCGGACGCCCGGCACACACGAACGTTCCGAGGAAGGAGCGGACGATGGTGGTGTCAACCCGAATCGTCTTGTCCCTCTTGGGAGTTCTCGGCGCCATCCAGGCGGGGTTGTCCTACAACCTCATCGACCGATATTCGGCCTCATACGCCTACCCCGCCTTCGGGTGCATCGTCTTCCTCGCCTTCGCCGTCGGCTGGATGATCGGCGGGCTGGCCGGGAAGGGGCTGGTGCGGGGATTCAAGAGGGTCGAGCGCGCCGCGCAGACCCGAAGTGCCGGAGAGCTCACCGTGGCCGCGATCGGCCTCCTGGTGGGCCTTCTCGTCTCTGCGCTCCTGTGGTTTCCGGTGCACACGCTGCCGTACATCGGAAACTGGGTCATCCTGCCGCTGTTCCTGGTGGTGGGATATCTCTTCGCCTACGTCGCCGCGAAGAAGCACCGCGGCATCCTGCGGCTGGTCGGCGTGCACCAGCTCACCGAGCCCGGGGTGGCGGGGGCTCCCGTGCCGGCCGGGCAGACGCTCGTCGACACGAGCGCGATCATCGACGGCCGGATCGCCGACATCGTCCGCACCGGCTTCCTGAGCGGCGAGCTGGTGGTGCCCGAGTTCGTGCTGCGAGAGCTCCAGCAGGTGGCCGACTCCGGCGACCCGCTGAAGCGGGCCCGCGGCCGGCGCGGGCTCGAGGTCGTCCACGGCCTGCGCTCCGACGTGCCGGTGGCGACGCCCGAGATCGACTTCCCGGAGCTGGCCGACGTCGACGCGAAGCTTCTCAAGCTGGCCAGGCAGCGCGGCCTTCGCATCCTGACGACCGACTACAACCTGAACCGGCTCGCCCGGATCCAGGACGTGGTCGTCCTGAACGTGAACGAGCTCGCGAACGCGCTCAAGCCGGCGGTGCTGCCGGGCGAGCGGCTCGAGATCCGCCTGATCCGGGAGGGCAAGGAGCCGGATCAGGGCGTCGGCTACCTGGACGACGGCACGATGGTGGTCGTCGAGGGCGGCCGCCGCCGGGTCGGTGATACCGTCGACGTGCAGGTGACCTCCGTGCTCCAGTCGCCCTCGGGCAAGATGATCTTCACCCGCATCGGCGACGCGTCGGGCGAATGACGGCCGAGCTGGTGTGGGCGGTCGTGGCCGCAGCCGGCGACGGCCGGCGGCTCGGGCATGAGCGCCCCAAGGCGTTCACCGCGCTGGGCGGGCGGCCGCTCGTGGCGCGTGCGATCGAGCTCTTCGAGGCCCATCCGCGCGTGGAGCGGATGGTGGTGGTCGTCCCGGAGGGCTGGGAGGAGCCGACCGCGCTCCTCGCCGACGAGCTGGCCGCCGGCAAGGTGGCGGTGTCCGTCGCCGGCGGCGCGACGCGCGCGCTCTCGGTGGCGGCAGGCCTGGAGGAGGTCGCCGCCGACGCGACCGCCGTTCTCGTGCACGATGCCGCGCGCCCGTTCGCCTCCGAGGCGCTGGTCGACCGCGTGCTCGACGCCCTTCAGGACGCCGACGGCGCGGTGCCGGGGCTTCCGGTCAAGGACACGGTGAAGCGGGTCGGAGGCGGGGCGGTGATCGAGACGCTCGACCGCGCCGAGCTGCGCGCCGTCCAGACGCCGCAGGGCTTCCGGGCCGAGGCGCTCCGGCGCGCCTTCGCGGCGCCGGCGGGCGAGCTGGCGGCGGCGACCGATTGCGCCCAGGTCGTGGAGCGGGACGGCGGTCGCGTGGTCGTCGTGGACGGCGAGGCGGAGAACCTGAAGATCACCGACGCGGGCGACCTGGCCCGGGCCGAGGCGTTCGTCCGGGAGCGGGCATGAGCGACGAGATGCGGGTCGGGATCGGCGTCGACGCGCACGCGTTCGCCGACGGCCGGAGGCTCGTCCTGGCCGGGGTCGAGATCCCGCACGACCGCGGCCTGCACGGGCACTCGGACGCCGACGTCGTGTGCCACGCGGCCTGCGACGCGATCCTCGGCGCGGCCGGGCTCGAGGACATCGGCCATCTCTTCCCGCCCGGCGACCCGGCCTACGAGGGCGCGTCCAGCCTCGGCCTTCTCGGCGACGCCTGGGAACGGGTCCGGGCCGGCGGCTGGGAGCTCGTGAACCTGGATGCCGTCGTGATCCTCGAGGAGCCGCGGCTCGCGCCCCACCGCGACGCGATGCGAGCCGCTGTCGCGGGCGCGCTGGACGTCGAGCCCGGCCGGGTCACGGTGCGGGCGACCACCACCGATCGGATGGGCTTCACCGGCCGGGGGGAGGGCGCCGCCTGCCACGCGGTCGCCCTGCTGCGGAGGCCGGGTTGACGGTGCCGGCGGTCGTCTCGTTCGACCTCGACGAGACGCTGTGGGAGTTCATGCCGATGATGGACGGCGCCCTGCGCAGGACGATCGCGCGGCTCGAGGAGCGCATCCCGGCGCTTCGAGGGGCGCTCACCGTCGAGGTGCTGCACGCCTACCGGGCGGCGCTCGACGGCGAGGCCGGCACCTACGAGGAGCTGCGGCTGGAGTCGTTCCGGCGCGCGCTCGCCGACCGGGGCGTGATCGAGGCGGGGCTGCCGCGCTGGATGGTCGACATGTGGATGGCCGAGCGGGTGTTCACGGTCGAGCTCCACGCCGACGTCGAGCCCGAGATGGACCGGCTGGCGCGCGCCGGGCACGTGCTCGGCGCGATCACGAACGGCAACTTCCCGGTCGAGAAGCTCGACGTCGCGCGCCGGTTCGCGTTCGTCGTCCACGCCGAGCGGGTCGGGGAGCTGAAGCCGGCGGCCGCGCCGTTCCTGCACGCCGCCGAGCTGGCCCGCGGTGCGCCGGAGCGGTGGGTGCACGTGGGCGACGACCTCGACACGGACGTGGCCGGCGCCCAGGCCTGCGGGATGAAGGCGGTCTGGATCAACCGCGCGGGCCGCGAGCTGCCCGAGGGCTACGCGCCCGACGCCGAGCTGCCGTCGCTCGAGGGGCTCGCGGAGCTGGTCGCCAGGCTGGTCTGACCGGGCAGGCGGGCCTCGCCGCCCGCCACCTCGGCCAGGCCGTCGCGGACGAGCGAGACGAGCGCCTCGGCGTCGCACCCTGCCTCGGGCAGCCGTCCGGCCGCCGCGATCTCGCGCAGGAGCCGGGCCCGGCGCTGGCGGAACGAGCCCTCGAAGCGCGACTGCCGCCGGAGCGGCGCGTACGTCCGCCCGCGCGACGGGCAGCCGGCCGCGAGCGGGCAGACGGCGCAGCGCGGCGTGCGGGCGATACAGATCTCGCGGCCCAGGTCGAAGAGCGCCTGGTTCCACTCATACGCCCGGCCGGGCGGGACGGGCACGTCCTGGCCGGGGAAGGCCCGTTCCAGCACGCGCAGTGCGTTGGTGTCGGGCGCGGCGATCTGGGCGCCGAAGGCGAAACAGGCGACCGCCGCCGCCGTGTACGGCCCGATCCCGGGCAGCTTGCGGAGCTCCTCGGGCTCGGCCGGAAAGCCGCCGCGCGCCGCGACCGCCTGTGCGCACCGGTGCAGATTGACCGCCCGCCGGTTGTAGCCGAGCCCGCTCCAGGCCCGGATGACCTCCGCCGGGCTCGCGGCAGCGAGCGCCTCGACCGTCGGCCAGCGGTCGAGCCAGTCCAGGTAGCGCGGCACGACCCGGGCGACCTGCGTCTGCTGCAGCATGCATTCTGACACCAATATCGCGTACGGATCTCTCGTCCGCCGCCAGGGGAGATCCCTCGCGTTCTGGCCATACCAAGCCAGAACCCCCTCTCGCAGTGCCGCGCCCCCGATTCCCGGCATCGGCCCAGGCTACCGCTCGAGGCGCCTTGTGGACGCGGGAGTCGCTCGCGACCTAGGTGGATTGACCACACACCTGCGAGACGGCTGATTCTGTCCGGGCCTCCCGCGAGCCTTGTGGATGTCGATGTCCACAGCTCGCGGGGAGGTCCGGGATGATGCAGCCTACGCAGCCGCCAGGTCGGATGCGGTATTCGATCGAGTCGCGGTGCAAGATGGTGCTGTTGATGCTGGAGGGCATGGGGCCGGATGAGGCCGCGGCCTGATGCGGCGCCAGCCGCGCCACCGGCTATCGGTTGTGGCGGCGCTACCGGCAGGGCGGCTGGGCCGCTCTGGCTGATCGTCCATCGGTGCCTCGTTGTCAGCCGCGTCGGTTGAGCGACCGGGCCGAGCGGGAGATCCTGGCGCTGCGCCAGCAGACCAACGCCGGGCCGGTGGTGATTGCGGCTCTCTGCGGTCGCCCCGCCTCCACGGTCGGCAAGGTGCTTAGGCGGTGGGGCTGCTCCCGCCTTCCCCGCCCCGAACGCGATCCGGTCGTCCGGTACGAACGCGAGCGGCCGGGCGAGTTGGTGCACGTGGATACCAAGAAGCTGGGCCGCTTCCACGTAGTCGGAAAGCGGATCCTCAAGGACGACGTCAAGCGAAACCGCCACGCCGGCTGGCAGCACCTGCACATCGCCGTCGACGACCACACCCGACTGGCCTACGCTGAAGTCCTAGCCGGGCAGGACAACCACGCCTGCGCCGGCTTCCTGCGCCGCGCCGTGGCCTGGTACGCCGCCACGGCATCCCCGTCGAACGGGTCTTGTCGGACAACGCCAAGGCCTACCACTCCCACCTATGGCGCGACACCTGCACCGAGCTCGCCGTGAAGCGCCGCGACACCCGCCCATACACGCCCCGTACCAACGGCAAGGCCGAGGCGCTGATCAGAACCATGCTGCGCGAATGGGCCTACCGCCACGCCTACCCCTCCTCGCATCACCGCAGCCGCGCCCTCACCAGCTGGATGCGCTGGTATAACCGACGAAGACCACACGGCTCGCTGGGAGGACACCCACCCATCAGCCGCGTCTCACACCTCCGTGGTCAGTACAACTAGGTACAGGCTGGACGGGTCAGATGGCTTCGCCATCATCATGCGTCGACCAGGAGCACGGCGCAGACCTCGACAGGGGCCGGTGGATGCCGGCACCTCGACTTCGCACTGCCGGCGTCTTCCCGAGGCTGCTCGGCGG
>JAICKX010000110.1 GCA_025927685.1 Thermoleophilia bacterium | reverse complement strand
ATGAAGCCGTAGCCGCCGTGGATCTGCACCGCCTCGTTGCACACCCGGCGCGAGAGCTCGCCGGTGTAGAGCTTGGCCATCGCGGCCGTGTGGGCGAAGTCCCGCCCCTGATCCTTGAGCCACGCCGCCTGGTAGACCAGCTGGCGTCCGGCCTCGATCTCGGTCGCCATGTCCGCCAGCTTGAAGGCGACCGCCTGGAACCTGCCGATCGGGCGGCCGAACTGCTCGCGCTCGTTCGCGTAGCGAAGGGACATCTCGAACGCTCCCTGGGCGGCGCCCAGCCCCAGCGCGGCCACGCTGATCCGGCCGCCGTCGAGGATCTCGAGGAACTGGCGGAAGCCGTTCCCGCGCGGGCCGAGCAGGTGATCCTCGGGCACACGGCAGCCGTCGAATGTGAGCCCGCGCGTGTCGGACGAGCGCCAGCCCATCTTGTGCAGCGGCGGCGAGAGCTCATAGCCGGACGTGCCGTTGGGGACGACGATGTTCGAGATCTCGTCCTCGCCGGTGCGGGCGGTGATCGTGACCATCGCCGAGATCTCGGTGCCGGCGTTCGTGATGAACATCTTCGAGCCGTCGACCACCCACTCGCCGCCGTCGAGGCGGGCGGTGGTGCGGGTGGCGCCCGCGTCCGAGCCGGCGCCGGGCTCCGTCAGGCCGAACGCGGCCAGCCGCTCGCCGGACGCCAGCGGCGGCAGCCAGCGCCGCTTCTGCTCGTCGGAGCCGAAGAGCGCGATCGGCATCGTCCCGAGCGACGTGTGCGCGGCGACGGTGATCGCGAACGACTGATCGACCCTGGCCAGCTCCTCGATGGCGATCGCGTAGGCGAGCGTGTCGGAGCCGGCGCCGCCCCAGTCGGCCCCGATCGGGATGCCGAGCAGGCCCAGCTCGGCCGCCTGGGCGACGATGTCGAGCGGGAACCGGCCCTCGCGGTCGAGCTCCTCGGCGACCGGGCCGATGACCCCCTCCGCGAACTCGCGGACGGTGGAGCGGAAGAGCCGGTGCTCGTCGGAGAGGTCGTAGTCGGTCACGCCGCCATCGACCTCGCGAGCTCGGTCAGCAGGCGCACGCCCCAGCCGGTGCCGCCCTTCCCGAACTCGTCGCCGCGGCTGCGGTCGAGCTCCGCGACGCCCGCGATGTCGAGGTGCGCCCAGTCGCCCTCGCCGGCGAACTCCTGCAGGAAGCGGGCCGCATAGCATGGCCCGCCGCGGCCGGCGAACGACCCGTTCACCATGTCGGCCACCTCCGAGCGGAGGAAGCGCTTGTAGGTGTCGTGGAGCGGCAGCCGCCAGACCATGTCGCCCGACACGTCCGCGGCCGACTGGATGGCCCCGGCGAACTCCTCGCCGCGAACGAAGAGGCCGGCGTGCAGGTCGCCGAGCGCCGTCACGACGGCCCCGGTCAGGGTCGCCAGGTCGACGACGTGCGTCGCGCCCAGCGAGCGGGCGTGGTGCAGGCAGTCGGCCAGGACGAGCCGGCCCTCGGCGTCGGTGTTCGTGATCTCGACCGTCTTGCCGTTGGCCGCCGTCAGGATGTCGTCGTTCTTGAACGCGTCGCGCCCGATCAGGTTCTCCGTCGCGCCGATGACGGTCACCACCTCGATGGGGAGGCCCAGCTCGGCGATGGCGCCGGTCGCCTCGAGCACCGCGGCGGCGCCCGACATGTCGAACTTCATCCCGATCTGGCTGCGGGCCGGCTTCAGCGTGTAGCCGCCCGCGTCGTACGTGAGCCCCTTGCCGACGAGCCCCAGCACGACGCCCGCCCTGGCCCGGCGCGGCCTGTGGCGAAGGACGATGGTGAGCGGCGGGCGCGACGAGCCCTGCGCCACCGCCACGAAGAGCCCCATCCCGCGGCGCTCCATCCACGCGCGGTCGTGTACGCGCGCGGTGAGCGTCGAGTGCTCCTTCGCGAGCTGGCGGGCCCGGTCGGCCAGCTCCTGCGGGCCCATGTCGCGAGACGGCGTGTTCTGGAGGTCGCGCGCCCGGTTGGTGGCCTCGGTGAGGACGGCCGAGAGCCGGGCCTGGGCCCGGTCGCCACCGAGGATCGCGAGCGATCCGACCTCGCCCGGCCGTTCGTCGGCAGGCGCCGTCAGGTAGCGGGTGAAGCGGTAGCCGGCGAGGGCGGCGCCGTCGACGACGCAGCGGGTGGCGCCGGCGGCGTCGAGCGGCGCCCCGTCGAGCGCGAACGCCACCGACTTCGCCCGGGCCGCGCTCGCCGCCCGCACGGCCCCCGCGGCGGCCAGCCGCAGCTCGGCCGGCCCCGGCGACCTCCCCAGGCCGACGACCGCCACCCGCTTCGCGCGCACACCGCCGTCGGCGTGGACGACCGTCACCTGGCCCCTGCCGCCGCGGATCTCGCCCGCGTCGACGAGCCGCGCGATCGCGCCGCCCATGGCGGCATCCACCGCCGCCGCGGCGCCCGTCAGGCTCGCGGGCCTCCCGACCGCCACCGCGAGCATGTCGGCAGCTGCGCGCTCGGGTGCGGTGGTCGAGGTGGTGATTCGCATGCGGGCCTCCGGTCGGCGAAAATGGGACGCCCCATTCTAAGGAGCCGACATGGACGCCAAGATCACCCTTCCGGAGAGCGAGCTCCCGCGCAGCTGGTACAACGTCCTCGCCGACGCGCCCACGCCGCCGCAGCCGCCGCTGCACCCCGGCACCGGGCAGCCGGTCGGCCCCGACGACCTGGCGCCGCTCTTCCCGATGGACCTGATCCTCCAGGAGGTCTCGACCGACTCGGAGATCGCGATCCCGGAGGAGGTGCTCGACGTCCTGCGGCTGTGGCGGCCCACGCCGCTTCACCGCGCCCGCCGGCTCGAGCAGGCGATCGGCACGCGCTCGCGCATCTACTACAAGAACGAGAGCGTCTCGCCGGCGGGCTCGCACAAGCCGAACACGGCGGTCGCGCAGGCCTACTACTCGGCCAGGGCCGGCCGCACGCGGCTCGCGACCGAGACGGGCGCGGGCCAGTGGGGGAGCGCTCTCGCGCTCGCGTCGCAGGTCTTCGGGCTCGAGTGCAAGGTCTACATGGTGCGGGTGAGCTACGACCAGAAGCCGTACAGGCGGGTGATGATGGAGACGTGGGGCGCGAGCGTCGTCCCCAGCCCGTCGCCCGACACGAACGCCGGCCGGGCCGTGCTCGAGCAGGACGCCGAGTCGCCGGGCAGCCTCGGGATCGCGATCTCGGAGGCCGTCGAGGACGCCGCAGGGCGCGACGACACGAGCTACTCGCTCGGCTCCGTCCTGAACCACGTGCTGCTGCACCAGACCGTGATCGGCCAGGAGGCTCGCCGCCAGCTGGAGCTGGCCGGCGAGACGGGCGTCGACGTCGTGGTCGGCTGCGTCGGCGGCGGGTCGAACTTCGGCGGCCTGGCGCTGCCCTTCGTGCGCGACAAGATCGCGGGCGCCGAGATCGAGATCGTGGCATGCGAGCCGGCGGCCTGCCCGACGCTCACCCGCGGCCCGTACGCCTACGACTTCGGCGACACCGGCCGGCTCACGCCGCTCGTCCCGATGCACACGCTCGGGCATGACTTCGTCCCGCCGGGGATCCACGCCGGCGGCCTGCGCTACCACGGCGCCGCGCCGATCGTCTCGCAGCTCGTCCTCGACGGCCTGGTGCGGGCCGAGGCCTTCGGGCAGAAGGACGTCTTCGCCGCCGCGATCGAGTTCGCCCGCAGCGAGGCGATCATCCCGGCGCCCGAGACCGCCCACGCGATCAAGGGCGCGATCGACGCCGCCCGCTGCGCCGACGAGGCCGGCACCGAGCAGGTCATCGTCTTCAACCTCTCCGGCCACGGCCACTTCGACATGGGTGCCTACGACGCCTACCTGCACGGGCGGCTCGAGGACTTCGAGCTGCCGGAGGCAGAGATCGAGCGCGCGCTCAAGGCGATCGAGGACCTGCCCAAGCCCGCGGGGGTGTCCGTCTGACGACCCGCTGTCCCGCCTGCGGCGCGGTCGCACCCGAGGGCGCCCGGTTCTGCCCCAACTGCGGCCGTCCGCTGGGCGGGGGCGAGGCCACCGAGCGCAAGCTCGCGACCGTCGTCTTCGCCGACCTGGCCGGGTCGACCGAGCTGGCGACGCAGATGGACGCCGAGGTGCTGCGCGACCTCCTCGGCGACGTCTATGTCACGCTGGCCCGCTGCGCCGAGGCGTACGGCGGCACCGTCGAGAAGTTCATCGGCGATGCCGTCATGGCGGTGTTCGGCGTGCCGATCGCCCACGAGGACGACGCCGAGCGGGCGGTGCGGGCGGCGCTCCTCATGCGCTCGCGCATCGCCGCGGTGGCCGAGCGGCGCCAGGTGCCGCTCGTGCTGCGGATCGGCGTGAACACCGGCCTCGTGGTGACGGGGACGACCCCGGGGCGCGACTTCCTGGTGACGGGCGAGGCCGTCAACCTGGCCGCCCGGCTCCAGCAGGCGGCAGAGCCGGGCGAGGTGCTGGTCGGGGAGCGCACGTTCCGGGCGGTTGAGCCGCTGGTGCGCATGGTCGCGCCGCGCTCCCTCGCCGTGCGCGGGCGCACCGGCCCGGTGACCGCCTACGCGGTCGAGCGGTTCGCCCCCGCCGGGGCGTATCGACGCCGGCGGCGGGCGTACGGGCCGTTCGTGGGCCGCGAGGTGGAGCTGACGCTGATCCGGTCCGTGATCGAGCGGGCGGTCGAGCACTCCCGCGCCCACCTGGTCACGCTGATCGGCGAGGCCGGGATCGGCAAGTCGCGGCTGATCGAGGAGGTCGTGGTCGAGCTGCGCCGCTCGGAGGAGCCGCCCGCGGTCTGGGTCGGTCGCTGTCTGCCGTACGGCGAGGGCGGCCCCTACGCGCCGCTGCGCGACCTCCTCGTCCGCTCGGCGGCGGTGCGGGCCGACGCCAGCCGCGAGGAGACCCGGGAGCGGGTGACGGGCCACCTCCAGGCCATCCTCCCCGAGGGCAGCGAGGAGCAGATCGGCGAGCTCCTGCGCTTCGTCGGCGGCGAGCGGATCGAGCCCTCCGGCGACGGCGACGAGCCGGGCGACCGCGGCCGTGAGGCGTGGCACAACCTGCTCCTGCGGATGGCCGAGCGGCAGCCGACGCTGGTCGTGTTCGAGGACGCCCACTGGGCCGAGCCCGCCCTGCTCGAGCTGATCGCGTCCGTCGCTGCCGGCGACGTGCGGGTGCCGCTCGTGGTCGTGTGCGCCGCCCGGCCCGACCTCTTCCTCAGCCATCCCGGCTGGGGCTCCGGCATGCGAAACGAGACGACGGTCGTGCTCGAGGCGCTCGAGGCGGGCGACATGCGCCGGCTGGCGAACGCGCTCTCTTCGGCGTCCGAGCCGCTGCCGAGCGCGGTCGACCTGGCCGGCGGCAACCCGTTCTTCCTGGAGGAGATCCTGGCGATGAGCGGGGAGGGCGGCGGCGACCGCGTGCCCGAGACGGTCCAGGGGGTGATCGCCGCCCGTCTCGACCTGCTGGAGCCCCCGGACAAGCTGCTCCTTCAGCGGGCGGCCGTCGTCGGCCGCAGCTTCACGCTCGAGCAGCTCGAGCCGCTCATGGACGGCAGCGGGCGCCGCGCGACCGGGCGGCTGCGAAACCTCGTCGAGCGCGACCTGATCCACCATCGCGGCGGCGGCCGGCACAGCTTCAAGCACGCGCTCATCCGCGACGTGGCCTACGAGTCGATCCCGCGCGGGGAGCGGGCCCGCCTGCACCTGCGGCTGGCCGACGTCCTCGACGGCTCGGCGGAGGCGAGCTGCCAGTCCATCGCCGGCCACTACGCGGCGGCGGCCACGCTGGGCGAGGCGGCGGCTCGCGCGCCGGCCGTGCGGGTGCTGATCGAGGCGGCCCGCGAGGCGCGGGCGGTCGAGGCCCACGGCCTGGCGCTGCGAAACGCGGTCCTCGCCCGCCAGCTGTCCGACTCCGACCGCGAGCGGGCGCTGGCGGCCGAGGCCGCCGGCGACGCCCACTGGATGGCGGAGCACCTGGACGACGCGAGGGCGGCGTATCTGGACGCGCTCGAGCTCGGGATCGCCGCGGAGCTCCGCCCGGAGGACACCTCGCGGCTGCGGTGGAAGTGGGTCGACCTGCCGACGCGCTGGCAGGGGTCGCTCATCGCCTCGCCCGACCGCGACCGGATCGAGGCCGAGATCGAGACCGGGCTCGCCGAGGCGCGGGCGGCCGGCTCGGCGCTGACCGAGGCGCGCCTCCTGATCGCGCGGGCGCTCCTCGTCTACCGGCTCGAGACGACCGTGCCGCCGCAGGAGGCGGCGCTCGCGGTCGCCGACCGGGCGCTGGAGCTGGCCGAGGGGGTCGGGCGGCCGGCGATCGTGTCGGCGGCGCTCGATGCCCGCTCGGTGCTGCTCCAGTCGGTCGGCCGCTACGCCGAGGCGCTCGAGATGGACGAGCGCCGGCTCGCGCTCGTGCGGGAGCTGCCGTCGCGCGAGGAGCAGATGGACATCTGCTCGTCCGTCGCGCGCACGCGGACGGCGCGCGGCGATTTCGCCGGCGCCGTGGCGGTCGCGAACCTGGGCCAGGAGCTCGGCGCCGGCGGCGACCAGCGCTGGCTGGCGTGGCCCGAGCGCAGCAAGGTCGACGCCCTGTTCTGGTGGGACAGGTGGGACGAGGCGATGACGGCCTACGAGGCGTTCATCGGCGTCCAGCGCGGGACGGACAGCGACGGCCGCCGTGCGCGCCAGTCACGCCCGGGCCGGATGCTCGGCGTCGTCGCGGCGATCCACGTCCTGCGCGGCGAGACCGAGGCGGCCGACCGGCTGGAGCGGCGGCTGCCGGTCTCGAACCCGCACTTCGACCTGGTCTATGCGCACGCGCTGCTGGGGGCCGGCGACCCGGAGCTGGCGCTCGAGCGCTCCACCGGCCTGCCGTTCATGCGGCCGTGGGCGCGGGCCGTCCGGGCGGAGTCGCTCGCGATGCTGGGCCGCTGGGACGACCTCGACGCCGCCCTCGAGGACCTGGCGAATCTGCCGGGCGTCGACGAGCTGCCGCGCGTCGCGGCCCAGGTCGACCGGGCCCGCGGGATCACGGGAGACGAGGGCGCGCTCGCCCGCGCGACCGAGGCCTTCGCGCGGCTGGGATGCGAGTTCGAGCACGCCCGCTGCCTCGAGATCGCCGGGGAGGGCGACGCGGCCCGGGCGGCGTACGAGCGGATGGGCGCGGCGCCCGCCGCGGAGCGGGTCGCCCGCTAGGCTGCCGCGCATGTCCACAGCCACGATCCACACCAGCATGGGCGACATCCAGCTCGAGCTCTTCGACGAGGACGCCCCCAAGACGGTCGAGAACTTCACGAAGCTCGCGGGGGAGGGGTTCTACGACGGTCTTGTCTTCCATCGCGTGATCCCCGACTTCATGATCCAGGGCGGCTGCCCGCGGGGCGACGGCACCGGCGACGCCGGCTACAAGTTCGAGGACGAGATCAACGATCACTCCATCGTGCGCGGCACGCTCGCCATGGCGAACGCGGGCCCGAACACGAACGGCAGCCAGTTCTTCATCGTGACGGCTCAGGCGACGCCGTGGCTCGACGGCAAGCACACCGCGTTCGGCCAGGTGACGTCCGGCCAGGACGTGGTGGACGCGATCAGCGGAGTCGACCGCGACCCCTCCGACCGCCCGGAGACGCCGATCACGATGTCGAGCGTCACGATCGCGGACTGAAAACCGCGATCAGACCCCGATGGTGTGCACGGCGCCCATGCGGCCTGGTCCGCTGCGGCGGGTTCCCCGCGGTCCCTACGGCTGAATCACCGCGCGTCGGGGTCAGACCCCGTTGTTGCGCGAACGGCCCCGTGGGGCCTGACCCCGTACGGGCGAACTCCGGCGAAGATCGCGCTCGCCGCCGGCGCGCGGCACCGTTGCGCGAGCCCTACGGCTGGATCAACGCGCCGCGCTGGGCGATGGTCTGGGCCAGCGTGTACTCGGTGCTGGTCTCGGCCGGCTGGAACGCGTTCATGTAGGTGAACTCGGCCAGGGCGCGATCCTCCTGCACGAGGAACGCATCGATGAAGAACCTGTACCGCTCCTTGCCCTTGGCCATGTTGAGCGTGACCCGGATCCCGGACATGCCGTCCGCGACCTTGTGCCGGCGGAGCACCGACGTCGAGATGCCGAGCAGCTTGACGTGCTTCTCGTCCTTGAACTGCTTCGTGATCTCACGCTTCAGGCACCTGACGGTGCTCGCCTTCATGTTGGCGGCCACCGTCTTCTGCGCGTCGGCCGCGCTCGAGAACACGATCGCGTCGGAGTGGATCTGGGCCGTCGTGCCGTAGCCGAAGTCGACGCCGCGGCTCTTCCAGCTTCCGGCGGTGATCTGCACGTCCTTCGGGTGCGGGTCGCACTTCTCCGAAGGCGAGGACGGGGCCAGGCGCCGCCAGTTGGGGCCGAGGTCGTCGAGCCGCAGCCGCATCATGTCGAGCCGCATATGGTCGGCCTCGGCGCTCGAGAGCGGCGCGGCAGGTGCCGACGGGACGTTGCTGCTGCCGCCGCCGCATGCCGCGGCTGCCGCCGCGATGCCGAGAATTCCGAGTGCCAGTCCGAGTCGCCGCATGATGCCTCCAGATGAGCCGTGAAGAAGGAACCGCCTCTGCCCGGCGCTCCACGCTCAACATCGGCATGCGGGGAGGAAGCTTGAGGAACCGCGTCAGCCGGCGAGACGGGCCCGGACGGCCTGCCCGGCACGCTCGACCGCCTCGGCGTCGACGCCCGTCTCGAACCCCTGCTCGTGGAGGAACCGCACCAACGCCTCGGTGGCGACGTTGCCCGGCGCCCCCGGCGCGAAGGGGCAGCCGCCCAGCCCGGCGGCCGAGGAGTCGAAGACCCGGACTCCGGCCTCGAGCCCGGCGGCGACGTTCTCGAGCGCCCGGCCGCCCGTGTCGTGGAGGTGGAGCGCGACCTGCTCGAGCGGGAGACGGTCGGCGACCGCCGCGACGATCTCCGGCACCTGCTCGGGCCGGCCGACGCCGATGGTGTCGCCGACCGAGACCTCCGCGCAGCCCAGCGCCGCCAGCTCCCCGGCCACGCGCGCCACTGCGGCCGGCTGCACCGCGCCGTCGTAGGGGCAGCCGAAGGCCGTCGAGACGTAGCCCCGCGTCCACATCCCGGCGACGAGCGCCCGCTCCAGCACCGGCGCGAACGCCTGGAGCGACTCCGCGATCGTCATGTTGATGTTCGCGCGCGTGAAGCCCTCCGACGCGGCGGTGAAGACCGCGACGGCATCCGCGCCCGCCGCCAGGGCCCGTTCGAACCCGCGCACGTTGGGGACGAGCACCGGATAGCGGACGCCCTCCAGGCGGCGGACGGCGGGCAGCACCTGGTCGGCGTCGGCCAGCTGCGGGACCGCCTTCGGCGAGACGAACGACGTCACCTCGACGACCGGCAGGCCGGCCTCGGCCAGCGCCTCGACGAACCGCACCTTGTCGCCGGCGGGCACCGTGGCGGACTCGTTCTGGAGGCCGTCCCGCGGGCCGACCTCGATCACCGTGACGCGCTCGCTCACGACCGGCCGTCCAGCTCGACGAGCGACTGCCCGCGCGAGACCAGCTCCCCCGCCTCCACGAGGACCGCCGAGACCACGCCGACGGCCGGCGCCGTGACCGCCAGCTCCATCTTCATCGCCTCCAGCAGGACGAGCACCTGGCCCTCGTCGACGTGCTCGCCCTCGTGCACGTCGACCCGCAGGACGATGCCGGGCATCGGCGCCGCCAGCGAGCCGCCCGACGCGAGCGCCCCGGCCGGCGGCGGCTCGTCGGCCGCGCCGACCGCGAACTGCCAGCCCTCGTGCAGCACGAACCCGCCGGCCGCTCGGACCGGCGGCTGCGGCGGACCGAACGCGAACCACGGGTCGCTCGCCGCGTGCATGTGTGCCAGCGCCGCCAGCCGCACCTCCTCCGGCAGCGCCGGCACGAGGCTCGGGCTCCACTCGCGCTCGACGAAGTCGGTGCCCGCCTCGCCGGCCCGGAACGCCGGCCGGTCGAGCGCCCAGCGCAGGAACCCGAGATTCGTCGCCACCCCGAGCACGGTCGTCTCGGCCAGCACCGCGCGCATGCGGTCGATGCAGGCGTCGCGGTCCTCGGCGTGGGCGATCAGCTTCGCCAGCATCGGGTCGTAGCGCATGCCGACCTCGTCGCCGGCCCGCACCCCCGTGTCGACGCGGACGCCCGGCCAGCGCGGCAGGTCGAGCTCGACGATCCTGCCGGACGCGGGCAGGAAGCCGTTCGCGGGGTCCTCGGCGTAGAGGCGGCACTCGAGCGCGTGGCCCGTGCAGGAGACGTCGTCCTGCTCGATCTCGAGCGGCTCGCCGGCGGCGATCTCGAGCTGCGCCCGCACGAGGTCGATGCCGGTGACCGCCTCGGTGACCGGGTGCTCCACCTGGAGGCGGGCGTTCAGCTCGAGGAAGTACCAGCTCCCGTCGGATGCGAGCAGGAACTCGGCCGTGCCCGCCCCGACGTAGCCCGCCGCCCGCGCGAACGAAACGGCGGCGTCGCCCAGCGCGGCTCTGAGCTCGGGGTCGACGGCGGGCGACGGCGACTCCTCGACGATCTTCTGGTGGCGGCGCTGGAGCGAGCAGTCGCGCTCGCCGAGGTGAAGGACGGTGCCATGCGCGTCGGCCAGCACCTGCACCTCCACGTGGCGGGCGCCGTCCACGAGGCGCTCCAGATAGACCCGCCCGTCGCCGAACGCGGCCGCCGCCTCGCGCCGGGCGGCCGCGACCGCGTCGGCCAGCGCCGGCGCCGCGAGCACCGTGCGCATGCCGCGTCCGCCGCCGCCGGCGGCCGCCTTCACCATGAGCGGGAAGCCGAGCCGGATCGCCTCCGCCTCGAGGGTCTCGTCCTCCAGGTCGACGCCCGCGTACCCGGGCGTGACCGGGATCCCGACCGCCTCGGCCAGCCGGCGGGCCTCGATCTT
>JAICKX010000057.1 GCA_025927685.1 Thermoleophilia bacterium | reverse complement strand
TGCGACGCACACACACTTTCGCGCTGACAAGCGCGCTCTTTGCGGTCAGCCTGCTCGCGGTGCTGCCAGCGACGCTCATCCACTCGGCGCTCGCGGCGACCAGCCTCCTCGTCGGCGTTGCGATCGTCTTCGCGCTCGGTGAAATCGCACACATTCTCGTCCTCGGGCCGCTCGTCGCGGACATGGCTCCAGCCCATCTGCTCGGCCGCTACCTGTCTCTCTACAGCCTGACCTTCACCCTTTCCCTGGCCATCGGCCCAGCGATTGGTGGCCTTCTCCTAAAGACCGCACCAGACGCCATCTGGTGGGGTGGTGCGGTTGCCGCGGTGCTGGCCGGAACCGTCCTGCTTCGACTCGGCGACCGCATCCCCGACCCACTCCATGAAGCACCGTCACGTCTTGCATCGGCGCCGGAGGCCGCGTGAGTCCCCTCAGTCGGACGCCCAACGGAGCTATCAGATGCACCAACACCAACCTTACGGAGAAGCCAGCAACGTGCTTGCGATTGGACGCTATGCGACCAGGCGCTATTCGAGCTCGCCATTGGCCGCAGAGAAGGCGTTGTCAAATCAGACGCAGCCGAGATTCGACCCAACCACGCGGCTATCGCTTAACCAAGCGGCGGGGGTGGGATTCGAACCCACGGACGAGGTTGCACCCCGTCTCCGGTTTTCAAGACCGGTGCGTTCGGCCGCTCCGCCACCCCGCCGGAAGCTCATGGATCGTAGTCGTGGAGCCAGGTCACGCCGGACTCTCCAGCGATACCGGAATGCTGCGCCCGAGCGCCGTCACGACATCGGCCAGCTCGTCCAGCGTGTCCACGCAGGCGTCCGCGGCCAGCGCCGCGTCCGGGTGGGTGGTCGTGATGCCCACCACCAGCATCCCCGCCGCACGTCCCGCCTCGACGCCCGCCGGGACGTCCTCGACGACCAGGCAGTCCCCCGGCTCCGCGCCCAGCAGCCGCGCGGCGCCAGGTAGCAGCCCGGATCGGGTTTGCCGGCGGGCGTGTCCTCGCTGCACACGAGCACGCGTGGGAGCGGCAGGCCGGCGGCCGCGAGCGCGCCGTGGCGAGCTCCCGGTCAGCCGAGGTGACGACGGCCCAGGCCTCGTCGGGGAGCGCTGCCAGGAGCGGGCCCGCGCCCGGCACCGGCCGCAGCTCCTCGACGTCGCCGGCCTCCTCCCCGTCGAGCTGCTCCGCCTCGGCCCGGGCGTCGAGCCACGGAGCGATCAGCGCGATCGCGTCCGAGGTGCGGATCCCGTGCACCCGGGCGAGGAAGCTCTCGGCGTCCAGGCCGTGCCTCTCGGCGAAGCGCCGCCAGCTGCGCTCGACGACCGCCGTCGAGTCGACGAGCGTGCCGTCCATGTCGAAGCAGATCGCTGCGAGCGGGGCTCCGGGCATCGGCGAACGCTATCCCGCCGCCTGGCCGGGGAGCGCGGTCGGGGCCGGCGGATGGCCGGCCCCGATGCGCGTCGCTGTGAGGAGGCTAGGACGCGATGGTGAACGTGACCTGCGCGGTGGTGTCGCTCACGTACTTGAAGACCGCCCGTCCGGTTGCGTCGGCGAAGCGGCCGGTGCCGCCCGCGACGCGAAGCGTGCTCTGCGGCTCGGTGTGCCGGATCCTGCCGTCGACGTAGATCGTCCCGCGCTTCAGGTGGAACATGATGGAGGCGTCGTCGGCGACGCGGCTCTGGATCGTCCAGATGCCTGCGAGCCCGCCGATCCGGACGCCGCCCTTGTGGTTCATCACGGCGCCGCGCGCGAGGAAGTAGTCGCCGGCCGAGTAGTGGCTGGGACGGGTGTCGACGAACTGGCTCTTCGCGACCTGCGCGACCGGGTGCAGGCGGTCGTCGCCGCCTACGAGTCGGGGCTCGTCCGGCCGGGGACCTAACGCACGGTCAGGATCGCGTCGACGTCGACCTTCGGGTGGCCCGCGCTGCCGGCGCAGACGATCGAGAGCCGGTGCTCGCCCGATGTCGGCCACGCGTGCGCGAACACGATCCGGCGGTGCATCTTCGTTCCGCTGTGCAGGTTCACCTTGGCCACGCGCTCGCCGTCGAGGTAGACGCGCGCGACGCCCCGGCCCGGGAGCCGGGATGCGACCCAGGCCACCTGCCGGCCGGTGAACGCGAAGCGCGCGGTCGCGCCGGAGCGGCCGACGACGTGGACGGTGTTGCCGTACGCCTGGCCGGCGGCGACGCGATTCCAGGCGCGGGTGTAGGAGATCCGGGCGCTCGTGTCCTGGACGGCCGAGAGGAGGCCGGCCGGCCCCGCCGTGAAGCCCGAGGTGTTCCCGACGCAGTCGGTCGCCGACACGCGGTAGCGGATGTTCGCCGCCGACGGCCTGGGAGTGATCTGCTTCGAGCGCGAGGTGGGCTTCTTGAGCGCGACGGGCGTCCACGGCTCACCGCTGACGCTGCGCTGGACGTCGTACTCGCAGACGCCGCTCGGGTCGGTCGCGCCCCAGCGCACGAGCATCGGGACGCGGCCGTGGTTGATCGTCGCGGCCTTCTCGAGGATCGCCGCAGGGACGGTGGTGATCGTCGGCGGCGTGGAGTCGACCGGCACCGAGCTGCCCGTCGCCAGCCACGCCAGATGGGCCTGGTCGGCGCCGCCGATCCGGGTGAAGTCGCCGCCGACAGCGAGGCCGGCCGAGGTGTCGGCCAGCGAGAACACGCCGAGCGCGCTGTTGACGCTCGGCGCCCAGTCGGCATCGAGGGCGCCGTTCCCCGGGGCAAAGCCGGCAAGGTGGTGGCGCACGATCGGGTTGGTGCAGTTCGTGCCCAGGTCGCACAGGTTGTCGAAGTGGCCGCCGGCGATCACCTCGCCGTCCGAGAGCGCGATCGCCTGGACGTTGCCGTCGAGCCCCTGCTGCCAGCTCGTCCCCCCGGCCGGCCCGAGCGCCACCAGCCGGTTGCCGCGGGTGCCGACGTAGACCGAGCCGTCGCCGCCCTGCGCCATCGCCACCACCGCCGGATGCGGGTGGAGGTCGTAGCCGGTCTGGAGCGCGCCCGACGCGAGGTCGAGCGCCGCCAGGCTGGCCTTCGCCGTGCCGTTCACCGTCAGGAAGAACCCGCCCACGACGACGCGTGAGCCGTTTGCCTCGAGGCCGTCGACGCGGCCGTCGACCGTCCCCGACCAGCCGCTGTCGAGCGAGCCGTCGGCGAGGGCGAGGGCGGCCAGGAAGCTCCGAGCGACGCCGTCGACCATGGTGAACGTCCCGCCCACGTAGAGCCGCGAGCCCTGCACGGCCAGCGCCTGCACGTCGCCCGCGGCCCCGCCGCCCCACGTCGCCTTGGGGACGAGGGTGCCGTCGGTATTGATGACCGCGAGGTGGTTTCGGCCCTTGCCGTCGATCTTCGTGAAGCTGCCGCCGACGATGATGGTGCCGCCCGGGCCGGGGACGATCGCCTTCACGGTGGAGCCGGCGAGCGGCGCCCACGAGGTGGCGTTCCCGGAGGCGTCGAACGCGGCCAAGTTCGAGACCGTGCGCGCGTTCCCGTTGTGGTCGGAGATCTGCGTGAACTTGCCGCCGACGTAGGTGATGCCGCCGATCTGGAGGATGGCGTTCACGCGACCGTTGGTCTGCCAGGTGTCGAGCGGGCTGGACGCGATGGTTGCCCCGGCCGGCGCGGGCAGGAGCAGCAGCGCCGCCGCTGCGGCCGCGAGCGCGCATGCACGTACGACCCCCATCTCCTCTCGACCGTACCCGCGTTCGCCGCGGCGCGCAAGCTCTATCGGAGTACGAACTGTCTCAGGCGCCTGCCGGCGCGGCCGCGCCGCCGAACGCCGAGGAGGCCTGGTCGATGACGTGCTTTCCGAACCGCTCCGAGAACCCGCACAGGAACGCCGCCGACAGGTAGATGAACGTCGCGTTGCTCACGTCCGCCACGTTGTTGCCGTTCACCGTCACGCTCGCGAGGTCGCTGCGCAGGAAGGCGTAGGTCGCAAACGCGACGAATGCCGCGACGAGCGGCCGTGACGCTCCCGAGATCACGACGAGCGACCGCGTCGCATAGGTGTCCATCTTGAACTGGCCGATGCGGGTGAGCACGCTGGCCAGCGTCCCCATCCCGGCGAAGAGCACCATCTGCAGGGCGAACTGCTCGGTGATCACGCCGTCGAGAGAGCCGATCGAGTGGTGCAGCGTCAGCTGGAGCAGTGCGAGGAGCCCGATCCCGAGCACGACGCCGGCGAGGTAGGAGACCTTGCGCTGCGCGGCGAGCTGCTCGCGATAGGTGGCGCGAGCCTCCTTGACGAGATCCTCCGCCTGCGCCCGCGCGCCGTGCTGGAGCGCCTCGGCGGCGATCCGCAGCTTGCTCTCGACCGACGCGTAGCCGGCCCAGCGGAACCGGCCGAAGAGCGCCAGGTCGGTGTAGGCCTGCCGGTGGACGTTCTGGATCAGTGCCCGGACGGACTGCTCCCGCTCGCCGGCCGTGTCCGGGAGCTGGAACTCGAGCCACCCTGAGCCGTCGATTGCCGGCGGGTCGAGCCTGGGACGTGTCGTGCGCGCCATCGTGACCTCCTCGCCCAAAAGGCGTCATGGTTGCGATGGTGAGAAGACGCACAAGGGCGGCGCCGTCTTCCCGGCGACGGGTCTCGGGCGTCAGGCGGCCGGCGCCTGGAGCACCTCGGGCGCGCCGTACGGCCGCAGCACCTCGGGCAACGTGACCGAGCCGTCGGCCCGCTGGCCGTACTCGATCAGGGCGAGCAGCGTCCGCGACGAGGTGATCGCGGTCCCGTTCAGCATGTGGACGAACTGGGGCTTTCCGCCGGCGGGGCGGAAGCGGGTGTTGAGCCGGCGGGCCTGGTAGTCGGTGCAGTTCGAACAGGACGTGAGCTCGCGGTAGCGCTCCTGGCCGGGGAGCCACACCTCGATGTCGTACTTGCGGGCCGCGGAGGCGCCCAGGTCGCCGGCCGGGATGTCGACCACCTGGTAGTGGAAGCCGAGCTCCTGGGCGATCTCCTCCTCGATGGCGAGCAGGCGCTCGTGCTCGTCCCACGAGTCGTCGGGGCGGCAGTACGCGAAGAGCTCGAGCTTGTCGAACTGGTGCACGCGGAAGATGCCGCGCGTGTCCTTCCCCGCCGCGCCCGCCTCGCGCCGGAAGCAGGTCGAGAACCCGACGTAGCGCAGCGGCAGGTCGGCCTCGGCCAGCGTCTCGCCGCCGTGCATCGACGCCAGCGGCACCTCCGCGGTGCCGACCAGGTAGAGGTCGTCGGTGGCGAGCGCGTACACCTGGGCCTCGGCCTCCGGGAAGAAGCCGGTGCCGACCATCGCCTCCCGCTTCACCAGCACGGGCGGCACGACCGGGACGAACTCCTTCTCGACCAGCTTCTGAAGGCCCCACTGGACGAGCGCGAACTCGAGCCGCACGAGGTCGCCCTTCAGGTAGTGGAAGCGGCTGCCCGAGACGCGCGCCGCCGACTCCGGATCGATCAGCCGCAACCCCTCCGGTCCGGCCAGGTCGAGGTGGTCGCGCGGCTCGAACCCGAACTCGGGAGGCCTCCCGTGCATGCGCACGATCTCGGCGTCCTCCTCCGCCGCGCCGGCCGGCGCTGACGGATGCGGGATGTTGGGGACGCGCAGCAGCACCTCCTGCATCGCGGCGTCGGCCTCGGCCAGCGCCGCCTCGTCGGCCGCCTGCTGCTCCTTCAGCTCGGCCTGGCGGGCGATCTCGACGGCCGCGTCCTCGCCCCGCTGCTTGGCCTCGGCGATGGCCTTGGCGGCGGCGTTTCGCTCGGCGCGGGCCGCCTCGACCCGGGCCAGCACCTCGCGCCGGCGGGCGTCGGCCTCGAGCAGGAGGTCGACATCGCGCACGGCCGCCTCGCCCCGGCGCGCGAGCGCCGCCTTGGTGCCCTCGGGGTCGGCGCGGATCTGCCCGACGTCCAGCATCAGGGGCGTGAGTCTACTAACGCGTCCAGGAAGCCCGCGACCCCGTCCTCGTCCACGCTCGGCACCGTCCAGGCCGCCACCCGGCCGAGCGCGGCGTCGCCGCCGGCGACGGAGACGCCGAGCCCCGCCGCCTCGAGCAGCTCGACGTCGTTCGCGCCGTCGCCGAACGCGACGACGGCCGCCGGGTCGATCCCCAGCCGGCCGCAGACGAAGTCGAGCGCGGCGCCCTTGCTCACGCCCGGCTGCGCCAGCTCGAGGAAGATCGGGAGCGACTTGGCGATGAACGCCCGGCCGTCGAAGCGCGCCCGCAGGCCGTCCTGGAGCCGGTCGAGCTCCTCCGGCTCGCCGACGACGACGATCTTCGTGGTCGGGCGGTCGAGCCACTCCAGGAGGTTGCCCACGGCGTGCGCCTCGAGGCGGGCGTGCCGGGCGTACGTGACCGCCTCCTCGTTCAGCTCCTCGACGAAGAGCTTGTCGTCGACGTACACGTTCATGTGAAAGCCGGCCGCCGAGACCGCCTCGATCACCTCGTGCGCCAGCGCGACGTCCATCGGCCGGTGCAGGAGCCATTCCCCGCTCGCCGGGTCGGCGACGAGGGCGCCCTGGTAACAGATGACGGGCGCGGTCACCCCGAGCTCGAGGGCGTACGGGCGGGCCGACGCGAACATGCGGCCGGTGGCGACGATCGCCTCGATGCCGGCGGCGCGGACACGGCCGACCGCGCGGACGAGCGCCGGCGAGAACTCGAGGCTGTCGGGCAGGATCGTGTGGTCGAGGTCCATCGCGACCGCACGCACGGCGGCGGGGTCGAAGCCGGCGGGAAGCGCGCTCACGAGGCGGTCTTCTGGACGACGTATCCGGCGACCTCGTCGACGTCGTCGCCGCCGACGAGCCCCTTCGGCATCCCCGGGCGGCCGTCGATCACCGCACGGCGCACCTGCTCGCGGGTCGGCCGCACCTCGGCCAGGTTGGGGGCGTCCGGGTTCGGGGACGGCTTGCCGGGTGCGAGCGAGTGGCAGGCGGCGCAGCTCTGCTCCCACACGAATGCCGCGCTCGATCCGCCCGACCCGCCGCACGCCGGCGCGAGGGCGAGCGACGCGACAAGGAGCGAAACGGGGGCGGCTCTCACGCCACGAGCGTATCCTTCGTACGCGATGGACGCCGCCGACAAGCGCCTGTGCGACCTGATCCAGAACGAGTTCCCGCTCGTGGAGCGGCCGTACGCCGCGATCGGCGAGCGGCTGGGGACGGGCGAGGACGAGGTGCTGGAGCGCGTGAAGCGGCTGCGGAGCGACCGCATCATCCGCCAGGTCTCGGCGATCTTCGACACGCGTAAGCTCGGCTACCGCTCGATGCTGGTGGCCGCCCGCGCGCCCGCCGAGCGCGCCGACGAGGCGGCCGGGATCATCTCGACGCATCCCGGCGTCACGCACAACTACGAGCGCAAGCACGAGTTCAACATCTGGTTCACGCTCGGCGTCCCGCCCACGTCGCGGCTGGGGCTCGACCGCAGCGTCGAGCTCCTGGGCGAGCTGGCGGAGGTGGAGGCGATCCGGCCGCTCCCGGCGCTCCGGTTCTTCAAGATCGGCGTCGACCTCGACATGGTCGGGGGCCGCGACCCGGCGGCGAAACGCGTGCGCGCCGAGCCGGTGCGCGAAGCGCCCGCGCCGGATGCGATCGGCGAGCGCGACATCGCCGCCGTGCGCGCGCTCCAGGCCGACCTGCGCCCGCTGCCGGAGCCGTTCGAGGCGCCGGCCGCGCGGCACGGTTTCACCGTCCCCGAGCTGCTGGCGAAGGCCGCCGAGCTTCAGGAGACCGGCCAGATGCGCCGCTTCGCCGCCGTCCTCTACCACCGGTCGGCCGGGTTCACGGCCAACGGCATGGGCGTCTGGAAGGTGCCCGAGGACGAGGTCGAGGAGATGGGCAAGCTGATGGCGGCCTACCGCGGCGTCTCGCACTGCTACCAGCGCCCGACCTACCCCGACTGGCCCTACAACCTGTTCTCGATGACCCACGGCCGCGACCGGGCCGAGTGCGAGGCGGTGCTCGACGCGATCGCCGAGGAGACCGGCCTCGACGAGCGGATCGTCCTCTACTCGACCAAGGAGTGGAAGAAGACCCGCCTCGTCTACTTCAGCCAGGACGCCGAGGAGTGGGAGCGCCGGCACGCGCCCGAGCTCCAGCCCGCGTAGCCCATCTCACGTCCGCGCGCCTCAGGGCGTTCTCCTGTCATGAAGCTGCCACCGTTCCAGATGCTCCTCGAGGAGCATGGGCCCGACGTGCACCGCTACCTCGCCGCACGGGTCGGGCCGATCGACGCGGAGGACTGCTGGCAGGAGACGATGCTGTCGGCGCTCAGGGCCTACCCGAAGCTCCGGCATCAGTCGAACCTGCGCGGCTGGCTCCTGCGGATCGCAGAGCGAAAGGCGCTCGACGCGCATCGGGCCGCGAAGCGGCTCCCGGTACCGGTCGAGCACGTGCCGGAGCAGCCGGCAGCGGCGGCCGAGCGGCCGGATCCCGCCCTGTGGCGGGCCGTCCGGCGGCTCCCGGGGAAGCAGCGGGCCGCGGTGACCCTGCGGTTCGCAGCCGACCTGGACTACGCCGCGATTGGACGAGTGATCGAATGCTCCGAGGCCGCGGCGCGCCAGAACGTGCGCGCCGGCCTGGCCTCGGTGCGAAGGGAGTGGGTGCGATGAACACGGCCGAATTCGCTCGCAGGGCTGCGGCCGAGGGGCTGATCGACGTGGCGTACGCCGGCGTGGACTCGCCGTTCGGCCACCTGACCGCCGCCGTCACGGACGCCGGCATCGTCCGGCTGGCCTTCGAGGGCGAGGAGCTCGACGGCGTCCTCCAGGAGCTGGCCGACCGCGTCTCGCCGCGTGTGCTGGAGGTGCCGGCCAAGCTGGACGGCGTGCGCCGCGAGCTCGACGAGTACTTCGAGGGCCGCCGGCACGCGTTCCAGACGCCGGTCGACTTCCAGCTCTCGCACGGGTTCCACCTGAAGGCCCGCGAGGCCTGCTATGCGATCCCGTTCGGGAAGGTGCTGACCTACGCCGAGCTGGCGGCGATCGCGGGCAGCCCGCGGGCCGTCCGCGCGGCCGGCCAGGCGATGGCCCGGAACCCGGTGCCGATCGTCGTCCCCTGCCACCGCGTGCTTCGCACCGGCGGCGGCCTGGGCGGCTACGGCGGCGGGCTGCACGTGAAGCGCTGGCTGCTCGACCTGGAGAGCGGCGAGCCCAGCGCCCAGCGCCTCTTCTAGGCCAACGCCATGGGGTCTGATCCCGTTCGGGGTCAGACCCCCGGCGTGCATTCCTGCAACAGATGTGCCACACCGTTCGTTGGAAACAGAGGGACCAGGTCCCGGTGTTTCAGCCGAGCTCGATCTCCAGGCCGTCGTATGCGACGCCGAACCCGTCCGGCACCCATGCCTCCAGCTCGGCGTGGGTGCCGATGCGGTGGCCGACGTGGGTGAAGAGTGTCCGGCCCGGCTTGAGCTTGCGGGCGCTGGCGATCGACTCCGTCATCGGCATGTGGTCCTTCACCGTCCGCTCGCGGGTCGCCGCCCCCACCATGAGGATGTCCGGGCCTCGCGCCAGCTTCGAGCCGGGCGGGCCGGCCAGGTCGGGGGCGTACACCAGGGACTCGCCGGCGGCCCCGGTGAAGCGATAGGCCACCGTGCGCGTGCGGCCGCTGTGATCGACGTCGAACGCCTGGGCCCGCAGGCCGTGGCCGAGCTCGATGGGGACGCCCGGCGTCACCTGCATCACCCGGAAGTCGAGCCGAGGGAAGATCACGCGCACGCCCTGCTCGCACTCCTTCGTGCAGTGAAGCGGGATGCGGCCCAGCTTCGCGAGCGCGTGCAGGCCGAGGACGTGGTCGTGGTGATGGTGCGTGAGAAGCACCTGGTCGGGGACGGCGCCGGCTTCCAAGAGCTGCTGGTAGGCGTCCGGGCCGGCGTCGACCAGCACCCGCCCGTCGAGCAGGAGCGACGCCCGCAGCCGCCGGTCGCGCGGGTCGCCCGACGTGCACTGGGGACAGTCGCAGCCGAGGCGCGGGATGGGCCAGGCTCCCGAGGAGCCCAGCACCGTCACTCGCACTCGGCCTCCCACTTCGGGTGGTGCCGCCTGGCCCAGTCGCGCCGCACCGTGCCGAGCGTCATGCCGCGCAGGGAATGGCGGGTGCTCGCGTTCAGCGTCGCCAGGTAGACGTGGCCGGCGACGAGCGGCACGGCCAGCCACGTGGCCCAGTCGTGGACGAGGATGGCGCTCGTCGCGCCGCGGAACGCGGCGTCGGACTCCTGGAGCAGGATCAGGACGCCCGAGACGGTGAAGACGACTGCCAGCCCGGCGATCACGGCCGCGTTCAGCTTCTGGCCGGCGTTGAAGCGCCCCGCCGGCGGCTCGGGCCCTCGCCTGCGCACGGCCCATGCGAGCCAGGCCCGGTCGTCGTCGTCGAAGCGGTCGAGCTCCGACGCGGTTCGGGCGAGGCCGCGCGGGCTGGCCGCGACGACCGCGACGAGGCCCGCCCAGAAGCCGATCGCGGCTCCCACGTGCAGCGACTTCCACAGCACGCGGTCCGCGGCGAGCGAGGCGAACGCCGGCAGGTAGAGGATGAGCCCGGTCGCCGTCATGACGAGGAACGCCGACGCCGCGGCCCAGTGGGCCAGCCGCTCAGCCAGGCTGAACCGGCGGACATACTCAGTAGCCGTTGGAGCGGCCAACCCAGGCGTCGACGTCGTAACCGTTCTGCTCCCAGAAGCCGGGGACGAGGTTCGGGACGAGCTCGATCCGGGTGAGCCACTTGACGCCCTTGTAGCCGTACATCTCCGGGATCACGAGCCGAAGGGGCGCGCCGTGCGCGCGGGTGAGCGGGGCGTCGTCCATGTGATGGGCAAGCATGACGTTCGGAAGCGTCGTCTGCCGCAGCGACAGGGTGTCGACGTACGGCTGCTCGAGCGAGACGAAGTTGGCGTAGCGGGCGTCGGGCAGCGGCTCGACCATGTCCCACAGCGTCTGGAGGCGCACGCCCTGCCAGTGGACGCCGCCGACCGTCCAGCCGGTGACGCAGTGGAAGTCGGTCGTCTGCCGCGCGGACGGGAGCGCCATCAGCTCGTCCCAGCGCAGCGAGATCGGCCTCTGGACGCGGCCCGTGATCTCGAGCCGGTACTTCGCGGGGTGAAACTCGGGCCAGGGCGGGGCGATCGCGTAGATCCGCCAGCCGCCGATCGGCAGGACGTCCTTCAGCCCCTGGGGGACGACCTGGCCCGCGGCCCCGAGCGGCGTCGAGAGGGCGCGCGAGATGCGGTTCCCGGCCAGGAGGCCCAGCCCGCCGATCCCCAGGACCGACAGGAACGCCGCCCTGCCGAGGCGCTGCTCGCTCATACGAGAAGTATGGCCGACGTTCCTTAACGGGATCTGACGGCCCTCGGTAGGCTTCGGAGGTGGCCGCCGACCCGCTCACCGCGTTCTCTCCGCCCGTCGCGGACTGGTTCCGGCGGAGCTTCGAGCGCCCGACGCCGGCCCAGGCCAAGGGCTGGCCGCCGATCGCGCACGGGGAGCACACGCTGATCCTGGCGCCGACCGGCTCGGGGAAGACGCTCGCCGCCTTCCTGACGGCCATCGACGGCCTCGTCCGCGACCCGGCCGAGCGCGGCACCCGCGTCCTCTACGTCAGCCCGCTCAAGGCGCTGAACCACGACGTCGAGCGGAACCTGCGCGCGCCGCTTCACGGCATCCAGACGCCGCGGCCGGTCGAGGTCGCGGTGCGAAGCGGCGACACCCCCCAGCGCGAGCGGGCGGCGATGCGGCGGCACCCGCCCGACATCCTGATCACGACGCCCGAGTCGCTCTACCTGATCCTCACCTCCTCGGCGCGGGAGATGCTGGCCGGCGTCCAGACGGTGATCGTCGACGAGATCCATGCGCTCGCCGGCGGGAAGCGCGGCACGCACCTGTCGCTCTCGCTCGAGCGCCTCGCCCACCTGACCGGCGGCGATCCGCAGCGGATCGGGCTCTCGGCCACACAGCGGCCGCTGGACGAGATCGCCCGCTTCCTCGGCGGCGACCGTCGCGTCGAGATCGTCGACGCCGGCCACAGAAAGCCGCTCGACCTCGAGGTCGTCGTCCCGGTCCCCGACATGCGCGAGCTGGGCGGCGTGCCGGCCGCCGACGGCGAGCCGCGCCAGTCGATCTGGCCGGCGATCTACCCGCGCCTGCTCGAGCTCGTCCGGGCGCATCGCTCGACGCTCGTCTTCGTGAACAGCCGCCGCGCCGCCGAGCGGGTCGCCCATCGCCTGAACGACCTCGCCGGGGAGGAGATCGCGCGCTCGCACCATGGCTCGATCGCCCGCGAGCAGCGGCTCGAGATCGAGGAGATGCTGAAGACGGGCCGGCTGCCGGCGCTCGTCGCCACCTCGTCGCTCGAGCTCGGGATCGACATGGGCGCCATCGACCTCGTCGTCCAGGTGGAATCGCCCAAGTCGGTCGCCGCCGGCCTCCAGCGCGTCGGCCGCGCGGGCCACCACGTCGACGCCGCGTCGAACGGCCGCTTCTTCCCGAAGTACCGGGGCGACCTGCTCGAGACGGCCGTCGTCGTCGGCCGGATGCGCGAGGGCGCGATCGAGCACACCCGCGTCCCCCGCCAGCCGCTGGACGTGCTCGCCCAGCAGCTGGTCGCGACGACCGTCATGGACGAGTGGACGGTCGACGACCTGCACGCGATGGTGACGCGCGCGGCGCCCTACCGCGACCTGAGCCGCGCGCAGCTCGAGGGCGTGCTCGACATGCTGGCCGGGCGGTACCCCTCGGACGAGTTCGCCGAGCTTCGGCCGCGGGTGGTCTGGGACCGCGCCGCCGGCGTCGTCCGCGGCCGCGACGACGCCCGCCGGCTGGCGGTGACGTCCGGCGGCACGATCCCCGACCGCGGCCTCTACGGCGTCTTCCTGGCCGACTCCGGCGCCCGCGTGGGCGAGCTCGACGAGGAGATGGTCTACGAGGCCCGCTCCGGCGAGGTGTTCCAGCTCGGTGCGACGTCGTGGCGGATCGAGCAGATCACCCGCGACCGCGTGCTGGTCTCGCCCGCGCCGGGCGTGCCCGGGCGGATGCCGTTCTGGAAGGGCGACGGCATCGGCCGCCCGTACGAGCTGGGCCGGGCGGTGGGCGAGGCGGCCCGGACGCGCCGGTTCGGCGACCTCGACGAGCTGGCCGCGACGAACCTCGCCAACTACCTCGACGACCAGGAGGCGGCGACGGGCGTCATCCCGTCCGACCGCACGGTCGTCGTCGAGCGTTTCCGCGACGAGATCGGCGACTGGCGGATCTGCGTGCTCTCGCCGTTCGGGGGACGGGTCCACGCCCCCTGGGCGCTGGCGGTTGAGCGACGGATGGGCGAGGCGCTCGGCATCGAGGTCGAGTCGCTCTGGGCCGACGACGGCATCGCGATCCGTCTGCCCGACTCCGACACGCCGCCGCCGGTCGACCTGATCGCGATCCCGCCCGACGACCTGGACGACCTCCTGATCGACCGCGTGTCGGAGAGCCCGCTGTTCGCCGCTCGGTTCCGCGAGAACGCCGCCCGGGCGCTCCTCATCCCGCGCCGCCGGCCCGGGCAGCGCACGCCGCTCTGGCAGCAGCGCATGAAGGCCCACGACCTCCAGCAGGTGGCGCAGAAGTACGGCTCGTTCCCGGTGCTGCTCGAGACCTACCGCGAGGTGCTCTCGGACGTCTTCGAGGTGCCGGCGCTCAAGGGCCTCCTGCGGGCGATCGCCGGCGGCGAGGTGCGCATGGTCGAGGTCGAGTCGGCGGTGCCGTCGCCGTTCGCGTCATCGCTGCTCTTCGACTACATCGCGACGTACATGTACGAGGGCGACGCGCCCGCGGCCGAGCGGCGGGCGCAGGCGCTCCAGCTCGACCGCGCCCTGCTCGCCGAGCTTCTGCGCACCGACGACCTGCGCGAGCTGCTCGACGCCGACGCGATCGGGGCCGTCCAGTCCGAGCTCCAGGGCGAGGGCCGCACGCTCGACGCCGACCGCACCCACGACCTCCTGCGCCGCCTGGGCGACCTCTCGCGCGACGAGCTGGCGGCGCGCGGCGCGGCGGGCGTCGACGACCTGGTGGCGGCCCGGCGGGCGGCCTGGGTCCGGATCGCCGGCGCGGAGCGGCTGATCGCCGCCGAGGACGCGGGCCTCTATCGCGACGCGCTCGGCGCCGTGCCCCCGGTGGGACTTCCCGCGGCGTTCCTGGAGCCCGTCGCCGGGGCGCTGCGCCGGCTGGCCGGGCGATATGCGCGCTCGCACGGCCCGTTCACGGCCGAGGAGCTCCAGGCCCGCTGGGGCGTCGACGTGGCCGGCGTCCTGCGCGATCTGGCGGCGGCGGGCGAGCTGCTCGAGGGCGAGTTCCGACCGGGCGGCTCGGGGACGGAGTGGGTCGCGCCGGACGTCCTTCGCCGCGTCCGCCGTCGCACGCTGGCCGCGGTCCGCAGGGCCGTCGAGCCCGTGGAGCCCGAGGCGCTGGCGCGCTTCCTGCCGGCCTGGCAGGGCATCGGCCGAAACCAGGGCCGCGGCATCGACCGCCTGCGCGACGCGGTCGCCCAGCTCCAGGGCATCGCGCTCCCGGTGGAGGCGTGGGAGTCGGACGTCCTGCCGCTGCGCGTGCCCGGCTACACGCCGGCGATGCTGGACGAGCTGACGGCCGGCGGCGAGGTCGTCTGGATCGGCGCCGGCCGCGGCCGCGCCGCCCTCCACCCGCGCTCGGACGCCCGGCTCCTCGGGGGCCCAGGTATCGCCTCGGAAGTGTCACATCCCATCCTCGATGCCCTTCGCACCCGCGGCGCGATGTTCTTCACGGACGTCGTCGCGGCGGTCGGCCTCTCGGAGCGCGAGACGCTCGCCGAGCTGTGGAGCCTGGTCTGGGCCGGGGCGGTCACGAACGACGCCTGGCAGCCGCTTCGCAGCGGCGCCACCCTGCGGTCGGTGGACGAGCTGCGGCCCGGACGGGTGGGACGGCGGACGAAGCCGACCGCCTCGCTTCCGGCAGCGCGCGGCCGCTGGTCGCTCGTCGAGAACCTGCTCCAGCCGGCGCCCGCGCCGCGCGAGCGGGCCCGCGCCCTCGCCGAGACGCTGCTCGACCGCCAGGGCGTCGTCACCCGGACCGGCGTCCTCGCCGAGGGCATCCCGGGCGGGTTCTCGGCGGTCTACGGCGAGCTGCGCATGATGGAGGAGGCCGGGCTGGCGCAGCGCGGCTACTTCGTCGAGGGCCTGGGAGGGGCCCAGTTCGCGGTCACGACCGCCGTCGAGCGGCTGCGCGACGTGCGCGAGGCCGACCCGGCCGCGCCGCCCGTCGTCCTGGCCGCCGTCGACCCGGCCAACCCGTACGGCGCGACCCTGCCGTGGCCCGAGGCGAGCCGCAAGCTGGCCCGCGTCGCCGGCGCGTGGGTCGTCCTCGCCGGTGGGAAGCTCGCCCTCTATGTCGAGCGCGGCGGCCGCGGCCTGGTCACGATCGAGCCCGAGCTGCTCGACCCGGCGATCGCGGCGCTGGCCGGCCTGGTCGAGTCCGGCCGCGTGCGCCGCCTGGCGCCCGAGCGCGTGGACGGCGAGCCGATCGGAGGGACCGAGGCCGAGCGGCTCCTGCTCGAGCACGGCTTCCTCCAGGGGCATCGCAAGCTCGTGCTGCGGGCGTAGGCTGCCCGCGCATGCCCGAGGGACACTCGCTGGAACGCGCCGCGCGCCGTCTGCGCCCGCTCGTCGGCGCCCGCGTCGCGGCCGGGCCGCTCGCGGGCGCCGTCGTCTCGGGGGTCGAGGCCCGGGGCAAGCACCTGCTCGTCCACACCGAGGATGGTCGCTGCCTGCACGCCCACCTCGGCCTGCACGGGAGCGCGCGCCTGCGCCCGCCGGGCCAGGGCCGCGGGCGGCACGTCCTCCGCACGGGCGCCGGCGACCTCGTGATCGCCGGGCGGGTGGAGCTGGCCGCCCGCCCGCCGCAGCTCCGGCTCGGGCCCGACCTCCTCCACGGCCGCGTCGACGCCGCCGCCTACCTGCGCCGGGCGCGCGCCGTCGACCGGCCGGTGGGCGAGCTCCTCCTCGACCAGCGCGTGCTCGCCGGGATCGGGAACATCGTCAAGTCCGAGACGCTCTGGGAGCGGCGCCAGAGCCCGTTCCAGCCCGCGTCGGAGCTCTCCGACAGGCGCCTGCTCGAGCTGGCGGCCACCGCCCGCCGACAGCTCCGGCAGGGCGTGACCGGGCGCCTCCCGATGAGCGTCTACCGCCGCACCGGCCGTCCCTGCCCGCGGTGCCGGACCCCGATCCGAAGCGCGCTCCAGGGCGAGCACGCCCGCCGCACATACCACTGCCCGCGATGCCAGGCGGCGTGATCCGGCGCCGCGAGCCGCGGGGCATGCACGACCGCGCCCGGGGCGCGATGCTCGGGCTCGCCGTCGGGGATGCGCTCGGCGCGGCCGTCGAGTGGCTGCACCCCGACCAGATCACGAGCCGCTACGGCGGGCCGCTCCGCGACATGGCCGCGTCGGCGATGTGGGAGCTGGGGGAGTGGACCGACGACACGGCCATGGCGGTCGAGCTCGCATCGAGCCTGGCCGACCAGGGCGGCTACGACGAGGACGACGTCTTCGGCCGCTACGCGGTCTGGGCGCGCTCCCGGCCGAAGGACATCGGCGCCACGGTCGCCGCCGCCCTGCGCCGGTCGCGCTCCGCTGCCGAGGCCAGGGCGACCGCCGAGGCGTACCACCTGGCCGAGGGCCGAAGTGCGGGGAACGGCTCGCTTATGCGCACGGTCCCGATCGCGATCCGCTATCGCGCCGACCCGGGCGCGATCGAGCGCTTCTCGCGGCTGGACTCGAGCCTCACCCACCACGACCCGCTCGCCGGCGACGCCTGCGCCTGGCTCAACCTGACCGTCGCGGCGCTGATCCAGGGCCGCGCCCTGCCGCGGTCGATCTCCGACGTCGCCCTCGCCGCCGAGGCGGCCGTCGCCGCCGACGAGGCCGAGCTCGCAACCGCGGCGCAGGAGCAGCGCGGTTATGTCATGACGACGCTTCGGATCGCCTTCGCCGCCGCCTTCCGCCACGACGCCTTCGAGCCGGCCGTGGTGTACGCGGTCAACCTGGGCGGCGATGCCGACACGAACGGCGCCGTGGCCGGCGCGCTGGCGGGCGCCCGCTTCGGCGCCGAGGCCATCCCGCAGCGGTGGCTCGAGCCGCTCCTCCGAAAAGAGGTGGTGAGCGGGCTTGCAAACCGCCTCACGCGTTCGTAGAGTCCTCGGCGAACGTCGCAAACGTCACGATTGGGGGCTCTCATGAAGGCGGTCTTCACAGCACGCCGGCTGAATGCCGGGCATTACGACGACTTCCGCAAGGCCTGGGAGCCGGACGAGTGGCCGGCCGGGTTCAGCGGGGCCTACCTCATGCGCGACACCGCCGATCCCGACCAGGTCACCGTGCTGGGGCTCTTCGACGTCTCCGACGACGATGCGGCCCGCCTCCAGGCCGACCTGGAGCCGTCCGAGCGGGCGCGGCACGAGCGGATGGCGCCGCACATCGCCGAGACGCTCGTCTCGGGCCTCTTCGACGTGGCCGTCCGCGAGGACGGCGGCGCGAGCGGCAACCAGAAGGCGGTCCTGCTCACCGAGCGGATCCTGAAGCCCGGCTCCTTCGACGACTACATGGAGGCCGGCCGGAAGTTCAACGAGGGGATGGGCGGAGTGCCGGCGGGGCTGGAGTTCATGCTGCTCCGGGACACGGCGAACCCCGACCACACGATCCAGCTCGGCATCGTGCGCGTCCCCGACATGCAGGCGTTCCGCGAGTCCGTGGGGTCCGGACGCCAGGAGATGGTCGACGCGACGGCGCCGCACGTCGCCTCGATCGGGATCGACACCTCGTACGAGCTGATCGAGGAGATCGCGCCCGTCCACGCATAGATCGGTGAGATCGCCGGGGTATCCTCCCGCGCGATGCCGGAAGCCCCGGACCGAAACCTCGCGCTCGAGCTCGTCCGCGTGACCGAGGCGGCTGCGCTGGCGTCGGCGCGCTGGGTGGGGTTCGGCGACAAGGAGGCGGCCGACCAGGCCGCCGTCGACGCCATGCGCCACATGCTCGCCACCGTCGAGATGGACGGCGTCGTCGTGATCGGCGAAGGCGAGAAGGACGAGGCGCCGATGCTCTTCAACGGCGAGCGGATCGGCACCGGGTCGGGTGTGAGCGTCGACGTCGCCGTCGACCCGCTCGAGGGGACGGAGCTCGTCGCCCGCGGCCAGCCGAACGCGCTCGCGGTGGTGGCCGCGGCGGAGTCGGGCACCATGTTCGACCCGGGGCCGGTCTTCTACATGGAGAAGCTGGCCTGCGGCGCCGACGTCGACGAGGAGCTCGACATGAACGCTCCGATCGAGGAGACCCTCGAGGCCGTCGCTCGGGCGCGGCGAGGGCGGGTGCGCGACCTCATGGTCGTCATCCTCGACCGGCCCCGCCACGACGAGATGGTGAAGCGCATCCGCACGGCCGGCGCGCGCATCCGCTTCATCCCGCACGGCGACGTTGCCGGGGCCATGATGGCGGCCAGCCCCGAGACCGGGATCGACCTCCTCTGGGGCATCGGCGGGACGCCCGAAGGCGTCCTCGCAGCAGCCGCGTTCAAGTGCACCGGCGGCCAGTTCCTCGGCCGCCTCTGGCCGCGCAACGAGGACGAGGCCCGGGAGGCGCGCGACGCCGGCTACGACCTCGATCGAGTGCTCACGACCGACGATCTGATCCGGGGCGAGAACGTCTTCTTCGCCGCGACCGGCGTCACCGACGGCGACCTGCTCCGGGGCGTCCGCTACCGCGCCGGCGGCGCGCTCACATCCTCGCTCGTCATGCGCTCGAAGTCCGGCACCGTCCGCACGCTCCAGGCCACG
>JAICKX010000048.1 GCA_025927685.1 Thermoleophilia bacterium | reverse complement strand
TGGGAGGACCCCGGCGTCGTGGCCCGGACCGGCCCCGTGATCGTCATGTGCGACGAGGGGTTCGCGTCCAGCCTCGCCGCGGCGACCCTCGTCGATCTCGGCATCCGCGACGCCGCCGACATGATCGGCGGGTTCCAGGGGTGGAAGGCCGCGGGCCTGCCGACGGAGCCGGCGCCGCCTCCCGGGCTTCCTACGCCCTGAGCGGCACGATCTCGAAGCGGTCGACGTCGATCAGGCCCCGGTCCGTGATCTTGAGCTCCGGGATGACGGAGAGCGACAGGAACGCGAGTGCGTCGAACGGCGCCTCGAGCGGCGTCCCCAGGTCGCGGACGGCGGCCATGAGGGCCTCGGTCTGCTCGAGCACGCGCTCGAGCGGCGCATCCGAGAGCAGGCCGGCGACGGGCAGGGGCAGCTCGGCCCGGATGCCGCGGTCGCGCACGACCACCATGCCGCCGCCCATGTCCGCGAGGCGCTGGACGGCGCGCGCCATGTCGCCGTCGTCGACGCCCGCGCACACGATGTTGTGGGCGTCGTGGGCGACCGTCGAGGCGATCGCACCCGCCCGCAGGCCGAGGCCGCGCACGAGTCCGAGGCCGATCCGCCCCGTCCCCAGATGGCGCTCGACGACTGCGATCTTGGCCAGGTCGCGCTCCGGATCGGCGACGGCCGCGCCCTTGGAGACGCCCGGCACCTCGGTCAGCGCCTCGGTCACGATCTGCCCGGGCACGATCCCGATCACGCGCGCCGCCGCGCCCTCCTCCCACGGGATCCGCAGGTCGCCCAGCGTGATCGGCGCGACCCGCACCGTGTGCCGCACCCACTCCGGCACCGAGGGCGCCGCGATCTCACCCGGCGGCGCCCCCGCGGTCAGGACGACGTCCGGCACGAACCGCTCGAGGTCGGGCAGCAGGAGCAGGTCGGCCCGGTAGCTGGGCGCCACGGCGCCGAGGCCGGCCAGCCCGTGCCACGTCGCCGGGTTGAGCGTGGCCATGACGAGCGCGTCCGCGGGATCGACACCCGTGGACACCGCGTCGCGGACGAGCGCGTTCACATGCCCGTCCGCGGCGATGTGCTGCGGGTCGCGGTCGTCGGTGCAGAAGGCCATCCGGTGCGAGCCGAGCTCGCGGGCCAGCGGGATCAACTCGCGCAGGTTGCGGGCGCCGGTCGCCTCGCGGATGAGCAGCCACATCCCGGCTCGCAGCCGCTCGCGGCCCTCCTCGATCGTGGTCGACTCGTGGTCCGAGCCGATGCCCGCGGCGGCATACGCCTGGAGCGCCGGGCCGCGCACGCCCGGTGCGTGCCCGTCGGCCCGCTCGGCTCCCGCGAGCGCCAGCTTCGCGAGCTCGCCCGGGTCGCCGGCGATGACGCCGGGGAAGTTCATCATCTCCGCGAGGCCGACCACCCGCCGCCGGCGCAGAAGCCCCTCGAGGTCGCCCTCGGTGAGCGCCCGCCGCGGCGACTCGAACCGCGACGCCGGGACGCACGACGACGCCGTGAAGCGGACGTCGAGCGGCATGCCCTCGGTCGCGTCGAGCAGCCAGTGGACGCCGTCGGTGCCGAGCACGTTCGCGATCTCGTGCGGGTCGGCGACGACGCAGGTCGTCCCGAACGGCAGCACGAGCCGGGCGAACTCCGACGCGAGCAGGCGCGAGGACTCGAGGTGCACGTGCGCGTCGATGAGCCCGGGGACGACGTAGCGGCCGCCCGCGTCGATCCGCTCACGGCCCTCGTAGCTCCCGAGCCCGGCGATCCAGCCGTCGCTCACGGCGACGTCGCACTCCAGCCATTCGCGGGTGAAGACCGAGAGCACCCGTCCGCCCGTGATCACGAGGTCGGCCGGCTCGTCGCCGCGCGCGACCGCGATCCTGCGCGCGAGGGCCCTCATCTAGGGCTGGGGTTCCTCCGCGGCCGCCGCCCGCCCCAGCCGGCGGAACCACCAGTGCGAGACGAGCGCCAGGGTCACGATCACGAGCGCCAGGATGCCCAGCACGCCGACGACGCTGTCGGCCGACTTGCCCGCGAAGTAGCCGAGCGAGCTGATCGACACCGCCCACCCGATGCCGCCGAGGGCATTGAAGACCGCGAACCGGCGCCACTCCATCTGGCTCGCCCCGGCCATCCACGCCGCGGTGACGCGCAGCACCGGCAGCCAGCGCCCGAAGAACACGGTCTTGCCGCCGTGGCGGCGGAAGTAGAACTCGCTCCGCTCGACCGATCGCTCCATGCGATGGGCCAGGCGGCCGGATCCCGTGATGACCCGGCGGAGGAAGTGGCGGCCGACCAGGTAGCCGATGTTGTCGCCGATGATCGCGCCCGCCGCGGCGAAGCACCAGACGAGCGGCAGGTCGAGGTCGCCGTTCGCCGCCAGCGCCCCGCCGATCAGGATGCTGGTCTCGCCCGGGATCGGCAGGCCCGCGGACTCGCCGCCCACGATCAGGATGAGGGCCAGATAGCCCAGGTTGGCCGGGACGTGGATGCCGCCTATGAGAAACACGCCTCGCAGTCTACGCGGGCGTCCGTCGACGCCTGTTTCGGGCCCGTCAGCCGTCGAACGGGACGAGCAGGTGGCGGCCCTCGGGGAGGCGCGACCAGGGGGCGACCTCGACGACCCGCCACAGGTGCCCCTCGCCCAGCCCCGCCGTGACCTGGCGGGCGGCCTCCGAGGCGCGCTCGCGCAGGAGCTCGGACGCGGGCCGAATGAGCGCCATCTGGCGGTCGCCGTGCGCCGCCAGCGCCGAGATCTCGAGCGCGAGCTCGTCGACGGCCCCCGGCAGCTCGGCCAGGTGCGGCTGGAGGGCGTCGCGCAGCCTGCGTGGGTCGCCGGTCGGCTCGCGCAGGGCCACCGGCCGCCGGAAGGAGCCCTCGGCGGCCAGCCGCGCCTCGAGGACGAGCGCGCGCGGCGGCCGGCCGGACCGGCGGGGGTGGGCGAGCAGCCGGTCGATCAGGACGGCCAGCGCCCCGCGGAGCAGGAGCAGGTCGCCCGCAGGCTCGGGGAACTCGATCCGCTCCCGCAGCGGCTCCGGCGGCGCGCGCGGCGCGACGGAGGCGTCGTCCTCGCCGCGCGAGAGCCGCCAGGCGGCGATCCCGGGCCGGCCGAAGCGGTCGGCGACCGCCGGCAGGGGGAGCGCCGCCAGCTCGCCGGCCGTGCGGATGCCGAGCGCCTCGAGCGTCGAGACCGTGGCCGGGTCGAGCGGCAGCCGGTCGACCGGCATCGGCGCCAGGAAGGAGGAGGCCGCCCCCTCCTCGACCAGGTGCGGCCGGCGCGGCCGCGAGCGCACCGCCGCGGCCTGGGCCACGAACCGGCCCGGCCCGGCCCCCACCCGCGCGCCCGGCCCCGCGGCCATGGCCGCCGCCGCGAGGAGCCGGCTCGCGCCGCGGGGGAGCCGCACGAGCCCGTCGGCGCTGAAGAGGGCCCGCCCGGGGCCGAGCGGTTCCACCGCGGCGCCCAGCCCCTCGAGCCGCGAGAGCAGGAGCTCCGCCGCCTCGGCCACGGCGCCGGGATCGGGTGTGACGAGGCGCAGGCCCGGGCAGCGGGCGATCCCCTCGGCGACGCGCATGCCCTCACGGACGCCGAACGCGGCCGCCGCGGCGTTGGCCTCTCCGAGGACCGGCGGCCCGCCCGGCTCGGGGCCGAGCGCGACCGGCTCGTCGGGGAGCGAGCCGCCCATCCCAGCGGCCACGCGCAGGGCGAAGCGGGGGACGAGCGTGCAGACGATCAGGGAACGGCGGCGCGGCATCGGGACCGCCCAGCATACCGAACATATGTTCGGTCGACAAGCTGCGGCTAAGGGTTGCCGTTCACTCGCCTGCGGCTGTTCCTCCCTCTCCGAGGCCCTCGTGCCGGGAGAGGCCCTGGCCGACCCGCGTCGCGAGGCCCGGCAGGACCGCGACCAGGATCGCCCCGGCGACGACCCAGATGCCGGCCGTGTAGTAGTTCCAGCGGGTCGCCTTCGGCGCGCTCGGGTCGACGTTGTAGTAGATCGTCGCCAAGAGGACGAGCAGCGCCGCGATGGGGATCACGATCTGCCACGTCGCCACGCGCGCGCGGCCGCGGAACCAGAGCATCCGCATCGCCCCGAGCGTCGCGAGCATGTACGCGACGAGCAGGATGAGCGTGCCGATCACGCCCGACCACACGAAGATGTCGAACGCGTTGTCCGTGAAGAAGATGCGGCACACCGCGATGATCACCGCCGCCGCGGCCACGATCACGCCGAGCGCCCGCACCGGCGTGCCGGTCTCGCTGCGGACGTTGCCGAGCGCCGTCGTGCCCAGGCCGTCGCGGCTCAGCGAGTAGAGGATCCGGGTCGCTCCCACCACGCAGGCCAGCGCGCACCCGAAGGCGCTGATGGCGGTGCCGAGCGTGATGATGTCCCCGATCGACGACGTGATGTAGGCCGAGCCGAGATCGCCCAGGAGCGATCCGGACGAGCCGAACGCCGTGACGCCGTTCGCGTCGGTGCCGAAGCCCATCATCTCGACCGACGTGACGAAGATGAAGTAGATGCCGCCGAAGATGGCGGTGCCGAGGATCGCGCGCGGGATGGCGCGGCGCGGCTCGCGGGTCTCCTCCCCGAGCGTCGCGGCCGCCTCGAAGCCGGCGAACGACAGGAACCCGAAGACGGCGCCCTTGAAGACGTCGCCGATGCCGGAGCCCGACGGAGGCGAGAACACGTCCAGCGTGAAGGACTGGTCGCCGGGCGCGCCGCCGCCGAGGATCTTGATCAGGACGACCGTCGCGACGATCACGATGAGGAGCACGGTGATGCCCTCGATCGAGAGCAGGATCCGCCCGGCGGTGTGCGCGGGGCGGCTGGCGAGGAGGAACGCGCCCGCGAGGGCGATGAAGGCGAACAGGAACTCGGCCCAGAGCGGGTGGTTGTCCCAGATCCCGATCTCGTCGAGGAACGTGGCGCCGAAGATGCCCGCCGCCGCGCTCGTGACGCACGCGTAGAACGTGTACGTGCCCATGAGCGACCACCCGGCCCAGACGCCGAAGCGCGGCCCGAGCGTCGCTCCCACGAACCCGAACACCGACCCGGCGTGGTTGTAGATCTGGCACAGGCGCACGAACGTGTAGGACACGAGCAGGACGCCGACGGTGGCGAAGACGAACGCGAGCGGCACGGCGCGTCCGACGAGGCCGACCGTGCCCTGCGGGTTGATGTTGGCGGCCATGGACGGCGCCATGAGCGCGATCGAGATGCCCACCGCCTCCCACAGGGAGAGGCTGCCCCGGCGCAGCTCGCGCGCCTCTCCGGCTTCTGCTGCTTCGACTGGATGGGCCATGCGTCCTCCCTGGTCGGTGTGGCCGTCAGATCGTGGAGTCGGGATCGACCGCCCGAAGGTACAACCTGCGCCCCTGGAGCGTCGGAAGTCGCTTCCCGGCCGCCCGCCAGAACTCGCGCTCGTAGCCTCTGCGGTCGCGTGCCGCCATGGTCTCGGCGTAGCGGTCGCGCAGCTCGAGCAGCTCGTCCTCGGCCTCCTCGACGAGGTCGATGTAGTCGCCGTAGGCCTCCTCGGCCTCGCCGGCGCCGGACCGGTCGTAGGCCCGCTTGGCCTCGTCCATCCGCCGCAGGAGATCGGCGTTCTCCGCCTCGAAGAGCTCGAGCTGGCGGCGGATCACGTCCGAGAAGCGTGGCCGGCCCGGGATCCTCACACCGGCATCGTATCGACGCGCGCCGCCGGTCATTCCGCAGGCCGAGGTGATCGATTCCACGCCACCGTGATGTCCTGGGCGGCGAGAAGCGAGCAGCGCAAGGACGCAGGGAGGGTGGATATCGACGAGATATCCATCCGACCGAGGACGCGGCGATGCGACGCTTCGCAGCCGCAGCCCGCCGGGTACGGGCAACCCATCACAGTCGAACGGCCAGGCGCGCGGGGGCGTGGAATCGATCATCTAAGGTGACGCGCGCATGACCGAGACGCGCTCGCTCCTCGTGCGAACCTGGAACATCGCCCACGGGCGCGACGTGCCTCCCGGCCCGGGCTACGGGCACGCCCGCCGCAAGCTTCTGGAGGAGATGTGCGCGGTGATGGTCGAGGACGAGCCGGACATCGTCCTGCTCCAGGAGGTGCCCGTGTGGGCGGGGAGCCTGCTGCACGAGCACACCCGGATGGGCGTCACGCTGGCGCACGCATACGGCGCCCACGTGCCATTCCTGCACGTGCCGCTCCCGCTCGCTGCCGGCGCGGCGCTCGGCAAGGCCCTGCCGGACGTCATCCGCACCCAGTTCGAGGGCCAGGGGCAGGCGCTCCTGTACGGCCGCGACCTGCTTCTCGTGTCGGTCCGGCGCGTGCAGCTGAACGAGCGCCGCCGGCTCCGCGGCGAGCCGCGCATCGCCCAGCTCGTGCGCCTGCGGCATCGCAAGCTGGGCGTCGAGGTCGCGGTCGGAAACGTGCATGCCGACCCGCGAGGGGCGCCGGCGCAGCTCGAGAAGGCGGGCTTCGTGCTCGAGCGGTTCGCCCGTGGCGCGCCGATGATCCTCGGCGGGGACATGAACGCCGGGACACGGTCGGCCGGCATGCGGTCGCTGGCCGGCCGCGGGTGGATCGAGGACGGCGGCGAGGTCGGGATCGACCACCTGCTCGTCCGCGGGGCGGGGCTGGAGTGGCCGGCGACCCGCTGGCTGCCGCAGCGGCGCGACCTGCGCCTGAACGGCTCTCTGCCCCTTCGGCTCTCCGACCACGATCCCGTCGACGCGGTGGTGTCGCTTGCTTGACCGCGCCGACCTGCCCTGCGTCGGCGGCTGCGCCTATCTGAACGCGGGCACGAACGGGCCGCTGCCGCGCGCTGCGGCCGACGCGATGACCGCCGAGATCGAGGCCGCGGTCGGCTCGCCGCGGATCGGGCCGAGCGCGTTCGAGCGCTTCTGGGAGGTGCGCGGCAGGGCCCGCGAGGCGGCGGCGCGCAGGCTCGGGGCGGCGGCCGAGGAGGTGGCGGTCACGACGTCGACCAGCCAGGGAATCGGGCTCGTGACGGCCGGCCTGGACTGGGAGTTCGGCGACGAGATCGTGACGACCACCGAGGAGCACCCGGGCGTCCTGGGGCCGCTGGACGAGCTTCGCGCCCGCCGCGGTGCGGTGATCCGAGCCGTGCCCGCGGACGACGTCGTGGCCTCGATCGGGCCGACCACCCGCATGGTGGCCCTGTCGCATGTCCTCTGGACGACCGGCCGGGTGCTCGACTTGCCCGCGATCGCCGAGGCCGCGCATGCCGTGGGCGCGCTCGTCCTCGTCGACGGCGCCCAGTCGGCCGGCCAGCTCGACCTGCGAATGGAGGAGACCGGCGCCGACTTCTACGCGATCTCCGGGCAGAAGTGGCTGCTCGGCCCGAACGGCAGCGGCGCCCTCTGGGTGCACCCGCGCCACCACGACCGGCTGCGGCCGGCGACACCGAGCTACCTCACCTACGCCGACGGGATCGTCGGCAACATGCGCCCCGGCGCCACCCGGTTCGACCCGGGGACCATCGACCTGGCCGCGCTCGCCGGGCTCGCCGCCGCGGTGGCGTGGGTCGACGGCCTGGACGGCGGCTGGCCCGCCTGGCTCGAGCTGGGCCGGGAGCGCGTGGCCGCCGCGAGGGGGCGCCTCTCGGCCGCCGGCATCCCGGCGATCGATCCGCCCGGCGGCTCGACCGGGCTCGTCGCGTTCGAGCTGCCGGGGCACCAGCCGGTCGACGTCGTGCCGGAGCTCGGCGAGCGGTCCGTGCTCGTGCGGTACATCCCGGAGACGCCCTACCTGCGGCTGTCGGTCGGGCCGTGGACGAGCGACGACGATCTCGATGCGCTCGTCGAGGGGTTGGAGGCGATCCGCGCGGGGGCCTGAAAGATCAGGGTCAGACCCCAATTTTCCGGGCTGGTGGCCGGCCAGGCGACCCTCCGTGAAACACCGCTGCCTGATGCCAATGTTTCAGGCCCGCCCCGCCGGTGGCGTTGCCAGCGCGATCCCTAGCCGCGCAGGCCGAGCTCGGGCGAGATCGGGCGGAGGGCTGCGATCACGAAGGCGATGTGCTCGTCGAGGTCGACGCCCAGCTCCTCGGCTCCCTCCACGACCTCGTCGCGGTTCACGCCGCGTGCGAAGCTCGGCTGCTTCAGCTTCTTGCGCACCGACCTCGGCTCGAGTGTCGCGATGCCGTCGGGCCGCACGAGCCCACAGGCGTGCACGAACCCGGACACCTCGTCACAGGCGAAGAGGGTGTGCTCGAGCTTGGACTCGCGGGCCACGCCGGTGTGGCTCCCGTGCGACTGGATGGCGCGCACGAACCACTCCGGATAGCCCTTCTCGCGCAGGACGGGCGCGCCGTCCTGGGGATGCTGGTCGAGCGTCGGGTGGCGCTCGTAGTCGAAGTCGTGCAGCAGCGCGACGTTGCCCCAGGCCTCCTCGTCCTCGCCCCACGTGCGCGCGTACGCCCGCACCGACGCCTCGACCGCGAGCGCGTGCCGGAGCAGCGCCTCGCTCGTCGTCCACTCGGTCAGGAGGGCCCAGGCGGCGTCGCGGTCGTGCACCAGGTCCGGCATGGCCGCGCACGATATCGTGCCGGCCGCGACGGGCCCGCAGGCAGGAAGATGTTGATCCAGCCGCGAATCCGGCTACCCTCACCCCATGGCCGTCGCGACACGGGACACCACCATCGAGACCTTCGTGATCGAAGGCGGGGTGCCGCTCTCCGGCACCGTCCGCCCCGCCGGGAACAAGAACGCGGCGCTGCCCATCCTGGCGGCGTGCGTGCTGACGGCCGACCCCGTCACCCTCGACAACGTCCCGCGTATCCGCGACGTCGAGGCCATGATCGACCTCCTGGCCGACATCGGGGTGGAGGTCGAGTGGCTGGGCCCGAACCGCCTGCGCGTGTGGGCGGCAGACGTCCGAAAGACCCGGCTCGACGCCGAGCTGTGCTCGCGGATCCGGGCCTCGATCCTCTTCGCTGGCCCGCTGCTGGCCCGGTTCGGCACCGCCGACATCCCGCCGCCGGGCGGCGACGTGATCGGCCGCCGCCGCGTCGACACGCACCTGATGGCGTTCGCCGGGCTCGGCGCCGAGGTGGCGGCCGACCGCGAGTACCGGCTGGCCGCTCCGAGCGGCCTGCGCGGCGCTGACATCTACCTCGACGAGGCCTCCGTGACCGGCACCGAGAACGCCGTCATGGCGGCAGTCCTGGCGCGCGGCACGACGATCATCCGGAACGCCGCGTGCGAGCCGCACGTGCAGGACCTGTGCGACCTGCTCTGCGCGATGGGAGCGGAGATCCAGGGGATCGGCTCGAACGTGCTGATCGTCCACGGTGCCGAGACCCTCCACGGCGCCTCCCACCGTGTGGGCGCCGATCACATCGAGGTGGCGTCCTTCATCGGGCTGGCGGCGGTGACCGGCGGCGAGGTGGTGATCGAGGACGCGGCGGTGGAGCACCTGCGCTCCATCCGGCACGCGTTCTCGCGCCTCGGGGTCGAGGTCGAGGTGGAGGACGGCGCCGTCCGCGTCCCGGCGCGGCAGTCGCTCCGCATCGTCGACGACGTCCACGCCCAGATCCCCAAGGTCGAGGACGGGCCGTGGCCGATGTTCCCGGCCGACCTGACGTCGATCGCGGTGGCGGTCGCGACCCAGGCGGCGGGCACCGTCCTGATCTTCGAGAAGATGTTCGAGAACCGGTTGTTCTTCACCGACAAGCTGGTGTCGATGGGCGCCCGGATCATCCTGTGCGACCCGCACCGGGCCGTCGTGACCGGCCCGGCGAAGCTCTACGGCGAGCGGATGGCGAGCCCGGACATCCGGGCCGGCATGGCGATGGTGCTCGCAGCGCTCGCGGCCGAGGGCGAGAGCCGCATCGGCAACGTCGGCGAGATCGACCGCGGGTACGAGCGGATCGACGCCCGCCTGCGCCACCTGGGCGCGCGCATCGAGCGCGTCCAGACCTGAGATCGACCCGGCCTGTACGCTTCGCGCGTGAGGGAGCGCAGACGCGTCGCGGCGGCGGAGGTCGACGGGCTCGTCCGGGCGTTGCGGCCGTCGAAGGCGCTGCGCGAGGACGTCAGCTCGACCGTCGCCGACATCGTTGACATGGTGCGAAACGGCGGTGACGAGGCCGTCCGCCGGCTGACGTCCCGCCTCGACGGCGTCGACGTCGAGCACATGCGCGTGAAGCCCGCCCGGCTGCGCGAGGCCCTCGACGACCTCGCCCCGGACGTCCGCGCGGCGCTCGAGCTCCTGGCCGAGAACCTGCGCCTGGTCGCCGAGGACAAGATGCCGCAGGCCACGCGGGTCACGCTGCGCCACGGCCAGGTCGTCTCGACCCGCCAGGTGCCGGTGCGCCGCGTGGGCGTCTACGTGCCCGGCGGCCTGGCGGCGTATCCGTCGAGCGCCGTCATGGCGATCGTGCCGGCCCAGGTCGCGGGCGTCCCCGAGATCGCGGCGTGCTCGCCGCCCGGGCCCTCGGGCCTGCCGGACGCCGGCGCCCTGGCCGTGTGCGCGCTGCTCGGGGTGGACGAGGTCTACGCCGCCGGCGGTGCGCAGGCGGTTGCGGCTCTCGCGCTCGGGACGGCGTCGATCCCGGCCGTCGACATGGTCGTCGGCCCGGGGAACGCCTACGTCGAGGAGGCCAAGCGGCGCCTCTTCGGCGAGGTCGGCATCGAGTCGCTGGCCGGCCCGACCGAGCTCGTCGTCGTCGCCGACGCCACGGCGCCCGCCGAGGCCGCGGCCGTCGACCTCCTGGCCCAGGTCGAGCATGGCCCGGGCGCGCAGTCCGTGCTGGTGTCGGCCGATCCCGGCGTGCTCGCCGCGATCGAGCCGTTCCTGCCGGACCAGAGCGGGGTGATCGTCGTCGAGGCCGACACGCTCGACACCGCGCTCGGGTTCGTGAACGCCTACGCGCCCGAGCACCTCCAGCTCATGGTCTCCGACCCCGGCGCCGCGCTCGAGGCGGTGCACCACGCCGGGGCGATCTTCATCGGCCCGCACAGCGGGACGGCCTACGGCGACTACATCGCCGGCTCGAACCACATCCTGCCGACCGGTGGCCACAGCCGCTTCTCGTCGGGGCTGTCGCCGACCGCGTTCCTGCGCACGCAGGAGGTCGTGGAGCTCTCCGAGGCGGCGGCGGCGGCACTCGCGGCCCCGCTGGCGGCGCTGGCCCGGGCCGAGGGGTTCGTCGATCACGCCCGCTCCGGCGAGATCCGCGGTGCGCTCGCCGCGGACGCCGCGCCGCCGGCGCCCGCCGTGCCTACGGAGTAGGCGCGGGCCTAGGGGCGGGCGCTCTGGACCGCGCACTGGGTGAGCAGCGGGAGGATCTTCGGATCGACGGGACGCCCCTCGCGGATCGCCTTGTCGGCGGCCTTGAAGTCGGCGAACGACACCCGCTGCGTGATGCAGTCGTAGGCGGCCTTGCACGCGGCCTCGCGGCCGGAGGAGGTCTTCGTGCAGGCGGACACGAACGCGTTCCGCACGCCGTCGTCGTAGCCGCTGGGGCTGCTCGAGCCGCACGCCGTCGCGGCGAGGATCGCCCCGAGAGTCGCCACGTATGCGAGAAGGATGCGGTGAGCTGCCATGGGAACGGCTCCGGACGGGCCCGTCCGTATCATGCATGCCGCCATGCCCCACCGCCACGCCGCCGTTCCGGTCCCCCAGCGAGCCGCGGCGATGCTGGACGCCGCGCTCGATGCCGCCGCCGGGGATCCGCTCTACCTCGTCGGCGGAGCGATCCGCGACCTCCTGCGCGGCGAGGCGGCCATCACCGACGTCGACCTCGCGGTCGACGGCGACGCGGCGGCGGCTGCGAGGCGGCTCGCCCGCCGCCTGGGAGGCCGGGCCCGGGTGACCGTGCACGCGGCGTTCGGCACGTCGACGGTGCGGTGGGAGGACATGCGAGTCGACCTCGCCCGCACCCGCTCGGAGACCTACGCGCGGCCCGGAGCGCTGCCGGCTGTCGAGCCCGCCGGCATCGAGGCCGACCTGCTCCGGCGGGACTTCAGCGTGAACGCCATCGGTCTGCGGCTGGGGAACGGAGACGCCCTCCTCGACCCGGCGGGCGGCCGCGGTGACCTGGAGCGGCGCTGCATCCGCGTCCTCCACGCCGAGTCGTTCCGCGACGACCCGACCCGGGTCTTCCGGGCCGTCCGCTACGCCGCCCGGCTCGGCTTCGAGCTCGATCACGAGACCAGGGAGCTGGCGCTCGCCGCGGTGAGGGAGGGGCTGGTCGCGCATCTCTCCGGGTCGCGCGTGCGCGCGGAGCTGGCCGCGATCCTGTGCGAGCCGGCGGCGGCCGGGGCGATCGGGCGCCTCGCGGCGCTCGAGGGCTGCCGGGCAGTGTGGCCAGGGCTCGATTGCGGCCCCGAGGCGCAGGAGCTCCTGGGCCGCGTCGAGGAGCTGCGGCTGCGCTACTCACCGCGGACGCCCGGTTGGCGGGCGGGGCTCGTGGTCATCGCGCGGCAGCTTCCCGACGCCGACCTGCCGCTGCTCGCACACCGGCTCGTGCTGCGCCGCCGCGACGCCGCGACGCTGCGCGCCGCGGTCTCGGCAGGGCACCCGGAGGAGGGGTCGAGCCCCGCCGCCGTGGCCGAGGCGTTCTCGTCCCGGCCCGTCGAGGCGGCGCTCCTCGCGGCCGCCGGTGGGAGCGATGCTGCCGAGTCGTACCTCGGCCACCTGCGCGGCGTGCGCCTCTCGATCGACGGCAGCGTGCTGCGCGAGGAGCTCGGGCTCGAGGAGTCGCCGCGGGTGGGCGAGGTGCTGCGCGAGCTCCTGCGGCGCAAGCGAAACGGCGAGCTCGAGAGCCGCGCGGCCGAGCTGGCCGCCGCGCGCGAGCTCGTGGCGGGGAGCCACAGATGAGCGGCCTCGCCTGGGACGCCGGCGACCTGCCGCTCCTGCGCTGGGCCTCGGCACCGGCGGGCGTGACCGTGGCCTTCACCTCCCGCCGGGGCGGCGTCTCCGATGGACCGTTCCGGTCGCTCAACCTCGGCGCGCTCACCGCCGACGCCGCCGCGAACGTGGCCGAGAACCGGCGCCGGGCGGTCGCCGGGTCGGGCGGCGACCCGGCGGCGGCGACGATGGCGTGGCAGGTGCACGGCGCCCATGTCCGCGAGGTGGACGAGCGGCCCGCGCCGGGGCGCTTCCTGGAGCCGGGGGTCGAGGCCTTCCCGAAGTCGGACGGCCTCGTGACGGGCCTCGCGGGGCGGCCGATGATGCTCCTGACCGCGGACTGCCTGCCGATCGCGATCGCGCGCGAGGACGGGCACCGGCTGGCGGTGCTCCACGCCGGGTGGCGCGGGCTCGCGGCCGGCATCGTCGAGCGCGGCGCCGAGGCCGTCCGCGGCCGGGCCACGGCGGCCGTCGGCCCGGGTGCGGGGCCGTGCTGCTACGAGGTGGGGGACGATGTGGCCGGCATCCTGCGTGACCGCTTCGGCGAGGACGTCGTCCGCCACGGCCGGGCCGACCTGTGGCTCGCCGCCCGGCTGGCGCTCGAGGCCGCCGGGGTGACGGACGTGGAGGTCGCCGGCGAGTGCTCGATCTGCGACGGCGAGCGCTACTTCTCGCACCGCCGCGACCGCGGCACCACCGGGCGGCAGGGCATCGTGGGGGCGATCCGTGCTTGACCCGGCCGTCATCGCGCGCAACCTGGCCCGGGTGCGGGAGCAGGTGGGGCCGGACGTCGAGGTCCTGGCGGCGACCAAGTACGTCGACGCGGGCGACCTCGGGGCGCTTCGGGAGGGGGGCGTGACGCTCGTCGGCGAGAACCGCTCGGACGCGCTCCTCGAGAAGCAGGAGCGCTACGGCGACGCCTTCACCTGGGACTTCATCGGCCACGTCCAGAGCCGCAAGGTGCGGGACCTGATCGGCCGGGTGCGGCTCATCCACGCCCTCGATTCGATGAGCGCCTGCACCCAGATCCAGTCGCGGGCCGACGCGCCGGTCGACTGCCTGCTCCAGGTGAACGTGGCCGGCGAGGACACGAAGGCGGGCGTCCCGGCCGCCGACGTGGACGCGTTCCTCGACGAGGTGGCCGCGCTCGAGCGCGTGCGGCTGTGCGGTCTCATGACGATGCCGCCGCTGGCCGAGGATCCCGAGGACGCCCGGCCGTGGTTCTCGGCGCTGCGCGAGCTGCGCGACCGGCTGTGGCCGAACTGGGAGGGCCGGCACGACCTCGCCCGCCTCAGCATGGGCACGAGCCAGGACTACGCCGTGGCGGCCGCCGAGGGAGCGACGATCGTGCGAGTCGGCACCGTCCTTTACCGGGGCTAGACTCTTTCCATGCCGATGCGAGACCTGTGGCACTCCACGCTCGTGTATTTCGGCGTGCGCGAGGAGGACTGGGACGAGGAGTACGACGACGACGGCGCCGCCGCGAACGAGGACCTCGAGCGCACCTACAGCGAGCGGCCGAACGTCCGCCGCCTGAAGCCGCGCCGCGGGCGGGGCGGAGGGGACTACGACGACATCTTCTCCGACGACGAGCCGCGCGCCGTCTCAGCACGCCGGCGGCCGCCGGACCCGCCCGGCCAGAACGGCCACAGGGCCGCGCAGCAGGTCTCGCTCGTCGTGCCCAAGAGCTTCAACGACGCCCAGACGGTGGCCGACAAGCTGAAGGCGGACGTGCCGGTCATCATCAACTTCCAGGGCGCCGACGCCGACCTCGCCAAGCGCCTGGTCGACTTCTCGAGCGGGCTCACCTACGCGCTCGACGGCTCGATGCAGCGCGTCGCCGACCGTGTCTTCCTGCTGACACCGCACTCGATCTCGGTCTCGGCCGAGGACAAGGCGCTCCTCATGGAGCGCGGCTTCTTCAACCAGTACTGATCGCCGCGTGGCGTCGTTCCCGACCCCGCAGCACGCCGCGGCGGCCGCGGCGGCAGTGGCGTTCGTCTCGACGCTGCCCGACGCCGAGGCCGTCTCGCTGGTCGGCTCGTGTGCCCGCCGCGCTGATGCGAACGACCTCGACCTCTCCGTCCTCGTTCGGGACGAGGCATCGGCCGCACGAGTCGAGACGGCGTTCGCAGAGTTCGCCCCGACGGCGGAGCCGCTGGCCGAGCTCGCCGCTCTCGGTCCGTTCGTCGAAGTCGATCTAGACGCGACCACGGGCGATTTCGGTCCCGGTCCGCGCGGGTGGACCACAGGTCCCGACGCGTTCGAGGTCGCCGTTGGAAACGAGCTGGCCTACGCCGTCCCACTCTGGGAGCGCGGCGATCGCCTCGCTGAGCTGCGTGCCCGCTGGCTTCCGTACTACGACGACGAGCTGCGCGCGACCCGCCTCGGCGAGGCGCGGATGTATGTGATGAACGACCTCGACCACGTGCCGCTCATGGTCCGCCGCGACGAGCCGTTCCACGCCTTCCACCGGCTCTACCTGGCCTTCCAGGGCTTCCTCCAGGCAGTGTTCATCGCGCGGCGTACCTACCCGATCGCCTACGACAAGTGGATCCGCGAGCAGGTCGAGGGGATTCTGGGCCTGCCGCACCTCTACGGCCGCCTGCCGGCGATCGTCGGCGTCGACCGGCTCAGCCTTCCGAAGCTGACGCCGGCGGCAGAGGAGCTCAGGGCGTTGCTGGACGCGTGGGCGCCGCCGCCCTGATCAGCCGCCGCAGGGCGGGAAGCCGCGGGGGAGCTTGCGGCACGTCGCGCGGGTCATCGCGAGCCCCGGCACGTAGGGGTTCGGGCACAGCCAGCGCGGGCTCGTCCAGGCGCCGGCGGACTGGACCGCCACGGGGTAGCCGCACCGGTCGACGACCTGCCACTGGAGGCCGTCGAGCCGGGAGTCGAGGCGGTTCATGGCACTGACGAAGGCCTCGTAGCGGCGCGCGAACGCGCCCCGCCGGAGGGCGCGCACGACGACGGTCACGGCCTGGCGGTTGGCGTGCGCGATCGAGATCGACACCACCCTGAACCGGCCTCGCGTCGCAGCCCGGGCGACCGTCCGCCGCACCGCGTCGTCCCCGACCGGCGCGCCGCCGTACGGATCGGCCGGCCCGGTCTCGCTCGAGAACGGGCTCCTCCGGCCGGCCACGGACAGCGCCTCCGACGTTCCGCGGACGCGAGGCTCCCCCGCCGGCTGGCTCGCCTCGTAGGCGTTTGCGAAGACCGTCGCCTGCCAGAGCGGGCCGTCCGCGGCGAGCTGCGACCGGAGCGGGCCTGCGAACGGGCTGCCCTTCGCGACGGCGGTGGTCGAGAGCCAGATCGGCCCATCGATGCGCCGGAGGCGCGAGAACCCCGCGGGCGGCCGCCCGAACCGCACCTCGGCGATCGCGACGTCGCCCATCCCGGCCAGGATCGCCCGCGCCCTGGCCCGCATGCCGGGCGTGCCGCCGACGACCCGTGTCCCGCCGGGAGCGTTCGCGGTCAGCGACACGACCGGCGCGCCGCCGGGCGCCGCGGCGGTCCCCGGCCCCCGGCCGGCCGCGGCCTGCCCGCACCCGGCCACGGCCAGGAGCGCCGCGACCGTTCCCAGGCTGGTGGCGAGCGGCGTCCGCATGATCGTAGGACGGGCCGGCCGCCGGCATGGTTCCCCGGCAAGGCCACGCCCCGGCGTCGCCGTACCCGATACGCTGTCGCGTCCTATGAGCGAGCGAGCGCCCATCATCGGACTGCTCGGGGCGGGCAACATGGCGTCGGCGATGGTGTCCGGCTGGGTGCGCGCCGACGCGGCGATGGCGGAGCGGATCCTCGTGACCGACCGCGGCTCCGGCCGGGCCGCGGGCCTGGCCGAGCGGCTCGGCACCCGGCACGTCGAGGCCAACGCCGATCTCGTGCGCGAGGCCGACATCGTCGTCCTGTGCGTGAAGCCGATCGACGTGGAGCGGGTGCTGCGCGAGGTCTCCGACCTCATCACGCCGAAGAAGACGATCGCGTCGGTGGCGGCCGGCGTCGGCACGGCGACGCTCGAGACGATCCTCGACGTCGACGCCCCGGTCTTCCGTTTCATGCCCAACGTGGGCGTCCGGGTGGGGGCGGGGACGCTCGCATTCTCGTCGGGGCGGTTCACGAACACCGCTGCCGAGGAGGCCGTGCTCGAGTCCTTCTCGCTCCTCGGCGAGGTCGTGCCGCTGGAGGAGCGGCTGTTCGATGCCGCCACGGCGCTCTCGGGCTCGGGGCCGGCGTTCCTGGGCCTCATCGTCGAGGCGTTCGAGGACGCCGGCATCGTCTCGGGCCTCACCCACGAGAGCGCCCGCCGGCTCATCCTCTCGACGGTCGGGGGGACGGCGTCGCTCCTGACCGAGGAGAACATCGCCTGCGCCGACCTGCGCCGGATGGTGACGTCGCCGGGCGGGACGGCGGCGGCCGGCCTGGCGGAGATGGAGCGGCGCGGCGTCCGCGGGGCGATCATCGACGGCGTGCGGGCCGCCATGCGCAGGGCGGGCGAGCTCGGGTGAACATCTCGACGGTCGAGCAGTTCCTCTACTCGCTCTGGCTCGTCTACTCGCTCGTCATCGGCCTCTACATCATCACGTCGTGGCTGCAGCTGCCGGCGAACAGGTGGGTCGGGGCGCTGCGGACGTTCCTGTACGACACCGTCGAGCCGGTGCTGCGCCCGCTGCGCGGCCTTCTGCCGTCGATGGGCGGGCTCGACCTGAGCCCGATGATCGCGATCTTCGGCCTGCGTATCCTGCTGGAGATCGCCTTCGCCATCCTCGACGGGTTCCGATAGCAAAGGGGGCAGCCCAGGATGAGCCACACCGTGATCGACGCGGCCGAGGTCGAGCCGAGCTTCGGCGTGTTCCGCAAGATGCGCATCGCGCTCGGCACGAGCGGCTTCGGCATCAACCAGCTCGAGCTCCCGCCGGGCGCCTCCGGCGTCGAGCACGACGAGACGGAGGGAGGCCAGGAGGAGGTCTACGTCGTCCTGGCCGGGTCGGGCATCATGCGAATCGACGGCGAGGACGTCGCGCTCGTGCCCGGACGGTGGCTGCGGGTCGATCCCCGCCACACGCGCATGCCCATCGCAGGGAGCGAGGGTCTCAAGCTGATCATGGTCGGCGGCACGCCAGGACGGGGATACGTGCCGCGGAAGAACCTGTAGACCTTCGGGAGGACTCCGAATGCAGACGCAGAATCACCCTGGCATGGGATTGTCACCTGTCGAGCTGCGCCACGAGCGGCCGAGGCGAAGCCCCTTCGGCTACCGGAGGGCGGACGTCGACCATCTGCTCGAGAGCGCGACGGACGCGTACGAGGTGGTGTGGCGGGAGCGCGCCGATCTCGACGACCGTGTCCACGAGCTCGAGGCCGAGTTGTCCCGGCACCGCGAGACGGAGGAGGCGATGCGAAGCGCGCTCGTGAGCGCCGAGCGTGCCGCCGACGAGCTGCGGGCCGCCGCCTCACGGCAGGCCGAGCTGATCATCCGCGACGCCGAGGCCAAGGCCCGCGACCTGGTGCACGGCGCGTACGCCGAGCGCGAGCGCACCCGTCGCGAGACCTCGCGGCTGCTGACGGAGGAGGCGGAGTTCCGGCTGCGGCTGCGCGCCCTGCTCGGCGCCACGCTCGAGGCGGTGCGCGACCACGAGCAGCGCCTGGCGGACGCCACCGGCCGCACCGAGAAGCAGGGCGAGCACACCCAGCTCATGCCCCCGGTCGAGCCGGGCGACTACGCCGGCGGCGACTGAGCCGCGGCTGAGCCTCAAAACGCCCTCGGTATACTGACCGGCAGGCTGGGGATCCTGTTTGCCGGAGGTAGGGCATGGCCGTCGTCGACATCGAAGCTGCACGCCGCCGACTCGAGTCCGAGCGTGCTCGCGTCCTCGAAGCGCGTCAGCACCTGATGGACGACACGTCCCGGTCGATGGAGGACGCCGTCGACGAGGACGGGAACGACAGCCACATGGCCGACAGCGCCAGCGAGACGCTCGATCGCGAGATGGAGCTCTCGCTCGGCGACAACGCCGAGCATCTGCTGGAGTCGATCGACGCAGCGCTGGGGCGGATCGACGCCGGGACCTACGGGAAGTGCGAGCGCTGCGGGCAGCCCATCGCCTCCGACCGGCTCGAGGCCCTGCCGTGGGCGACGAAGTGCATCGAGTGCAAGAGACTCGAAGAACGGGGCTGATCCACGTCCACGTCGAGCCCGAGCCTGTCCACCGGGCGGGGTCGTTGCAGTGGGCGGGATTCGCAGCGGTTGCCATCGCGGCCGCCGTCGCGGACCAGCTCACGAAGCGGGTGATCGAGGGGCGGATCGGCATGAACGAGAGCCATTCGGTGATCCCCGGGCTCTCGATCACCCACGTCCAGAACACAGGAATCGCGTTCGGCGTCCTCCCGGGCCGGCTCGGCATCGTCTCCGTCCTCACGGCCGCCGCCGTCGTCTGGATGCTCGTGCACTTCGCCCGCTCCGGCGCGCGCCACACCATCTTCCCGGTGGCGCTCGGGCTGCTCGTGGGCGGCAGCGTCTCGAACCTCGCCGACCGCGTCCGCCAGGGGCACGTCACCGATTTCATTCACATCAGCCACTGGCCCACGTTCAACCTCGCCGACTCGTTCATCGTCGTCGGCGTGCTCCTGCTCGCCCTGGCGCTCATGCGGATCGAGCAGCCGCGTCCACCCGCGCCGCCGCCTCCGGCCGGGGCCGACCCCGGGGCGTGACCGTCGAGAACGTCGTCGTCCCCCGCGAGGCGGGCGGCGAGCGGCTCGACCGGTTCGTGGCCGAGCACTCCTCGGTCGGCTCGCGCGCGGCTGCCGCGCGGCTGATCGACGCCGGCGCGGTGGTCGTGGACGGCGAGGTGCGGCCGCGGGCCCACCGCGTGTCCGCCGGCGCCGTCGTCCGGCTCACGGTGCCCGAGCCCGAGCAGGCGCCGCTCCCGGACGAGGACGTCGAGGTCGTGCACGCCGACGAGCGCCTGCTGGCCGTCGTGAAGCCGGCGGGCCTCCTGGTGCATGCCGTCCCCGGCCACGCCGCACCGACCCTGGCTGCGGCGCTCGCCGGCCGCGCCGGCGGGGGCCCGCCGGGGCGGGCGGGGATCGTCCACCGCCTCGACCGCGACACGTCCGGCCTGCTCCTGGTCGCGCGCGACGACGACACGCTGCGCCGGCTCCAGGCGCAGCTCCGCCGCCGCCACATCCGGCGGGCCTACACGGCGCTGGTGCGGGGCCGCCCGCCGTCGCGGGCCGGCCGGATCGAGGCCCCCATCGGCCGCGACCGGCGCGATCCGGCGCGGCAGTCGCTCGACACCGACCATCCCCGCGACGCCGTGACGCACTTCGAGCTCGTCGAGGCGCTGCCCGAGCGATCGCTGCTTCGCGTCGAGCTCGAGACTGGAAGGACGCATCAGATCCGCGTCCACCTGGCCGCCATCGGCCACCCGGTGGTGGGCGACCCGGTCTACGGCCACGGCGCCGAGCTCGGCCTCGAGCGCCAGTTCCTGCACGCGTCGGAGCTCCGGTTCACGCATCCATGGACCGGCGAGGAGCTGCGGCTCTCTGCGCCCCTTCCGGCCGACCTCGAGGCGGCGCTCGGGCTGGCGAGAAGCGTGTAGCGGCTATCATCCCCGGCGGTTCTGACCACCCTCGACCCGGCGGTGCATGCGGCGTGCCGGCGGTGTCCCGACGCGCGTCGGGGCTCCGGAGCGCCTCCGCCGGACGTTCAACCCAACCGACCAGGAGGAGTGCGCGTGTCCGCAGTCACCATGCGCGAGCTGCTGGAGGCCGGCGTCCACTTCGGCCACCAGACCCGCCGCTGGAACCCCAAGATGCGGCGGTTCATCTTCGGCGAGCGCGGCGGCATCTACATCATCGACCTCCAGCAGACGATGGAGCTCTTGAACGACGCCTACCGCTACCTGTCGAACATCGGCGAGCGCAGCGGCACGGTGCTCTTCGTCGGCACGAAGAAGCAGTGCCAGGACGCGGTGGAGGAGCACGCCCGGCGCGTCTCGATGCCGTACGTGAACCACCGCTGGCTGGGCGGCCTGCTCACCAACTACCGGACGATCCAGGAGCGGATCGTGCTCCTGCACGACCTGCGCCGGCAGAAGACCGACGGCCAGCTCGACCTGCTGCCGCCGAAGGAGCGGCAGGCGACGCTCGCCGAGCTCGAGAAGCTCGAGGCGAACCTGGGCGGCGTGGCCGACACGCGCAAGCTGCCGGACGCGGTCGTCGTGATCGACATGAAGAAGGAGGCCCTCGCCGTGCGCGAGGCGCGCCGCCTGAACATCCCGGTGATCGGGCTCGTCGACACGAACTGCGACCCCGACGACGCCGACTTCGTGATCCCCGGGAACGACGACGCGATCCGCGCATCGGCGCTCATCATGCGCGTCCTGGCCGACGGCGTCGCGGAGGGCAGGAACCGCGGCGTCAAGGTGTCCGACTTCGTGTCCGAGAACGGCGACGCCGACGGCGACGCCGCGGCACCCGCCACGGACGGGGCCGCAGCCGCGCCCGCCGCCGCGCCGGCGGCCGAGCCGGCCGGGCCGGAGGCGGCGGCCGGGCCCGAGGCGGC
>JAICKX010000091.1 GCA_025927685.1 Thermoleophilia bacterium | reverse complement strand
TGGGGTCTGACCCCAATTTTTCACGCAGTCGACGCTCGCGGGGGAACCATGGGTTCCCCCGCCGTGAGGGCGATCTCGAAGCGGGCGCGGTCGCCGCGGTAGACGTCGCGGGCGAACTCCACCGGCCGGCGGTGGCGGTCGCGGGCCGTGCGGGTGACGACCATCGCCGGCACGCCGGGACGGGCGCCGAGGTGGCCGGCGTCGGGCGGTTCGAGGACGGCCGGCTCGATCGACTCGTCGGCCGTGCACGGGTCGATCCCGTAGCGCTCGCGCAGGAGGTCGTAGAGCGACCCGCGGGCCAGGTCGCGCCGGGCCAGGTCGGGGCAGAGCGCATCCGGCACCCAGAAGGTCTCGAGCAGCAGCGGCTCGCCGTCTCCGAAGCGGACGCGGCGCACCATCCACGCACAGCCGCCGGACGGAAGCTCGAGCGCCGTCCGCGCCTGCGCGTCCGGGCGGGACGTGCGCCGCATCTCGAGCACGCGCGCGGACGGAACGATGCCCTGGGCGCGCATCTGCTCCGAGAAGCCGGCGAGGCGCTGGAGCGTGTGCACGACCCGGGGCGGCGAGACGAACGTCCCCGAGCCGGGGCGCCGGTACACGGTGCCGCGGCGGACGAGGAGCTCGACCGCCTGTCTGGCGGTCATCCGCGAGAGCCCGTGGCGCTCGGCGATGGCGCGCTCCGATGCCAGCCGGTCGTGCGGCCGCAGGCCGCCGGCGGCGATGTCCCGCTCCAACTCGGCCGCGACCTGGCGGTACCTGGGGGCGGCGTCGGAGACGGCCATCGCCCGATCTATACCACGCCGGCCGCGGGGTCACCCATGCGGGCCGAGAGGAGCGCGATCTGGCAGAGCATCCGGTCCTCGACGCGGGTCAGGTCGAGCTCGCAGAGCGCCTCGATCCGGCGCAGCCGGTAGTGCACGGTGTTGCGATGCACGAAGAGCTCGCGGGCCGTCCGGGCGACGCTGTGGTTGTGCTCCAGGTAGAGGGCGAGCGTCGTCCGCAGGTCGTCCGGAAGGCGGTCGATCGTCCGGGCTCGGGCGCGCGCCGCCCGGTCGCCGTCGTCGCCGAGAAGCGCGTCGTAGGCCTCGACGTCGGCGTAACGATGAAGGACGCCCCGCCCGCGCAGCCCGCGGCCCAGGCGTAGGGCGCGGCCGGCCTGGTGGTGAGAGGCCCCGAGCCGGTCGGGGCCTCCGGCCGCCTCGCCCGCGCCGCCGGTCAGCTCCTCGCCGCCGGGGGCGAGCCACCCGAGGTCGGTGCCCACCAGCTCCTCGTCCCCGGCCGAGCAGACGGCGACGATCTCCGCGCCGTCGCGGGCCAGGAGGGGCCGCCGCGGGAGCCGCTCGCGCAGGAGGTCGAGCGCCTGCTCGACGGCGCCCGGGTCGGCGGTCGCCCCGCGGAGCCGCAGCACGCGCGCCTCGTTCGGGATCTCGACGCCGAGCCGGCGGGCCCGCGCCTGGCACGCGGCGGCGTCGCCGGCGCGGCCGCGCACCAGGTCGCGCACGAAGGCGGCGACCAGCTCGTCCTCCGTCAGGCGCTCGCGGTCGGACTTGGCGATGTCGAGCGCGACGACCGTCGCGACCTGCTCGAGCGCCTGGACGTCATCGGCCTGGGCGGGCCGCTCCGGGATGAGACCGACGCGGCCGTGGGTGACACCGCGGGCCACGACCGGCACCACGAGCGCGTGTGGCGCGTCGGCCAGCCCGCCCGGTCCCAGCCAGTGCGGGCGGCCGTCGGGCCGCCATCCGCCGAGCCTGCGGCCCGCGTCGTCCTCGACCACGACGGGGTTTCCGACCATCGCCGCCGCCCGCCGCACCACGGTGCCCAGGTCGGCGCCGTCGACGACCAGCCGCACCAGCTCGCGATGGATGCCCGCGGAGCGCTGAAGGCGCGCGTAGGAGCCCGACACGAGCCGCTCGTAGATGGACTGCGAGATCTCGACGAACGGCACCTCACGCGGCAGCTCGAAGACCGGCAGGTCGATGTCGTCAGCCTGGCGGCGCACGGCGTAGGGCACCGACTCGAGGTAGTAGCCGCACTTGACCACCATCGCGACGGCACCGGCCTCGAGCATCCGGCCGGCGAGCGTGCGCTGAAGGGCACGGTCGTCGCCCAGGTTGTAGGCGGTGGTGAGGAGCAGGTCGCCCGGGGCGAGGTAGTCGGCGAAGTCGTCGAGCACCTCCATCCACTGCACCCGCTCCACCTCGCGGCCGAGCCCACCGCCTCCGGCCCGGAGCTCCGCCCGGCCGAGCGCCGTCTCCTCCACGAGCTCGGCGACGCTCACCCCGCCCTTGTGCATCTGCTCAACCACGTCCACCGATTTTAGAGCGTTGCTCCAATATGAGCGGGATTTGCAGCGGGGTAGCCTGGGCCATGCCCCTCAGCCCGGCCGCTCGCTACGGCCTTCACCGGGTGCTCGACGGCGACGGGACCTTCCCGCAGCCGGCGTGGAAGCTCGACGCCGACCCGCGCATCTCGGATTCGGAGATCCGGGTCGACGTCGAGCGCCTGAATCTGGACACCCCGAGCTTACCGCAGCTCGCCTCGGAGGCCGGCGGCGATCCGGCTGCCGTCGCACGGGCCATCGAGGCGATCGTGTCGGAGCGGGGGAAGCTGCACAACCCCGTCACCGGCTCGGGCGGCATGCTGGTGGGGACGGTGCGCGAGGTGGGAAGCCTCGTCCGCGAGATCCGCCGGGTCGCGCCCGGACAGCGCATCGCGAGCCTGATCTCGCTCACGCTGACGCCGCTTCGGCTCGACCGGGTGGACGGGATCGACATGCACCACGGCCAGGTCGGCGCATCGGGCACCGCCGTGCTCTTCGAGTCCAGCCCGTTCGCCGTCCTCCCCGAGGACATCCCCGAGCGGATCGCGCTCGCGGCGCTCGACGTCGCCGGCGCGCCGTCGCGCACCGCCGGCCTCGTCCGCCCCGGCGACACGGTCGTCCTGGTCGGGGGCGGCGGCACGGCCGGCTTGCTGACCCTTCACGAGGCCAGGAAGCACGCCGGCCCCGGCGGGTGCGTGATCGTCACCGACCTGGCCGAAGAGGCGCTCACCGACGTCCGTGAGACGGGCCTCGCCGACCACGTCGTGGCGGCCGATGCCACCGACGCGCTCGGGCTGTACGAGGCGGTGATGGACGCCGCCGGACGCGAGGCGGACGTCGCCGTGAACCTCGTGAACGTCCCGGGCACCGAGCTCGGGACGATCCTCCTCACCCGCGAGACGGGGACGATCCTGTTCTTTTCGATGGCCACGTCCTTCACGACGGCCGCGCTCGGTGCGGAGGGGCTCGGCCGGGCCACGACGATGCTCATCGGCAACGGCCACATGCCGGACATGGGCTTGACGGCGCTGAACGTGCTGCGCGAGAGCCCCGCCGTCCGCGCCGTCTTCGAGAGGCGCTATGCCGCCTGAGCCCCTGCCCCTCGTCCGCGCGGCGGGCACGCACGCCGAGGTCGGCGCGCAGATCGGGCGCGCCGGGGCGGCCGCCGTCCGGCGCTCGACCGCCGGGCTCACCCCGGCGCAGGTCGAGGCCTCGCGCCCGTACCGCGAGGTGACGGCGCGCGAGCTGCCCTGGCTGGTCGAGGAGCTCGATGCCGTCGCCGACGGCGCGGGCGCCGACCGCCTGGCGGTCTTCGCCGCGGGGATCGAGGAGCTCGGCTCCGACGGCGAGGGGGAGGGAGCCTGCTCGGACATGGTGGCGTGCCCGCCGGCGAGCGTCGACGGCCACCTGTGGGTGGCCCACAACAACGACCTGCCGCCCGAGGCCGAGCCCGACATGGTGGCGACGGAGTGGCGCGTTGCCGGCGATCCGGTCGTGTTCACGATCGGCATCGGCCCGTGGATCAGCGTCGGGTTCAACTCCGCCGGCCTGGCCCTCACCGGGAACGAGGTCTCGCCGAACGACAACCGGGTCGGGATCCCGCGGCTCCTGCACGTGCGCGACATCCTGCGCCGGCGCACGCTCGAGGAGGCCGTGGAGGCCGCCCTGAACCCGCACCGGGCCTCGTCCTACAACACGATTCTGAGCCACCGCGACGGCGGCGTCGTGAACGTGGAGGGGTCGGCCACCCAGGCGGAGCTGATCACGCCCGGCCCGGGGGGCACCCTGGCGCACACGAACCACTACGTGAGCGAGAAGATGCTGCCGTACGAGGGTGATCCGGAGTACGCGGCCGGGTCGGCCGTCCGGTATCGTCGCGCCCTCGAATGGCTCGCGCCGGGACAGATCACGGAGCAGGTCCTGCGACGAGCGCTGCAGGATCACACCGGCGCACCGCACTCGCTCTGCCGGCACCCGGAGCACGGCGCGCAGTCGAAAACTGTCTTCTGGTGCCTTGCCGACGTCACAGAGATGACCATCACGTACGGCCGCGGAAACCCGTGCGACTCTCTCGACCAGCGATATGCCTTCGACTGACACCCCGACACCGACCAACCGCTACGCGGAGCTGACCTGGCCCGAGGTGGCCGAGTGGGCCGCCCGCGACCCGGTGCTCGTGATCCCCGTGGCGACGCTCGAGGATCACGGCCACCACCTGCCGATCGACACCGACGTGGTGATCGCCGAGACGCTGGCGGAGCGGGCGGTGGACGCCCGGCCGGGCACGGCGGTCCTGCTGCCCACGGTGACGCACGGCTACACGCCGCACCACATGGACTTCCCCGGGCCGATCACGATCGGCTGGAAGACCTTCGTCGACCACCTGGTCGACATCGGCAGGAGCGTGCTGCACCACGGGTTCCGGCGGATCCTGTTCGTGAACGGGCACGGGTCGAACGTGCCGCTCGTCGACATGGCGTCGCGGCTCATCATGCTGGAGGAGCGCGACGCGATCGCGGCCACGTTCTGGTACCTGAGCTCGCCGGCCTCGGCCGAGCTCCTGGCGGCGACGCGCTCCTCGCCGTCGCCCGGCGGGATGGCGCACGCGTGCGAGCTCGAGACGTCGCTCTATCTGGCGATCCGGCCGGGGCTCGTGCAGATGGAGAAGGCGGTCAGGGAGATCCCCGACTGGGAGTCCGACCACGCCTGGATGGACTGGTCGGACGGCCCGCTCTCGGTCAAGGGCCAGTGGAGCGGCTGGACCGAGTCGGGCGTGATCGGGGACGCGACGGCCGCGACGGCCGAGAAGGGCCGCATGTGGCTCGAGCGGGCGGTCGAGGAGATCTGCGAGTACATCGACGACATGGCGGGCCGCCGGCCGCGGCCCGGGCGGGATCATCATCATCCCGCCGCAGTGTCCGGGAACACCAGGGAGGATGGCATATGAGAGCTCGGAAGCTGATGACAATCGCCGCCGCGACGGCGGTGCTGCTCGCCGCCGCGGGCTGCGGTGGCGGAGGCGGCAGCGACAACGGCGGCGGGGGCGGCAACGCGGTCAAGCAGGGCGGCATCTTCACGCTCGGATCGACGAACTACATCGACACGCTGAACCCGTTCAACTACATCGAGGCCGGGGCCACCGTCTCGTTCATGGAGATCTACCCGGAGCTCGTGCAGTACGGCCCGGGCCTGAAGGAGATCGTCCCGAGCTACGCGAAGTCGTGGACGGTCTCGCCCGACGGCAAGACGTACACCTTCAAGCTGCAGTCGGGCGGCAAGTGGTCGGACGGCCAGCCGCTCACATCCGAGGACGTGGCCTGGATGGTCAACACGATCGTCAAGTATCCCGGCCCGACGGCCGTGCTGGCGTCGGCCGTGGCGCACGTCACGAGCGCTGACGCCCCCGATCCGAACACGGTCGTCCTCCACTACGACAAGCCCGTCGGCAACGCGCTCGCGCAGCTCACGTACCTGTACGTCCTGCCCAAGCACGTGTGGGACAAGTACACGGGCAACAACGGCAAGGACCTGAAGACCTTCCTGCCCGAGGATCACATGCCGGTCGTGTCGGGAGGACCGTTCCAGGTGACGAAGTACGAGAAGAAGGGCCAGACCGTCTTCAAGCCCAACCCGGGCTGGTGGGGGCCGAAGCCTCACGTCGACGCGGTCGCCTACGTGTACTACACGAACGCCGACTCCATGATCGCCGACCTCCAGTCGGGCCAGATCTCGGCGGTCGACCAGGTGCCGTTCACGGCGGTGGACGCGGTCAAGAAGTCCGGAAAGGCCGTGATCGACACCTATCCGGGCGGCGAGATCACGAACATCACCTGGAACTCGAATCCGTACAAGCCCCAGCACCGCGAGCTGCTCGACCCGAAGGTGAAGGAAGCGCTCTCGATGTGCGTCGACCGCCAGCAGCTGATCCAGGTGGTCTTCGGCGGGTATGCGACGCCGACGGAGAGCCTCCTGGGCGACATCGCCAAGCCGTGGCAGAGCACCGACTACCAGCCGCTCAAGTTCGACTGCGACGCGGCCAACCAGACCCTCGACCAGCTCGGCTACAAGAAGGGCGCGGACGGGATCAGGGTCGCACCCGCGACGACCGGCAAGTACGCGGAGCCGGCGCACAAGATGGAGTACCAGGCGATGGTGCCGAACAGCCTGGACTTCAACGGCGACCGCACGTTCGACATCGTCCAGCAGGGATTCATGAACGCCGGCGTCAAGCTCACCGAGCAGAGCGGCGGCGACTCGAGCGCCGCGTACGCGATCGAGACCGACGACAAGTGCGACCCGGCGACCAATACCGGGTACTCGAAGTTCGACCTGGCGCTGTGGGACTGGGTTGCCTCGCCTGACCCGGACTTCCAGCTTTCGGTCGTCACCAAGGCCCAGTGGTGCTCGTGGAGCGACACGGGCTGGGACAACCCCGCCTACGACAAGATGTACGAGAAGCAGGGGACGCTCGTCAAGGAGAGCGACCGCATGGATCTCGTGCACCAGATGGACAAGATCATCCACGACAACTGGGTCTACACCCAGCTCGTGAACGAGAAGGGCATCGCGGCCCACAGCCCCAACTGGGAGGGGTACGACGCCCAGGCGCTCGGATACAACTACGACGCCTTCACGAACCCGCATCTGAAGTAGGGACGTCCGGGAGGGCGCGGAGCCACACGAATGCAACGCAGCGACTACATCCTGAAGCGAACGCTCTTCGCGCTGCTGACGGTGTTCGTCGCAATCACGCTCAACTTCGTGTTGTTCCGCGCCCTGCCCGGCGACGCCGTCACGGGCCTCAAGTGCCACAACTGCACGATCCAGTTCAAGAACGCGCTCAGGAAGGACCTGGGGCTCGACAAGTCGAAGTGGCAGCAGTACGTGATCTACCTGAAGGACCTCGCCCATGGCGACATGGGCACGACCTTCATCTCACATCGGCCGGTGCGGGGCGAGCTGTGGGACCCGATCAAGAAGACGGTGGCGATGATCGGCCTCGGCACGGTCTTCTCCATCGTCTTCGGGATCTTCACGGGGGTGATCTCCGCCTGGCGGCGGGGCACGGTGCTCGACAAGGTCTCGGTCTGGACGGGGCTCGCGTTCTACTCGGTGCCGACCCAGTGGCTGGGGCTCATGATCGTGTACTTCGTGGCCGACCGGATCGGGTTACCCCACGGCGGCATCCAGAGCCCCGACTACGGCATCCTCGGGAACCCGGGAACGCTGGACTTCCTGAAGGACCGGATCGAGCACATGATCCTGCCGGCGCTCACGCTCGGCCTGGTGCTCTACGGCGACTACACCTTGATCGTGCGTTCCGCGATGCTCGAGACGCTGGGGGAGGACTACGTCCTCACGGCGCGCGCGAAGGGGATGAGCAACTGGGCGATCGTCTGGAAGCACGGGTTTCGAAACGCCATGCTGCCGGTCGTCACGCTGATCGCGCTCTCGCTGGGGTTCATCCTCGGCGGTGCGATCACGATCGAGTACGTGTTCGACTACCCGGGCATCGGGCTCGCGATCGTCGACGCCATCGACAAGCGTGACTACGCGTTCCTGCAGGGGGCGTTCCTGGCGCTCACGCTCTCGGTCATCCTCTTCAACTTCATCGCCGACCTGCTCTATTTCAAGCTCGACCCGCGGGTGACCACATGAGCGACGTGACGACGCCCACGGCCGCCGTCGCCGACGAGGCCGGTCTCGAGGGGTCGGCCGAGCTGACGCCCGGGCGGCGCGGATTCATCTCGACCACCCTGCGCGGCCAGCCGCAGGCCATCGCCGGCCTGACGGTCGTCGTGCTCTTCATCCTGATCGCGATCTTCGCCCCGGCCATCGCAACCCACAGCATCCACGCCAAGACCGGCGGCATCTACGAGGCGCCGGACGGCAACCACTGGCTGGGCACGGACGACGGCGGCGTCGACATGTTCTCCCTGCTCGTGTACGGCACGCGCGTCTCGCTCGAGGTCGGCTTCGCCGCCGCGCTCGTCGCGATGCTCATCGGAGGCACCGTGGGCATCATCTCGGGGTTCTTCGGGGGCTGGGTCGACACGCTCCTGATGCGAATCACCGACGTCTTCCTGGTCATTCCCGACCTACCGCTGATCATCGTCGTCGCAGCAATCTTCGGTCGGCACCTCATCAACATCATCATCATCATCGGCATCATCTACTGGACGAGCACCGCGCGGCTGGTGCGCGCACAGGTGAAGAGCGTTCGCGAGCGGGTGTACGTGCAACGGGCGAGATCCATCGGCGCAGGCAACACCCGCCTCGTCACCAAGCATGTGCTGCCCCAGGTGGCGCCGCTCCTGATCGCGAACACCGTGCTCACGATCGCGCTCGCCGTGTTCCTCGAGACCTACATCACCTTCCTCGGCCTGGGCGATCCCAGCACGATCTCGTGGGGCAAGCTGATCGAGAACAGCTTCCTCGGGAACGCCGTCCTGAACAACGCCTGGTGGGCGGTCGTGCCGCCCGGCGTGGCGGTGACGATCGTGATCCTGGCCTGCACGATGGTGGGCCAGTCCATGGAGGACGCGCTCAACCCGCGCCTCAGGGTCGGCCATCTGGCGGTGCGCCGGTTCCGGCTGCGGCCGCTCCACGGACACCTGGAGAGCGAGTGAGCACCCGCCAGCCCATCCTCAGGGCCGAGGACCTGCACGTCTGGTTCGATCTCCCCGGCGACAGTGAGCTGCATGCCGTCCAGGGCGTCAGCTTCGAGCTGCGCCCCGGCGAGCGGATGGGCCTCGTCGGTGAGTCGGGATGCGGCAAGACGACGACGATCCTGGCCCTGATGGGCCTTTTGCCGGCGAGCGCCAGCGTCGCCGGCCGCGTCCACCTGGAGGGCGAGGACATCCTCGCCAAGGGGGAGGAGTCGGTCAGCCCGCACCGCTGGAAGGACATCGCGATGGTGTTCCAGGGCGCGATGAACGCCTTCAACCCGGTGAAGACGATCGGCTCGCAGATCGCGGAGCCGATGGAGCTCCACGGCACCGCGACCGGCAGGGCGGCCCGCGCCCAGGTGCGCGAGCTGCTCGAGCTCGTCGGGATCTCCGGGGAGCGGGCCGAACGGTATCCGCACGAGTTCTCCGGAGGCATGCGCCAGCGCGCGGCGATCGCCCTCGCGCTCGCCTGCGAGCCGCACGTCCTGCTCGCCGACGAGCCGACGACGGCGCTCGACGTGATGGTGCAGGCCCAGATCCTCGAGCTGCTCGTGCGCCTCACCCGTGACCTGGGCCTGGCGATGATCCTGGTCACCCACGACCTGCCGGTGGTGGCGCAGGTGTGCGATCGCGCCGCCGTGATGTACGCCGGCGAGATCGTCGAGATGGGGCAGATGACGACGATCTACCACGACCCGCGGCATCCCTATACGCGCATGCTGTTCGCGGCGACGCCCGACCTGCTCGGGGACGAGGACGTGCTCTCGATCCCCGGCGCGCCCCCGCGGCTCGACCACGAGATCGTCGGCTGCCCGTTCACACCGCGGTGCGACTCCGCGTTCGCGCCGTGCCCGACGGCGCACCCTCGCCGGCTCGAGGTGGCGCCCGGGCACGAGGCGCTATGCCACCTGAACGACCACCTGGTGGCGGAGCGGCCCGCGTGAGCGCCGAGCGCGACACGCTGCTCGAGGTCGACGGGCTCGTCACCCGCTACCGGGTGCCGCGCGGCGTGCTGGGGGCCATCGCCCGCCGCCCGAAGGAGACGGTGCACGCGGTCGAGGGCGTGTCGTTCACGATCGCCACGGGCCAGATGGTGGCGCTCGTGGGCGAGTCGGGCTGCGGCAAGACGTCCACCGCGCAGACCGTGGCCCGCATGGTCGACAGCGAGGGCGGCGCGATCCGGTTCCGCGGCCGCGAGATCACGCAGCTCTCCGCCCGGTCGCTGCGGCCGCTGCGGCGCGAGATCCAGATGATCTACCAGGATCCGTACGAGTCGCTCGACCCGCGCTTCACCGTCCGCGACACGATCGAGGAGCCGCTGCTCGTCCACCGCATCGCCCGGGGCAAGGAGGAGCGCGAGCAGAAGGTGCGCGAGGCGCTCGTGCGCGCGGGCCTCTCGCCGCCCGAGCTCTTCATCGACCGCTACCCGCACGAGCTCTCGGGCGGGCAGCGGCAGCGCGTGGCGATCGCCGCCAGCCTGGTGCTCGACCCCAAGCTGCTCGTCGCCGACGAGCCGGTCTCCATGCTGGACGTCTCCGTGCGGGCCGGCATCCTGGCGCTCCTGGACGGTCTGCGCAAGGAGGGGATGGGCATCCTCATGATCACCCACGACCTGTCCACGGCCGCGCATTTCGCCGACCGGATCGCGGTCATGTACCTGGGCCGGATCGTGGAGGAGGGCCCGGCCCGGGAGGTGGTCCGAAACCCGCAGCATCCCTACACGCGCGCTCTCATCACGGTGGTCCCGAAGCGCGACCCGCGCGAGCAGACGACGCCGCAGATCCTGACGGGCGAGACCCCGAATCCGATTCGCGTCCCGCCGGGGTGTCGGTTTCACCCGCGCTGCCCGATCGCCGAGCCGCAGTGCTCGGAGGTCGATCCCAGCCTCCAGCGGCCGCGGGACGCGGCGACCCCGGATCACCGGGCCGCGTGCATCATCACCGCCCCTGGGCCGTCCGCCGACGAGGTTGGCCCGGACGGGGACGGCGCGCCGCACGGGTGAGCGCGGCAGGCCTGACACGCGAGACGCTCGCGCGAATCGAGGCGACCGAGCCGGCCCTGAACGCGTTCGTCACCGTGACCGCCGATCTCGCGCTGAAGCAGGCGGCCGCCGCCGATGCGGGTCACGCCAAGGGGCCGCTGGCCGGGGTCCCGGTCGCGATCAAGGACCTGGTCCACGTCGCGGGCGTGCCGACGAGCATGGGCTCGCTCGTCCACAGGGACGAGGTCGCGCAGGAGGACTCGCCGCTCGTGGCCCGCATCCGCGCCGCCGGCGCGGTCATGGTCGGGAAGACGACGACGTCGGAGTACGGCTGGAAGGGCGAGTCGGGAAACCGGGTGAACGGCCCCGCCCACAACCCGTGGCGGCACGGGCTCACGGCCGGGGGCTCGTCGGGCGGCTCCGCGGCGGCGGTGGCGGCCGGCGTCGTGCCGGTGGCACAGGGCGGCGACGGCGCCGGCTCGATCCGGATCCCGTCGTCGTTCTGCGGCGTCTTCGGGCTGAAGCCGACGGTCGGGCTCGTGCCCACGGTGCCCGGTTCCGGCCTCTCAGCGCAGGGCCCGATCGCCCGCACCGTGGCCGACGCGGCGCTCCTGCTCGACGTGATGGCCGCCACGTCGTTCTCCGAGACGCTCGAGGAGGGCGTCGAGGGCGTGCGGGCGGCCTGGTCGCCCGACCTGGGCTATGCGGCGGTGGAGCGGGACATCCTCGACGTCGCGGCGGCGGCGGCGCGGCGGCTCCCGGAGCTGGGGATCGCCGTCGAGGACGCCCACCCGGATCTCGCCGACCCGTGGCCGATCGTCGACGTGATCTGGGCCTGGAACCAGGCCCAGGACGAGGACCCGGCGCTGGCGCACCTGGCCGACCCGGGCCGCTGGGAGGTCGTCGAGCGGGGGATGCGCCTGACCGAGGCCGACCATGCCGCCGCCCATGAGGAGCGCGTGCGCTACGCGGAGGCGATGGACACCTTCTTCGAGCGATACGACCTGCTCGTGACCCCGACGATGCCGTGCCCGCCGTTCACGGCGGGCGCCGACCAGCCGGGCTGGGTGGCGGGGCAGCCGACCGAGTACCTGAGCTGGACGGCGTTCACCTATCCGTTCAACGTGACCGGCCAGCCGGCGGCGTCGGTGCCGTGCGGACGCGACGCCGAGGGGCTTCCGGTCGGGCTCCAGCTCGTCGGCCGCCGCGGCGAGGACGCGCGCGTGCTGCGGGCCGCGCGGGCGTTCGAGCAGGCATTTCCATGGTCGTACGACGGGCTGGATCTGGGCGAGAGTGGGGCGCATGGCTGAGCGCTGGCGCGACATCGGCGGCCCGGTGGGCCTCTTCCCGACCGGGGGCCGGAACGCCATCACCGACGTGCCGGGCGTGCGCGTCGGCCACGCCCAGGCGGCGAGCGGCGAGGCGACCGGCGTCACGGTGGTCGTGCCGCCCGAGCTTCCGGTCCGGGCCGGGGTCGACACGACGAACGGCGTGGGGGAGCTGACCGCGAAGCTCGAGATCGACGAGTACGGCCTCATGGTCACGCCCGTCTGGCTGTGCGGGACGCACGCCGTCGGCACCGTCTACCACGCCGCGGTGCTGGCGGCCGGCGGCAGCCCCGCGAAGACGGTGATCCCGGTCGTCGGCGAGTGCGACGACTCCGACCTGGGAGACTCGCGCACCGTCACCGTCGAGGATGCGCACCTGGCGCTCGCGAACGCCGGCCTCGAGGTGGCGGAGGGCACGGTCGGGTCGGGCACCGGGATGACGTGCTTCGACTTCGCCGGCGGGATTGGCACGGCCTCGCGGCTCGTCGAGGGGCACACGGTGGGCGTCCTCCTGATGTGCAACTTCGGCGATCGCGAGCGGCTCACCGTCGGCGGCCTCCGATTCGACCCCGTTCCCGGCGACCCGCCGCCGGAGGGGTCATGCATCGCGGTCTGCGCCACCGACGCCCCGCTCACAGCGATCCAGCTGCGACGGCTGGCGCTGCGGCCGCTCCTGGGGCTGGCGCGGGCCGGCGCGTACGCGTCGAACGGGTCGGGCGAGATCGGGAT
>JAICKX010000041.1 GCA_025927685.1 Thermoleophilia bacterium | reverse complement strand
TCGTGGTCGCCGGCCGCCGGGCCGAGCCGCTGGCCGAGACGGCCGCGCTGATCGAGGGCGGGGGCGGGACGGCGCTCGCGGAGCCCACCGACGTGCGCGACCCCGAGCAGGTGGATTCGCTGATGCACGCCGCCGTCGACACGTTCGGCCGGATCGACTGCCTCGTGAACAACGCGGCCGGGAACTTCGTCGTGAAGGCCGAGGACCTCTCGCCGAACGGCTGGAAGGCGGTCACGTCGATCGTGCTCGACGGCAGCTTCCTGTGCGCGCGGGCCGCCGGCCGGCGGATGATCGACAGCGGGGACGGCGGCGCGATCGTGAGCGTGATCGCGAGCTACGCCTGGACCGGCGGGCCCGGCACGGTGCACTCGGCCGCCGCCAAGGCCGGCGTGATGGCGATGACGAAGACCCTGGCCGTCGAGTGGGCCCCGCACGGCATCCGGGTGAACACCATCTGCCCCGGGCCGACGGCGACGGAGGGCGCCGGGGCGGCGCTGTGGCCGACCGCCGAGGACGAGGGCCGGGTGGCGTCGTCCGTCCCGATCGGCCGCCTGGCGCGCGTCGAGGAGATCGCCTGGTGGACGACTGCCCTGTGCGCGCCGCAGGCCGGCTACATCACCGGCGCGAACCTCACGATCGACGGTGGCCACTGGCTGGAACACGAGGGCTACATGGGGGCGCTGAAGCAGGAGTAGCATCGCGTCCGATGGTGGACGCTCGACTGCTCGAGCTGATCGAGGCCGAGGCGATGGCGGACATCTTCCGGGCCGTCCCGGCCGCGCTGGCCGACGAGCACGGGATCGCCGTGCTCGACCTGGGCGCGGCGGCGGCGTGCATCGTCGCCCGTGACGTGCCGTCCCTCATGCTGAACCGCGTCATCGGCCTCGGCGTCGGGGCGCCGGCGACGCCCGCCATGCTCGACCTGGCCGACGAGGCGTTCGGCGAGACCCGGTACATGATCCCGGTCGCGCCGCAGTCCCAGCCCGCCGAGCTCACGGAGTGGCTGCGAGGGAGGGCCTTCGAGGCCGGCTATGCCTGGATGAAGTTCGAGCGCGGGCCCGAGCCGCCGCCGGCGGCGGCCACGGCGCTCGACGTGCGCAGGGCCGAGGCCGAGGACGCCGCGGCGTTCGCCCACGCCCTGATCGCCGGGTACGAGCTGCCGGGCTGGATGGAGGAGTGGGTCGCCGCGCTCGTCGGCCGGCCGGGCTGGAGCTGCTACGTGGCATTCCACGGCGGCGAGCCGGCCGCGGCGGGCTGCGTCTACATCCGGCCGCCGGTGGCCTGGCTCGGGCTCGCCGGGACGGTCCCGGAGCTCCGCCGCCGCGGCGGCCAGGGCGCGATCATGGCAGCCAGGATCCGCGAGGCGATCGACGCCGGCTGCACGGCCATCGGCACGGAGACCGGCGAGCGGGTGATCGACCGGCCGAGCGCCTCGTACTCAAACATCCTGCGCTTCGGCTTCCAGGAGGCGTACGTGCGGCCCAACCTCGTCGCGCCGCCCGACGACGAGGTGGCGTAGGTGGTGCACCGCCCGTGTGGTGATGCCCCCCATACGCAGCCCGGATCGCCGATATGGCAGCTTATGGCGAAATTGCCATAACTAGCCGAGGCCCGGAGTACGATCTGAGGGATGCAGCTCACGCGGGCGAACAACCCATACAGCGCCGGCGCCGGCACGATGCCGCCCGTCCTGGCCGGCCGCGACAAGGACGCGGAGAACTTTCGCACCCTGCTCGAGCGCCTTCAGAACGGCGCGCAGGGCCGGAGCCTCGTGTACTCGGGATTGCGCGGGGTGGGGAAGACCGTCCTCCTGCTGGAGTTCGAGAAGATCGCCGCCGAGCTGGAGTGGGACTGCACCGGCGTCGTCGAGATCGGGACGACGACCGACTTCCGCGCGTCCATCAGCCGGATGACGCACAGGCTGCTGCGCGGCCTGAGCCGGCGGGAGGCGGCGATCGCGCGGCTGAACCAGGCGCTCGGGGTGCTGAAGGCATTCAACGTGACGGCGCCCGGGGGATTCCAGCTGAACATCGACGTGTCCGCCATCGCCGGCACCGCGGACTCTGGCGACATCGAGGAGGATCTGTCCGAGCTCCTCACGGAGGTCGGACGAGTGGCACAGGCCGGGCGCAAGGGCGTCGTCTACCTGATCGACGAGATGCAGAACCTCACGCCTGTCGCGATGAGCGCCGTGTGCATGGCCTTCCACAAGATCGCCCAGCAGAAGCTGCCCGTCGCCCTCGTCGGCGCCGGGTTGCCCGCGCTGCCGACGCAGCTGCGGTCGGCGAAGCCGTACTCGGAGCGGCTGTTCGAGTATCTGCCGCTGGGACGGCTGTCGGCGGGGGCCGCCCATTCGGCCCTGGTCACTCCGGCGACCCGTCAGGGCGCGGCATACGAGGCCGGCGCAGCCGAGCTCATCCTGGAGAAGGCCGACGGCTACCCCTACGTCCTCCAGGAGTGCGGGCGCGTCGTCTGGGAGGAGGCCGGGTTCTCCCCGATCACCTACGAGGCGGTCGAGGCGGCGCTCCCGGTCGCGCAGGACATCCTGGACGAGGAGTTCTTCGACAACCGTGTCGAAGGGGTGACGAACGAGGAGCGCCGCTACATGGCGGCGATGGCGGATCTGGGCGACGGGCCGCAGAGCACCGCACAGGTGACCGAGCGCGCCGGCTACAAGAAGCGGACGTCGTCGGGAAAGGCACGCCAGGCCCTGATCAGGCACGGACTGGTCTTCAGCCCGGAGTACGGCAAGGTCGACTTCACCGTCCCGCACTTCGGTGACTTCATGCGCCGGCGCTACCCGCTCCACGGGTTGCTCCAAGCGGCCAGTGCGGGAGACGAGTAACCGGCAGGCACGCGGGGCTCGGAACGGCCCTCGCCAGCGCTATGGGGATTCCGCCACAACTCGCCACAAGCTGCTCGACGGGCGGCCGCCGGGCCTCAGGGGCGCCGGGCGACCTCGCCGATCATGCCGAGGCCGAGCAGGATGCCTCCGGCTCCGAGCGGGATGAGCGCCCACTCCTCGCGCATGATGCCGGGGACGCCGAGCGGCAGGGCGATGATCACGGCCGCGACGTAGCAGGCGCAGGAGATCAGGATGAGGCCGCGGGAGAGCCCGACGATCGTCTGCACGCCGACACTGTACCGCGCCGGGAAGGCCGTCAGCCTGTGCGACGGCGGAGCGTCGTCGCACCGAGGGCGAGCGCGAGCACCGTCACGGCGACGACGATCGCCAGGTCGCGCCAGGCGGTGCCGTCGAAGCCGGGCCCGGTCGTGACGCGCTGGAGACCCTCGTACGCGTAGGTGAGCGGCAGGACGCCGGACGCGGCGTCGAGCACGTCCGCCATCTCGTCGCGCGGCACGAGAAGCCCGCAGAGCAGGAGCTGGGGGAACACCGTCGCCGGCAGGAACTGCACGGCCTGGAACTCGGTGTTCGCGAACGCGCTCACGAAGAGCCCGAGCGACATCCCGAGCACGGCGTTGGCGATGGCGAAGGCGACCACGTCGGCCTCCGATCCGGTCGACGAGAGGTCGAGGAGGCCGAACGCGACCGTGGTCGTGAGCGCCGCCTGGACGGCCGCCATGGCGCCGAACGCGATCCCGTAGCCGAGCAGGAGGTCGATCTTCGCGATGGGCATCGCCATCAGCCGCTCGAGCGTCCCGGTCGTGCGCTCGCGGAGCATCGTGATCGACGTGACCAGGAACATCGTGATGAAGGGGAAGAGCCCGAGCAGCGGGCCGCCGATCCGGTCGAACGTCACCGACTGGCCGTCGAGCACGTACCTGAGGAGGATCTCGAGGATGCACGGGACGACCAGGAGCAGCGCGACCGTGCGCGGGTCGCGGCGGAGCTGCCGCAGGACGCGGCCCGCGGTGGCGAGCGTCGCCTCGGGCCTCATCGGCGGCCCTCCGCCCGCTCGACGAGCGCCAGGAACGCGCCGTCGAGGTCGTCGGCGCCGGTGTCCGCGCGGAGCTCCGCCGGCGTGCCCACGGCGAGGATGCTGCCGTCGCGCATGAGGAGCAGCCGGTCGCAGCGGTCGGCCTCGTCCATCACGTGGCTCGAGACGAGCAGCGTCGTGCCGGCGTCGGCGAGCTCGCGGAACGTGCTCCACAGGTCGCGGCGAAGCACGGGATCGAGGCCGACGGTGGGCTCGTCGAGCACGAGCAGCGGCGGCTCGTTGAGGAGTGCCGTCGCCAGGCTGACGCGCGCGACCTGGCCTCCGGAGAGGCTCCCGACCGGCCGCCCGGCGAGCGGCTCGATGTCGACCGCCCGCATCACCTCGGCGACACGCGCCGGCACCGCCCGCACGATCGTCGCGAAGTAGCGCAGGTTCTCCTCGACGGAGAGGTCGAGGTACACCGACGGCGCCTGCGTCACGTAGCCGACGCGGGCCCTGAGCCCGGCGGACCCGGCGGCCTCGCCGAGCACGGTCACCGAACCGCCCTGCACGAGCTGGACGCCCACGATCGCCCGCATCAGCGTCGACTTCCCGCACCCGGACGGTCCCAGGAGGCCGGTGATCTGGCCCACGGGCACCTCGAGGTCGAGCTCGTGCAGGACCTCCGCCCCGCCGCGGACGACCCTCAGGGCCTTCGCCTCGATGGCGGGTGACGACGGCATCGGGCGAGAATCTATCCAGGCGCGGGGGCCGGCCGGTCGTCACGGCGATGTCACGAGAGTGAAATGACACTCACCCCCGCGGCCAAGCGGCCACCGGCAGGGCCACGTAGCCGGAGTGCCGCGGCGGCATCAGACACGCCGGCACCGACACTTGTCGGTCGACTGAGACGACATTCGCGGTGTTCTGCGTCCGTTGCGTGACGCTCCGCGCCTCGTCGGTGACGGTTCAGCGGTCAGCGACGAGGATCACGCGTTCGCCCGTGCCAGGGCCCGGGCGGCCGCGATGGCCCGCGGCGCGTCGAAGGCCGAGGCGGGGCCGAGCACGACCATCCTCATCCCGTTCTCGATCCACGTGACGCTGGTCGGGCCGGTGCCGCCCGCCAGCAGCGCACCGTGCACGCCGGGCGCCAGGACGACGAGGCGGTTGTCGCTGCAGGGGTCGCATGCGGACGCCATGCCCCGGATTGTCCGGGCGTCGAATCCGGGCGGCCGGGGCTCGGCGGTGAAGCGGAAGACCCCGTCTCGCGATCGCGCGCCGAAGAGGATGAGCGCGGTGTGGCCGTCGCCGCGGTAGAGCCCGGCCGGTCGTCCCAGCGCAGGTGCGAGCCGGACAGGAACGGGAAGCCGTTCGAGCGCCCGCCGGGGCGGGCCCGGGATGCGGTGGAACCCGGGTTGGGCGCGGCCGAACGGGATGGCCGGCCCACAGCTGCATCCGCCACTCGCGTGCGCGAGGGCCCACGCGCCGGGCCCGACTGCTGCGAGCACGATCGCGACCGCGGCGAGCCTGCGGCCCCCCGCCGGCCGCGGACCGCTCGCGTATGCCTCCCATCTCGTGCCCGGCGTCGACACAGCGTTCGCTAGGACGGTCGCCCGGCCGGGAAAGTTCTCCGGACGCCATGGGCGCCCGCCCCCGACGAGAGCTGGCCCGACCCGAGGACGATGCCGGCGACCAGGCAGACCGGGATCAGAAGCGCGGCGCGCAGGCCGACCTGGCTCGAGGCGAAGCCGATGATCGCCGGGCCGCTCACGCCTCCGAAGTAGCCGACGATGAAGAGGCGTGAGACGACGCCCTCGAGCGTGCCCAGGCCGGCGTTCCCGGCGGCGCTCACGACCGTCGGGATGACCGGCCCCAGCCCCAGCCCCAGGAGCGTGAAGCCGACGATTCCCGTCGCTGCGCTCGGAGCCGCGAGCGCCAGCACCAGCCCTCCGAGCGCGACCGTCGCCGACACGCCGACCAGCCGCACCGGCCCGAACGCGGCCACGGCGCGGTCGCCGGCGAACCGCGCGGCGACCATGCCGAGCGAGAACCCGGCGAACCCGGCGGCCGCGACCGCGGGTGTCGCGCCGGCCTCGTCGTGGATGTAGACCGCGCTCCAGTCGAGGGCCGACCCCTCGCTCAGGAACGAGCCGAACGCGATCAGGCCGAGGACGACGAGCGGCAGCGACCACCCATCCGGCGCGCCGGCCGCCGTGCGGCGAGCCGGGGTGCGGCGGGGCAGCCGCGCCAGCATCGGGGCCGACCCGGCCGCGATGAGCACGGCGGCGACCGCGAACTGGAGAGCCGGCCGCGCGCCGGCCGCCGCGGCCAGCACGCCGACGATGGCGCCGCCCAGGAGGCCCAGGCTCCACATCCCGTGGAAGCCCGACATCAGCGGCCGCGCCGCGGCCCGCTCCACCACGACGGCCTCCGCGTTCATCGACACGTCGACCATCGCCGCGACGACGCCGAACACGAGCATCGTCGCGGTGAGCGCGGCCAGGCTCCCGACCAGTGCCGCCACGACGAGCACGCCGGCGAAGGCCGGGATCCCGGCGCGCACGACGAGCCGGGCCCCGACCCGCGTGGCCAGGACCCCTCCCGCGCGGCCGCCGATGAGCGTCCCCGCCGCCATCCCGAACAGCGCGACGCCGAGCTGCCCGTCGGAGAGGTCAAGGCTGTGCTTGATCGCCGGGATCCGCGACGCCCACGACGCGGTGATGAGCGAATGGGCCAGGAACGCGGTCGCGACGGCGACCCGGCCCCCGTGCCGGTCGAGGAGACCTGCCATGGCTCGACCCTAGTAGACTCAACCCGGATGACGTTCTGCACGGTGACGTTCCGTGGTCGCGCGAGGTCGCGGCCACGCCCGGCTCGCTGACGGGCAGCACCTCCTCCGAAGCCCTCGCTTGGCGCTCGAGGTCGTCGCCGCCGCGGGCGTCGCGCGGTCCGATCTCGTCGTCGAGGTCGGGGCGGGCACCGGCCGCCTGACCGCGCCGCTCGCCCGGGCGGCCGGCCGTGTCGTCGCCGTCGAGCTCGACCCACACCTCGCGGACGGCCTGCGCAGCCGGTTCGCCCGCGAGCAACGCGTCACCGTCGTCGAGGCGGATGCGCTCCTCGTCACGCTCCCTTCCGGGCCGTACCGCGTCGCCGGAAACGTGCCGTTCGGCATCACGACCGCCCTCCTGCGGCGCCTCCTCGGTGATCCCGCATCGCCGTGCACGGCGGCCGACCTGATCGTGCAGGAGGGCCTGGCCCGCAAGCGCTGCGCCCTGCGGCCGTGCACGATGCTATCGCTCTCCTGGCTGCCGTGGTGGAGGCTCTCGATCGAGCGCCTGATCCCGGCGGGGTCGTTCGAGCCGCGGCCGTCGGTCGACGCCGCCGTCCTCGCCGCCCGGCGCCGGGCGCCGGCGCTCCTGCCGGCGGAGCTCGCGCCGGCCTACCGCGCGCTCCTGCGGCGGGCGTTCGACCGGGCGGACAGCCCGGTCCGCGTCACCGCGCGGCCCGGCAGGGCGGCCTGGAAGCGGCTCGCGCGCGACCGCGGGCTCCCCTACGACGCCCGTCCCCGTCAGCTCGACGTGTGGGACTGGGCCGCGCTGTTTCGGCTCATCTACTCCTCGCCGTCGTAGTAGCCGACGTCGGGCGTGCCCTGCACCAGCACACGCACAGGAGCGCCGTCGCCGATTGCCCGCGCCGAGACGCCGATCTTGTCGCTGTCCGGGTAGGAGACGACCTCGAGGTCGGCCTGTGTCGACACCATGAGCACCCGCACCGGCTCGGACGTGTCGTTGCGGAGCTGATGGGCGCCGCGCTCGCCGCAGCGGAAGACGGCGACGTCGCCCTCCTGGAGCCGCCGCTCGCCCGACGGGTCGCGCAGCGTCGCCTCCCCTCGCAGCACGATGCACATCTCCTCGATCGCGTTGTGCCAGTGGTAGGGGAAGGTGCGCTGCCCCGGCTCGATCTCGTAGACCGTCGCGCCCAGCTTCTCCGCGCCGAGTCGCTTGGCGACGCTCATGTGCCGCGTGCGCCAGCCGTCGCGATCGTTCGTCCGATCCCACTCGTCGCGGTGGACGTTCACGTCCGTCACGGCGCGCACGCTACCGCGTTTCGGCGCTCCGAAGGGAGGGCACTACGGCAGCAGGTGCACCGTGCGGCTGATCAGCGTCATATCGAGGATGCGGCGGATCGACGGCGACGTGCAGACCAGCTCGAACCGGGCCCCTCGCTCCTGCATCCGCTGTGCAGACGCCAGGATGACGCCCAGCGCGGTCGAGTCGAGGAACGTCACGCCGCTCGCGTCGAGACGCAGGATCGTGCCCACCGTCTCCTCGGCCCGCTCGAGCGCGTCGCGGAGCGCGTCCGCCGAGTCGATGTCGAGCTCACCTCGCACGTGGACGATGGTCGCGGACTCGTCGACCTCGGTCTGCGTGAAGGTCGGTCCTGCCGTGTCCCGCTCCATGCGGTCCACGTTACCCGCTCTCCACATCCGGCGAACCCACTACCCCTGCATGCGCCGCACGAGCGGGAGCCCGTACCACACGACGACGGTCGCGGCGGCGACGACGGCGGCCGTGAACGCGGCGACGGCGGAGCTGTACAGCGCGCTCGTGACCACGTAGACCGCGGTGCTCACCGCGACGGCGAGGCAGACCGTGCCGGCGATGGCCATGGCGTTCGAGATTCGCAGGAGGTGCTCCTTGTCGCGCCGGCGCCACATGAGCCGGTGGTAGGCGGACGGCGCGATCAGCATGATCGATGCGGCGGCCGCTGCCAGGAACGAGACGAAGTACGCCCGCCGGTCGGTGGTCGACGTGCGCTCGAAGCCGGTCGAGAAGGGCAGCGCCAGCAGGAAGCCGAAGAGCATCTGGACGCCGGGAAGCGCCACGCGGAGCTCGTTCAGAAGTTCGATCAGCTCGCGGTCGAGCCGCTCGTCGTGGCTCTCCTGCTCACTCACCCTCCAGAGCGTTCCCCGGCGCCATGGCGCCGAAACCCGTCAGCGCAGCCGGCGGGCGAAGGTGACCGAGGCGCTGCCGGTCTGCGGGTCGCGGTCGACGTGCCACCGGGTGGTGAGCCGGTCCACAACCTCGAGCGCGACCGGATCGTCCAGGAACGTCCGGCTGCCCAGCCCGGACACGACGATCTCGATCGTCCCGGGGAGGGGGCGGAACTCGATCTCGATCCGGCCCTGCTCCGCGTCGGCGATCCCCGCGGCGCACACCTCCGACAGCACGAGCTTCGACTCCTCAACCTCGTCGTCCTCGGCGTCGGCGAGGATTCCGCTGAGCGCGGCCCGGCATACTGTGAGGAAGGACGCATCGGCCGGCAGCGTCAAGCGGATATGGGAATCGGACGACACACATGAACCGTACCGTCCGCCTTGCTCTCCCAAACGCCGCGCGCCGGGCGCCGGTCGCCGGCCAGGTCGTGCTGGCGCTTGCGATCGCCTGCGGCACCGGCCCGCTCGCCGGCGAGCGCCTGCGCCGTGCGGTGGAGGGCGTCGCCGCCGAGGCCGAGGGTGCGCTCACCATCGACGCGGTCGCGGAGCGCGGGCGCCTCGAGCTCGCGCTCACGGCGGCTCCGGACGACGGCTGGGCGGATCGGGCACTCGCCCGGCTGGGCCAGTACGACACCGAGCGGACGCCGGCGGGGATCATGGTCCGGGTGCAGCGGGCATCGCTTCGCCGCGTCCCGGATGTTTGACAAACCGGGCTGACCGCACACACTCCGGGTGGAACGCCACCAAAGGAGCACGCGACCCATGACCACGCGGAAGACGACACCCTCGGAGACCGCCCCCTCACAGGAGGCCGTCGACCGTGATGCGCTCATCATGCGCCACGCCAAGCTGGTGCGCTCGATCGCCCGCCGCTACAGCGGCCGCGGGCTTGCCTACGAAGACATCGTGCAGAGCGGCTACATCGGCCTCATCCAGGCCGTCGACAGGTTCGATCCGAGCCGCGGCGTCCCGCTTCGAGCCTACGCCGCGCGCACCATCGAGGGCGAGATCATGCACCTCTTCCGGGATCGCGGTTGGGCGCTCCGCGTTCCCAGGTCGCTCCAGGAGATGAGCCGCCGGATGGCCGTCCTCTCGGAGCGCATGAGCCATCGTCTGGGCCGTACGCCGACCGCCGAGGAGCTGGCGGAGGCGTCGGGTGAGGAGGTCGAGCGCGTGTCCGAGGCGCTGTGGGCGCAGCGGGCCTACACGGTGGAGCCGTTGACGGAGAGCCCCGTCAACGACGAGTCCGAGCGCTCCGGCGCCGTCGGCCGCGAGCTGAGCGTCGAGGAGCCCGGCTTCGACGGCGTGCTGCGCCGCGACACGCTCGAGCGCGCGATCCGCCGGCTGCCTGCCCGCGAGCGCCAGATCGTGGCCCTGCGGTTCCTCGACGACCTCACGCAGTCCGAGATTGCGGCCCGCATGGAGATCAGCCAGATGCACGTCTCGCGCCTGCTTCGCGCATCCCTCGATCAGCTCCGCGACGAGCTGCGATCGATCGACGCGGCCGCCTGACGGGGTCCGGGCTAGCGTCCGCGGCGGAGCACGTCCCCGGAGTCGAGGTCGATCTCGAGCGGGGCGGTCTGGGGTGCCTCCGCCAGCGGCACGCCGTGCCGCCGGTAGTACTCCGGCTCGACGAGGTGCAGGAGCGATGCCACCTCGATGGCGACCGGGCCGGGGCTCGCGACACCGGTCGGCAGGAACCGGCGCGTGCCCGAGGCGAGCTCCACCTCGTAGCCGACCAGGCGCTCCAGCCGGGGATCGAGGACGAGCTCGGAAACATGGCCGAGCACCTGTCTGCCGATCACGACGGGCGCGCTCAGCACGCTTGTCGCGGACCGGCGATGCACGCGCTCCTCATTCCCTCCCCGCACCGCGGCAAACCTGTCAGGCCGGGGCGGCGGCTGCGATCGCATCCTCGCGCGAGGATCGCGTCGCGAGCTTCGCGTCGAGGCCCGTGAGCGTGAGGAGGCGGTGGACGCCGTGCCCGGAGGAGTCGGCCACCGCGATCGCGAACCCCGCGCCGCGCTCGGCGGCCCGCTCCTGAGCGGTGATCAGGACCCTCAGCACCGCGGAGTCGATGAACGTCGTCTCGGAGAGATCGATCGCCAGCCCGGTCGCCGACTCGAGCGCCGACTCGATCCGCCGGCTGACGTCGGTAGCGGTCGAGAGGTCGTGCTCTCCGCGCAGTGTGAGGACGTCGATCCCGCCCGCCACACGCTCGACGTCGATGCCGTTCTCCATCGATGGCAGATTAGCCAATCGTGGTGGTCAACCCGCAGGGCCGTCGAGCGCGAACCGCATGCGCATCTCGGTGCCGCCGCCGTCGGGCGAGCCGATCTCGACTGATTGCGCGATGGCCGCGATGACGGGGAGCCCCACGCCGAGCCCGGGCGTGTCGACGCGCGCCGACATGCCGCGGCCGCGGTCGCGGACGGTGACGCTGAGGCCGCCGCCGACGTGGCTTGCGGTGATGGTGATCGTGCCCGCGGCACCGTTGGGATAGGCATGGACGACCGCGTTCGTGCAGGCCTCCGTGACCGCCAGTGCGATGTCCGCGATCACCTCGTCGGAGACGTCGAGTCCGGAGAGCAGCCCGCGGAGGGCATGCCGCACGAGCGGCACCCCGGGAGCCGCCGCCGCGATCTCGATCTCAACCCGTTCTGACACCGTCACCATCCCCCCACGATACCCGGCAACCTCGACGGAAAACCGTCATTTCGCCTCCGTGATCCGGAGAACGACAACGGCGATATCGTCGGCAGGCGCCACGGGCTGGAACTCGAGCACGGCGCGTTCCACCCGCTCGGCGATCCCGGTCGCCGAGAGCCCAGCGCACGCGGTCAGGAGCTCGCGGAGGCGCTCCTCGCCGAACTGCTCGCCGCTTCGACGCTCCTCGACGACGCCGTCGGTGTAGAAGACCACGGACTCGCCCGGTGCGAGCACGGTCGCCCGGTCGGACACGGCGATCTCGGAGTAGATGCCGAGCAGCGTCCCGGGCCAGGTCGCGTCCTCGACGCGGCCGTCCGTGCGGAGGACGAGCGGCGCCGGATGCCCGCCGGCGGAGGCGACGAGGAGCGCGCCCTCGCGGTGCTCGGTGATGCGGCCCGCGGCGACGGTGCAGAAGCTCTCCTCGCGAACCTCGCGCAGGAGCGCTCGGTTCAGTCCCTCGAGCGTCGCCCGCGGAGACGCCTCGCGGAAGGCGGCCGCCCGCAGGGTGTGCCGGGCGAGGCCGGTGATGGCCGCCGCGGCCGGGCCCTTCCCGCATACGTCGCCGATCGCGAGGGCCCACCCGCCGTCGCCCGTCTCGAAGACGTCGTAGAAGTCCCCGCCGATCTCCGACCCCGCACCCGCCGGGTGGTAGATCGCGGCGAGCTCGGCGAAGGGGATGTCGGGCAGGGTGGGCGGCAACAGCGTCCGCTGGAGCGTCCGCGCCACCTGATCGCGCTCGTGGTAGAGGCGAGCCGTGTCCACCGCCGTCGCCGCCCGCCGCGCCAGCTCGCCGACGAAGACGAGGTCGGACTCGTCGTAGCGGCGGTCGGAGACGGAGGTGGCAAGCGTGATGGCCCCGTGCGTGCGGCCCCGGCTTCGAAGCGGGACCACCATCGCCGAGCGCAGCCCGAGCTCCGAGAGCGCACGTCGGCGGTCGTCGTCACCGGCGTCGACGAGCGACCCGGCCGTCGCCTCCGCGGCCAGCTCTGCGACACCCGAGTGCGCCACGCGCCGCGCCGCCTGCCCGCCGCCCTCGGGGCCGCCGAGCGCCTCGACGAGCGCGGTGAGGCTCGGGTCGGCGTGGGCGGCGAGGACCGCGCCCGGCTCGCCCGTGACCTCGATGAGGCACCAGTCGGCCAGCCACGGGACGACCACCCGGGCGAGGCTGGCGAGGGCAGCGCGATAGTCGAGCGACTCGCCGAGCACCTCGCTCGCCTCGGCGAGGAGCGTGAGCCGGCCTCGTGCCAGCATCTCGGCCTCGTACAGGTGGGCGTGGTCGACTGCGAGGGCGATCCGGCCGGCGGCGAGCCGGATCAGCTCGACCTCGTGTCGCGTGAATTCGCGCCGCTCGACGGAGCCCACCTGGATGACGCCCAGGACGCGGCTGCCGATGCGAAGCGGCGCCCCGAGCATGCTGCGGACGCCGGCGGCGCGCAGCGAGGCGTTCACGAAGTCCGACGGGCTCAGGTCGTCGAACATCATCGGCTCGACGGACTCGGCGATCCGGCCGGCAACTCCTGTCCCGAACGGAATCCGCAGCGGCCCGGGCGACCGTTCGAAGCCCAGCGCCGCTCGCATCTCCAGCGCGGACCCGGACATGTCGGTGAGGAGCACCGCGGCCGAGTCGGTCTCGAGCTCGCTGTGGACGCGGTCGAGGACCTCGGGGAGCAGCTCCTCCAGCTCCAGGTGCGAGAGCGCAGCGTCGGTGATGCGCTGAAGGCTTCGCGCCACGCGGGCCGACTCCCGCGCGTCTTGCAGAAGCACCGCGCCGTCGAGCGCCAGGGCGACCCGGCGGGCGATGTCCTCGGCGGCGGCCAGGTCGGCCGGTCCGAACGGGGCCCGGTCGCGGCTGCCGCCGAGCACCATCACTCCGAGCGTGCGGCCCCGGGCCGCGAGCGGCGCGAACATGGCCGACCGGATGTCGAGCCGGCGCGCGATCTCGGCGTGGTGAGCGTCGCGGAGTCGCTCGCCGCCCATCTCCTCGGTCAGGTTCGCGACCACCTCGGCCCGGCCGTCGACGAGCACGCGGCGGATGGCGGGCGCCTCGGGATCGGATGGGTACGCCCGCAGCTCCTCGGCGATGTCCGCCAGTTCCGCGCGGGCGTGGGCGACGGCGGCGCGCTCCAGGCCGCCGTCGGGCCGGGTGAGGTCGATCGCGACGAGGTCTGCGAGCCAGGCGGCCGCCATGCGCGCGACGCTCTGAAGGCCGGCGCGCGGCTCGACCGACGCGGCCAGGATCTCGCTCGTCTGCACGAGGAGCTCGAGCCGCCGCTCACGGTCTGCCTCCTCGGTCCGCTCCGCCTCGAGCGCCACCGCGATGACGCCGATCGGCTGGCCGTCGGCGTCGATCAGCGGTCCGAGCGCCGCGTGCACGCGGAGCGGCGACATGTCGCCGCGGCGAACGTCGAACTCGCCGTGCCATGCGCGCCCCGCGGCGGCCCGCTCGCCGATCTGGCGTGCCAGCCCATGCCGGTCGTCGGGGATGACGAGGTCCAGGAGCGATCGCCGGAGGGCCGCTTCCGCAGCGATCCCGAACAGCCTCTCGGCGGCTGGATTCCAGACCGCAACCTGGAGGTCGGGGTCGGCGACCACGACTGCCGTCGGAGCCTGGCCGATCACATCCGCCGCCACGATGTCCTCGATGACGCGCATGGGGCCCCCGAGCTTGTCTGCGACGCCAACACGCTATCCCCACCCCGAAGCGGTGTCAACGCGACGGGCGTCCGGGCGACCGAGGGCGCCCGATTCGATGATCTAGGCTCCGGCGGATGCCGACCGCGCCCGAGGATGTGCGCCTGCATGCGTCCGATCCGGCCGTGGCGAAGGCGGTCGCCGAGCCCGTGCTCCTCGCGCTGGGGGCCCGGGCGGGGTTCGACGTCGAGCGCCTCGACGAGTTCGCGATCGCGCTCGACATCGCCATCGGCCTGGCGGTGCCCGGGCCGGTGAGGGCGGATCTGCGCCGGACGGGCGGCCGCCTCAGCGTCACGGTCTCGCCCGTCGCCCCGGACCGGCTCCGCGGCCGCAGGGCCCTGCTCGCGGAGCTGACCGCCGGCGTCGCGGAGGACGGTGATGCGATCGCGCTCACGCTCGATGCCTGACGCAACCGACGCCCTCGCGGCGCGGGCGGCGCGCGGCGACGGCGCCGCCCGCGCCGAGCTCGTCGAGCGCCTGACCCCCCTGGTGGCACGCCTGGCCCGGCGCCTGGCGGGGCGCGGTCCCAGGGAGGATCTCGAGCAGGCCGGCATCGTCGGCGTGCTCGCGGCGATCCGGGGCTACGACCCCGCTCGCGGAACCGCCTTTGCGACCTACGCCGCGCCGTTTGCGGTCGGCGAGATGCTGGCGGTGCTGCGGGGCTCGGCGCCGGTCCACGTCTCGCGCACCGGCCGCGACCTGGCCGCGACCGTCGAGGCCACGGCCGACGCACTCACCGCGGCCCAGGGCCGGGCGCCGTCGCCGGCCGAGATCGCGGCGGCGGCGGGGCTCGAGGAGGAGGACGTGGTCACGGGGCTCGCCGCCCGGCGCGCGCTCGCGCCGCCCGCGCCGGACACGGTGATCCAGGAAGCCGCCGGCGCCGACGACGCGGTCGAGGCCCTCGAGGCCCGGCTGGCCGTCGGCCGCATGCTGCGCGAGCTCGACCGCCGGTCGCAGGCGATCCTCGTGATGCGCTTCGGGCTCGAGCTGAGCCAGGCCGAGATCGGCGAGCGGCTCGGCATCTCGCAGATGCACGTCTCCCGCCTCCTGCGCGCCGCGCTGGCCGACCTCGACGCGCGTCTGGATTGAGCGGCGGGCGGCCCTCGCGGGCCGCCCGCTCTCCCCCCAACCCATGGGGAGATCTCGACGATCCAGCCCGATCCCTACCCCGGGCTGGGCGTCGCGAAACGGACGGCAGGCTCACCCGTGCGGTGCTAGTCGGCCCACCAGTCGCGCCGGCCCTCGACGTCGTCGCGCGGGGCCTCGCCGAGGTTGGGCGCGCCGATGACCAGGATCTCGAGGCCCTCCGGACCGGCCTCGTAGCCTCGCCATGTCCCGGGCGGGACGCGCACGGCGTCCCACTCCTCGAGCTCGACGATGTCGTCGTCGAGCTTCATCCGCCCGCTCCCGCGCAGGACCACGTACACCTCCTCCTGCGTCCTGTGCGTGTGGCCGTACGGGAAGCGATAGCCGGGCGGGATGCGCTGGTGGCTGAGGCCGGAGTGCTCGAGCTCGAGCGCCGTGGTCGCCATGCGGAATTCGAGGTCCGGCGGGTCGTCGAAGTTGGAGCCGATGTCCTCCAGGTCCGCCTTGAGGTTCCTGAGCGTGAACGGCACGGTCGAATCCTATGGCGGCCGCCGTCGGAGCGGAGAGGGAGGGATTCGAACCCTCGATGGAGGTTTACCCCCCATACCCACTTAGCAGGCGGGCGCCTTAAGCCGCTCGGCCACCTCTCCCGGGTACGGGGCCCGCACGGCCAAACGCGCCGAACCCCGCTCAGTACGATACCGCCTCATGTGGCGGCGCGTGCTCGTCGTATGGTCGGCCAGCCGCCTCGCGGTCTTGAGCCTCGGGTTGCTGCTGACGACGCAGCTCGGCTGGCACCGCGCGCTCGAGCCGTGGCAGACGAAGTTCTTCCGCGCCGTCACCGGCTGGGACTCGGTCTACTACCTGAAGATCTCCCACACCGGCTATCACCCGGGCAGGGACGTGGCGTTCTTCCCGCTCTACCCGGCCACCATCTGGGTTGCGCGCGAGGTGGCACGGGTGGGCGACGCGGTCGCCGCCGTGGCGATCTCGAACCTGGCCCTGCTGGCCGGGCTGGTCGGGATGTACGTGCTCGCGCGCGACCGCCTGAGCGAGGAGCACGCCCGCCGCGGCATCCTCTACCTCGTGCTCTCGCCGTACGCGTTCGCGCTCGCGATGGCCTACTCCGAGGGCCTCTTCCTCGCCCTCGCGACGTGGCTCTTCGTCCTCTCCGACCGCCGTCGCGACCTCCTGGCCGTCCCGCTCGCCTTGGCCGCCGGCCTGACCCGGGTGACCGGCCTCGCGCTCGTGGCGCCGCTCGCCCTGCGCGCATGGCGGCGGAAGACCTTCGGATCGTGGGTGCTCGCGGCCACGCCCCTGGCCGCGTTCGGCGCCCATGCCGCCTGGCTCCAGCACGCCGTGGGCGATCCGCTCGCGATGGTGCACGTGCAGAGCCGCTGGGGAGGCCATCCGGCGTTCCCGCTCGTGAGCCTCGCCGACCAGTTCCTCGACTTCGTCCGCACGCACGACGCCTTCTTCCTGATCGTCGGCGTGACCGTCATCGCCTACCTCGCCCTGCTGCTGCCGATCCTGCGCCGCGAGATCTTCGCGCCCACCCGGTGGGAGGACGTGCTCTACGTCGGCGGGATCTTCGCGATGCCCCTGCTGTCGGGAGTCCTGCAGTCGTCCGGGCGCTTCGGGCTTGTGGCGTTCCCGCTGGTCTTCGCCATGGCCGACCTGGGCCTGCGCAGCGAGCGCGTCCACCGGGCGTATGTGGTCTACGCGCCGACCGCCCAGCTCCTGCTGTTCGCTGCGGCAGCGCTCGGCTACCGGCCGCCGTAGCCCGCGTGACTACCGCACGCGGAAGCTCGTGCGCCCGATCGAGACCCCGTCGGGATGTGCCGGTGGGTACGCGTACAGGAAGAGCGTGTACCTGAAGCCGTGGCGCAGGTGGCGGCGGCCGCTGAACCTGAACTCGAGCTCGTGCACGGAGCTCTTCACCTGCACCTGATCCTCGCCGTGGAAGAGCCGGAACGAGTACCCGAAGAGGGTTGGGTGGCGAAGCCATGACGCCCTCGGGGTCGTCGTACCGATCACGGCGCCGTCCATCGGCGTGCAGACCTCGCCGGTCCGCAGGTGCAGGACGATCCCGCGGGAATGGTTGTAGGTGCCGGGCCGCGTGTGCGACCGGTAGAGCGCGAAGACCCGGTACTGGTACCCGGTGAAGTGGCGCAGGCCGCGGTCGTGCAGCACGCCGTCGCCGTGCGGGAGCCGCTTGCCGTCGTTCGGGCCGCTGGGGATGTGCCCGCGGCTGCGGACGATGACGGTGCGCGCGAACCGGCGCGAGGTGCCGCCCCGGCGGAACGTGATCGTGTTCGCGTCGCAGCCGGCCGCGCCGGTCACGTTCACATCGTCCCGCGGGTGGGTGGCCCTGGCGGTGATCTGCACCGAGTGCGGGGTGTGGGGGCCGTCGTCGTTCACGATGAGGCTGGCGCTCTTCACGCCCACCTCGTTCGGCGCGAACCGCACCGTCTCCGTGCAGGTCGCGTCTGCCGCGAGCGTCTGGCCGCCGCAGGTCCCGCCGGTGATGCGGAAGCTCTTCGGATTCTGGCCTCCCAGGCGGACGCCCGCGATCGTGAGCTGGCCGTTGGTGCGGTTCGCGAGCGTGATCGTCTTCCTGCCCGAGAACGTCCCGGCGTGGTGCGGCCGCTTGAACCGCACCGGCGCGGGCCCGAACACGATCTCCGACGGGGTTCCGGTGCCGGACAGACTGACAGTGTCGGCGCCGCTGGTCGCGTCGGAGTTGATGTGCAGCGTCGCGCTGAGGGGGCCCTGCATGGTGGGGGCGAACGCGACCGTCACCGTGCACTGGTCGCCCGGCTGGAGCACGGCGACGCTCGAGCAGTTGTCGCTGACCGCGAACTGGAGCGGGTTCGTGCCGCCGAGCACCGGCGCCCCGACCTGGAGGTTCTCGCTCCCGGTGTTCGTGACCGTGACGACGCGCGCCGCCGACTGCGTCGAGACCGGCTGGTTCCCGAACGCCATCGATCCCGGCGACACGCCGATCGTGTTTCTGGTGCCCCGACCGCTCAGCGAGACGTCGTGCCCGGCGACCGTGAGCGTCGCGTCCTGCTGGCCCTCGGCGTTCGGCGAGAACACCACCTGGAGGTTGCAGGAGCCGCCTGCGGGTAGGGTGTTCTGGCCGCCGGGGCCGCCGTCGCAGCCGGTGACGTTGTAGTCCTGCGCGTTCGAGAGCCCGATGTTCAGGTCGACGTCGTGGCCGCTCGTGTTCGACACCGCGACGGGCTGGGATGGGCTGTTGGTTCCCACGCGCTGGTTGCCGAACGAGAGCGACGTCGGCTGGACGTCGACCGGATCCGTCCCCGTGCCGCTCAGGTTGAAGCTGTCGGAGTCCCCGGACGCCTCCGCGACGTCGAGCGACCCACTGTCCGGCCCGATGCCGTTGGGGTGGTATGCGACGGTCACGTCGCACGTGGCGCCGTCGGCGAGCGTCGGCTGGCAGTCGTCGGAGACCTTGTCGAAGGCCGAACCGCTCACAGTGATCGACTGGAGGTCGACGTCCGCGCCGCTTGCGTTCTCGAGCGTCTCGGTGCGGTTCGTCGTGTCTCCGCGCGCGACCGAGCCGAATTGGATGTCGCCGGGATGCCCGGTGAGCGCGCCCGCCCCGAGGGCGCTCGACCCGCCCGCGGCGGCGAGGATGACGAGGGCGGCGATGAGGGCTGCGAGCGTTCGCATCTAGAGCGAGTACACGAGGACGACGACCGCGCCGGCGATGCAGACCCCGATCACGGCCGGGATCACGAGCGCCAGGCGGTCGTAGCCGCGCACGTCGATCGACATGAGGTCTCGGATGCCGTAGCCGGTGCGGCTGTGCCACTCCCACTCCCGCCGGAACAACCGGAGCGTGACGTAGGCCAGGCCGGCGAAGACGATCGCGCCGCCGCCGACGACGCCGACGACGTCGGGGAGGGTCGAGCCTGAGGATCCGGCCTGGGCGGACGGCGCCGGCGGTGCGGGCCTCGGCGCCGCCGGCACAGTGGCCGGCTCGGCCGCGGCCTTCGAGCGGTTCCCGGCCGCGTCGAAGGCGAACACGCTGTAGCAGTACGTCGAGCCGGGTTTGGCGCTCGCGTCGGTCTGGCTCGACCGCAGCTGGCGATCGCCGATCGGTGCCCCATCCGCCGGCTTCTGTGCACAGCCGGCACCCGCCGCCCGGATGACGGCGACCTCCACGACGCCCGTCGGGTTCGTCCACGAGAGCGTGACGCCGTGCGAGCCCGCCGGGATCACCGTGACGTCGCCGACGGCGGCCGGCGGCGTCGTATCTCCCGGATTTCGGGCCATGTGCCTGCCGGGCTTCGCCCAGTTGCCGGCGTTGTCCAGTGTGAAGACGGCATAGCAGTAGCGGATGCCGTCCTTCGCGGTCGTGTCAACCGCGCGCGTGCGGGGGTCGAACGAGCCGATCGTTCGTGCCGACTTCTGGAGCGGGAAGGTCGGGCACTGGTTTGCCGGCCCGCGCTTCACGAAGACGTGCGCGACCTGGGGAGCGTCCACGAGCTCCCACGTGAGCGTGATCTGGCCCGGCGTGTGGACGTTCACCCTCAGGTTGGCGACGCGCGGCGGCGGGGTCGAGTCCTTCGGCGGCTTCGACTGGGTGCTCGTGCTCGGCGGCAGGGTGGCGGTGATCGTCTGGGTCGACGGCGGCGGCGGGGGCGGCGGGGGCGGCGCCGTGGTGGAACTCGGGTCGCCCATCGCGGTCGAGGCGCCCACGAGCGCCGCGCCGACGCCGACCAGGAACGCGCCGCCGGCCAACGCAGCGGCAGCGGCTCTGCGTACTCGTTTGCTCGCTTCGGACCCCACTTCCTCGCGACCGGTCGTCACCGGGTATGAACAACAATACTCCGCTCGCGGAGTACGGAAGGCGGCTTCCCGGGACGCCGCCGCCGCGACTATACCGATGTCGCCGACCGCCGGGAGGGCTCGCTGTCAGTGCGTTCCAGGGCCCATTCCCGGGTGGCGGAATGCCCCGCGGCAGGCCCCCCGAACCGGGTGGTCCGTGAGTCCGGATACGGGTCGTCTTGACTTGACCCGTTCCGCCGGTACCCTGGACGGGGGGAGTCGGATTCGATCATCGGGGGGGCTGATGAGGGCTCGGGTAGTGCGGGCGGCCGCAATGGCCGCCGTATTCGGTGTGTGGGGGCTTCTTGTCGGGACGCCGGCGTTCGCCGTCGTGGCGACCACGCCGACACCGACGTGGCAGACGAACGGCCGCGTCAACGTGATCGTCTACCACAAGAATCGCGTGTACATCGGCGGCCAGTTCACGGCCGTCCGGCCTCCGGGCGCCGCCGCGGGCTCCCAGGAGGTGACCCGCAACCACGTCGCCGCGTTCAACATCGCCAAGGGCACGCTCGTCGCATGGAACCCGAACGCGAACGGCACCGTCCGCGCCATCCAGGTGATCGGGAAGACGGTGTACCTCGGCGGCTCGTTCACCCGGGTCGGCAACTCCGGCCGGCAGCGGCTCGCCCAGGTCAACACGACCACCGGCGCCCCGACGGCATGGCATCCCGGCGCGAACTCCGAGGTGCTCGCGATGGGGCATGCAAACGGCCTGCTCTACGTCGGCGGCGGATTCACGACCGCCGGCGGCGCGGCCCGCTCGCATCTCGCGGCGTTCTCGACCAGCACGGGCGCGTTGGCCAACTGGTCGCCGTCGACGGACGACCAGGTGAAGGCGCTCCTCGTGACGCCCGGTGGTGCGCGCGTCGTCGTCGGCGGGCTCTTCACGCACGTCAACGGCTCGTCGGCCAACCATCTCGCGGCGATCAACCCCGGCGGCAGTGGCACGATGGCGAGCTGGGGCCTTCACACGAACTACCCGGTCATCGACCTCGCCGCAGATTCGAAGGGCGTCTACGTCGCCGGCGGCGGCGGCGGCGGCAACTTCGCCGGGACCTCGCTCAGCGGCCAGCAGAAGTGGCAGGGCGGCACCAACGGCAACGTCCAGGCGATCGCCGTCGTGGGCGGGACGGTCTACGTCGGCGGCCACTTCCACGTCTACTGCGGCCCGCAGCACGGCGCCCACACGTGCTCGACTCAGATACCGCGCGACAAGCTGCTCGCCGTGGACGAGGACAACGGCAACCTGCTCTCGTGGGCGCCGGGCGCCGACAGCGCGCTGGGCGTCTTCGCCCTGACGGGCTGGGGATCGACGGGCAACCTTCTCGCGGGCGGCGACTTCCGGCACACCGGAAACCGCGCCCAGCAGGGGTTCGCCCTGTTCTCGAACTAGCTGACGACGAGCACAGCCGAGCCCTGAACCTCGCCCGCCGCAAGGCGGGCGAGGGCCCCCGGCGCCTCGTCCAGCGCGAACGTCTGCGTCTGGGCCCGGACCGGCACCCGGGCGGCCAGCTCGAGGAACTCGTGCGCGTCGGCCCGGGTGAAGTTGGCGACCGATCGCAGCACCCGCTCCCGCCACAGCAGGTCGTAGTCGAACTGAGGGATGCCGTCGAGGTGGATGGCGTTGATCGCCACGGTCCCTCCGGGCGCGAGCGCGCGCAGCGCCGAGATCACCACCGACCCGGCCGGCGCGAACGTCACGGCAGCGTCCAGCGGCTCGGGCGGCGTCTCATCGTAGCCGCCGACCCAGGCGGCGCCGAGCTCCCACGCCAGGCGGTGCTCGGCCGGCGAGCGCGAGAAGACGAGCACCTCGCAGCTCCAGTGGCGGGCTACCTGGATCGCCAGGTGGGCGGACGAGCCGAAACCGAAGAGGCCCAGCCGCCCTCCCGGCCGGATCCCGCTGAGGCGCAGCGAGCGGTAGCCGATGATCCCGGCGCACAGGAGCGGCGCCGCCTCGATGTCGCCCAGCGCGTCGGGCAGGGCGAAGGTGTAGTCGCGCCGCGCCACGGCTCGCTCGGCGTATCCCCCGTCGACCGTCCAACCGCGGAACTCGGCGAGCTCGCACAGGTTCTCGCGGCCGGCCCGGCATTGCGCGCAGCGGCCGCAGGCCCCGGCGAGCCATGCCAGGCCGACGCGCTCGCCGGTCTCCGCGATCCGGCCGACCACCTGGTGGCCCGGGATCACCGGCCGCTTCCGCATCTCGATGTCGCCCGAGACGATCTGGAGGTCGGTGCGGCACACGCCGCAGGCGGCGACGTCGACGACGACCTCGCCCTCTCCTGCGACCGGATCGTCCACATCGCGGAGCGCGAGCTCGTCGGGCGCCGAGAGCAGCATCGCCTTCACGCCCGCATCGTCGCACGCTCTGCAACAGCGGTGCCTGGCACCGGTGTTGCACGCGGAACCACCCGGGTCAGGGTGCTTCAGCCGTCGTACGCGGGCTCGCGCCGGCGCCGGCCGCCGTCGTGATGGTGATGCGATCCGGCCGAGGCGCTCGCGACGATCAGGAGCAGGCAGATCGCGATGAAGTTGCGGAAGCTCGGCTCGGGCCAGTGGAGCCGGGACGCCCCGTGGAACCAGCTCGGGTCGATCAGGAAGACCGCAGCGACGATGATGATGCGCCCCGCCAGGCCGATCGCGAGAAAGATCGCCGCCAGCACGATCCCCCAGAACCCGAGCTCCGGCGCACCGACGGCATGGGCGAGGTCGAGGACGTTCCACGCCAGCCAGACGACCAGCGGCCCCAGCAGAAGCCCGCCGACGACCAGCGCCACCGCTCCGGCGAGCAGCGCCCCGAGGCCCAGGAGTGCGAGCACCCATCCGAACATCCCCTCGGACGTTCGCCGTTGCAGCCCGCGAACCTCCCATGAAGGTCTGGGACAATGACGGCATGCGCGTGCTCATCGTCGAGGACGAGCCGCACATGGCCGAGCTCATCGGCCGCGGCCTCGAGCAGGAAGGGATGGCGGTCGACATCGCGGCGACCGGCGAGGAGGCGGTCGAGATGGCGGCCGCGGCCGACTACGACTCCATCGTCCTCGACGTCCTGCTCCCCGGCATCGACGGCTTCGAGACCTGCCGCCGGCTGCGCGCCGGCCAGGTGTGGTCGCCGGTGCTGATGCTGACCGCGCTCGACTCGGTCGGGGACCGCGTCCTCGGCCTCGACACGGGCGCGGACGACTACCTCGTGAAGCCGTTCGCGTTCGCGGAGCTGCTCGCCCGCCTGCGCGCGGTCTCACGGCGGCGCGAGCCGGAGCGTCCCAGCGTCCTCGAGGCGGGCGACCTGCGGCTCGACCCGGCCAGCCGGCGCGTCTGGCGCGGCGAGACGGAAGTGCAGCTCTCGTCGAAGGAGTTCGCGATCCTCGAGACGTTCATGCGCCGTCCCGGCGACGCGCTCACGCGGGCGCACCTCGTCGCGCACGCCTGGGACAGCTCGTACGCCGACAGCTCCAACATCATCGACGTGTACGTCCGCCGGCTGCGCAAGAAGATCGACGAGCCGTTCGGACGCCGCACGATCGAGACCGTCCGCGGCGCCGGATACCGGCTCCGCGGGGACGGCGGGGCGTGAGCCGCGTCCCGATCCGGCTGCGGGTGGCCGCGGCCTTTGCGATCGCGATGGCGGTCGTCCTGGGAGCCAGCGGGTGGTACCTCTACACGAGCCTCGGCCACCACCTCTCGAACGCCCTGGACCGCCAGCTCAAGGTGCGCGCGGACGACCTCGTCGCCGTCGTCGCCGATCCGGACGCGAACCTGGCCTCGGCCACCGACCGACCCTTCATCGAGCGTGGCGAGACCTATGCCCAGCTCGTCGCCGCGAACGGCGCGGTCGTCCAGGGGACTCCTCCGCTCGGGCGTGCGCCGGTGCTCACACACGAGGAGGTGGGCCGGGCGATGCAGGGCTCCCTGTTCGGAGAGCGGGCGCGCGTGCGCGGGCTCGACGAGCCGTCCCGGTTCCTCGCGATCCCGGTCTCCCGCGGCGACACCGGCTACGTGCTGCTCGTGGGGGCCACCCTCGAGAACCGGGCGGAGACGCTCGCGAGCCTGCGCGACCAGCTGCTCATCGCGGGCCCCGTCGCCCTGCTCGTCGCGACCGGCGCCGGGTATCTGCTGGCGGGGCTGTCGCTCCGCCCGGTCGACTCCATGCGGCGGAGGGCGGCCTCGATCTCCGCCGAGCGCCCCGGCGAGCGGCTGCCCGTCCCGCACACCCGCGACGAGCTCGAGCGGCTCGGGCAGACGCTGAACGAGATGCTCGACCGCCTGGAGGAGGCGCTGGCCCGCGAGCGGAGCTTCGTCGCCGACGCCGGACACGAGCTGCGCACACCGCTCGCGCTCCTGCGCACGGAGCTCGAGCTGGCCCTGCGCCACTCCAGCTCGACCGACGAGCTGCGTGAGGCCGTGCGGCGCTCCTCCGAGGAGGTCGACCGGCTGGCGCAGCTGGCGG
>JAICKX010000182.1 GCA_025927685.1 Thermoleophilia bacterium | reverse complement strand
TTCCTGCCCGCGGACCGGGGCCTCTCCGGGGCCGCGGCCGCCCTCGCGCGGGGGGTCGCCGGCGCCGCCGGGCTGATCGCCACCGCCGCGGCCGGCGTCCCGGCGGACGGGTGCGGGGCCGGGCGCACGGCCGTCTCGGGGCTCGTGCTGGCCGGCGTGGGCACGCTGGCGTTCCTGGTCGTGCACTCGCTCTCGGTCGCCGTCCTGGCGGCGAGCCTCCAGGGGGCGGGGTTCGGGATCACGTGGGTCGGGGTGTTCCCGCTCCTGATCCACGCCGTCGACGACCGGCTCCGGGAGGACGTGCTGGGCGTGAACTACGGGGCGACGAACCTCGGCCTCGGCATCGGGAGCCTCCTCGCCGGCACCATCCTGGCGTTCGACTCCGACGCCTTCGGCGTGCTCTTCGTCGTGGACGCGGCCACCTATGCGCTCTTCGCCGTGCTGCTCGTCGGGCTGGGCGAGCTGCGACACGCGCCGCGCGAGCCGGCCGTCTCGGCCGGCATCTCCGCCTACGGCCCGGTCGTCCGCGACACCCGCCTCCTGGCCGCGACCGCGATCAACCTGGTCCTCGTCGTCGCCGGCTACAGCCAGATCACCTCCGCGTTTCCGGCGTGGGCGACCGGGCCGGCGGACGTGAGCCGCAGCATCGTGGGGTTCGCGTTCGCGGCAAATACGTGGGCGATCGTCGTCGCGCAGCTTCCGGCCCTGCGGCTCGTGCGCGGCCGGCGGCGGACGAGCGCGGTCGCCGTCACCGGCCTCGTGTTCGGGGCGTCGTGGCTCGTCGTGCTCGCCGCCGGTCACGCGTCCAGCGCCGGGCTTGCCGCTGCGGGGCTGATCGCCGCCCTGGCGGTGTTCGGCGTCGGCGAGACCTTCCTTGCGCCGAGCCTGCCGGGGATCGTGAACCGGCTCGCCGGCGACGAGACGCGCGGCCGCTACATCGCCTTCTACAGCCTCTCGTGGCAGGCTGGGCCGATGATCGGCCCGCCGATCTCGGGCGCCGCGCTCGGCGCAGGATATGGGACCGCCCTCTTCCTCGGCCTGGCGGCGGCCTGCGCCCTGGCCGCACCGGCGGCGCTTGCCTTCGACCGGAAGCTGCCCGCGGCGGTGAACCGTAGTGTTCCGGAAGCTTCGTGAGCGCGCTCGTCGGCATCGACGTCGGCACCTCGAGCGGCTGATCGAGCTCACCGGGAACCGGGCGCTCACGGGGTTCACGGCGCCCAAGCTCCTGTGGGTCCGCCGCCACGAGCCCGACGTGTACGCGCGCGACTCGTTCGAGCTCCCGCGCGGCCTCGGCCTCGACCCCGCGGCGCGGCCGGCTGGGAGGCGGCGGCAGTCGCAGCGACCTGTGGCGACGCATCTCGCGTCGGTGCTCGACCTCCCGCTCGAGGTCACCGCGACCGACGACGCGGCCGTGTTCGGCGCCGCGCCCCTGGCCGGCGTCGCGGCCGGCGTGTTCGCCGACGTCCCCGTCGTCGTCGACGCGTGTGTCGGCGTGGTCGGCCGGGTCGAGCCCGACCCGGCCTGGCATGACGTCTACGCCCGCGGCTACGAGGCGTTCGGGCGGCTGTACCCGGTGCTCGCGGGTCTGCGCGAGGCCAGGCATTGATTAGGCATCGATCGGCAGCCGCCCGGGTACGATCCTGACCATGGGCTTGCGGGCGACCTTTCGCCACGAGGCGCTCCTGTACGCAGGGGAGGACGAGTTCGTGGCCCGCATCGAGCCGTTCGTGCGCGAGGGGCTGGCCGGCGGCGAGGCGGTGATGGTCGCCGTCCCCGGCGGCAAGATCCGGCGGCTGCGCGAGCGGCTCGAGCCGGATGCCGGCAGGGTCGCGTTCGCCGACATGGACGAGATCGGCGCCAACCCGGCCCGGATCATCCAGGCCTGGCACGAGTTCGCCACTCCGCACCTGGCCGCCGGGAGGCCGGTGCGCGGCGTCGGCGAGCCGGTCTCGGCCGCCCGTTCCGCCGACGAGTTGGTGGAGTGCCAGCGCCACGAGGACCTCCTGAACGTGGCGTTTGACCCCGGCCCCGGATGGACGCTCGTGTGCCCCTACGACACGACCGCGCTCGCCCCGGCGGTGATCGCGGAGTGCCGCCGCAGCCATCCGCATGTCCACGAGGCCGGAGCCGCCGGCCGCAGCCCCGAGTACCGCGGCCTGGATGCGATCGCCGCCCCGTTCGACGCGCCGCTCCCGCCGCCGGAGGCCGAGCCCGACGAGCTCGCGTTCACGCTCTCGGGCCTGTCCGGCGTGCGCAGGCACGTGGCCGCGGTCGCGGCGGCCGCTGGACTGGGCGAGCGCTGCGACGATCTCGTGATCGCAGCCCACGAGGTGGCGGCGAACAGCGTGCGCCACGGTGGCGGCGCCGGCGTCCTGCGCATGTGGTGGACGGACGCGGGCGCCGCGTGCGAGATCCGGGACGCCGGCTTCATCTCCGAGCCCCTCGTCGGCCGCCTGCGCCCGCCGGTCACGGCGATCGGCGGCAAGGGGATCTGGCTCGCGAACCAGCTGTGCGATCTCGTCCAGGTCCGGTCGTCCCCGTCCGGGACGACCGTCCGGCTGCGCATGCACCGCTGACCGCGGAGCGCCGCGGCTGCAACATTGGGGTCTGACCCCGTTGTTGCGCGGCCCAGCCGCGCAACCCGGCCGGCAGGCCCGCCACCCCTCCGCAGAAATGTTTCGTACTACGAACTAATCGGGAATTCTCCCAGTGACCACCGAAAGGAGGAAAACAATGAGCAGCATTGCCCACGAACCGGCCACTACGAGCCGGAACGGCCACGGGCACGAGTGGGGCGGGATCCCCGCCCGGATCTTCCTGCAGCCGATCGCTGCACCTTCGGTCCTGGGCCTTTTCGGCTTCGCCGGCGCCACCTTCATGGTGTCGACCAACCTCGCGGGCTGGTACGGCGACCCGCACACGACGGGGACGTTCCTGTTCCCGTTCGCGGCGGTGTTCGGCGGCGTCGCCCAGTTCGCCGCCGGCATGTTCTCGTTCCGCGCCCGTGACGTTCTCGCCACGGCAATGCACGGGACATGGGGCTCGTTCTGGATCGCGTACGGGCTCTTCTGGTTCCTGGCGGTGAACCACACCATCACGCCGCCGGCGGGCTCGACGTTCGTGCCCTTCGGCTACTGGTTCATCGTCCTGTCGGCGATCACGCTGACGGGAACCCTGGCCGCGGCGTTCGAGAGCGGAGCGCTCTTCTCCGTGCTCGGGACGCTGACCGCGGGATCGATCCTGCTGGCGCTCTCGTACCTCATCGGGTCGTCGACCCTGCTGACCTGGGGTGGATGGGTGCTCTTCGTCTCGTCCGTCCTGGCGTGGTACACGGCGAGCGCAATGATGCTCGCCGGCACCGCGGGGCGGACGATCCTGCCGCTCTTCAGCCTGGAGCGGGCTCGAAACCAGATCGGCGCGCATCCGATCGTGCCGGTCGAGTTCCACGAAGGCGAGCCGGGGATTCGCAAGGGGCAGTAGGTGCCCCCGAACCGGCACATGGCGGCCCGGCGTCCGCCGGCGTCACGCGGGAGACACCGCGAGCATGACGACGTCGTCGGGCATCGGGCCGCCGTTGGCCTTCCGCACGACATCGAGGATCGCATCGAGATCGGCGTCGTCGAGCGGGGCCCTCATGCCCCTGACGACGTCGAGCAGCCGCTCGTCCCCGTACGGCCGCGGCCCGTCGGGGCTGCTGCGGCCCTCGATCAGGCCATCGGTGTAGAGGAGCAGCGACCAGGGCCGACTCGGCAGCTCGATGCGGACCTCGTTCCACCGCGACGCCGTGTCGATCCCGATCGGCGGCCCGGCCGGAACGTCGAGCTCGATGCTCCGCCCGTTGGCGAGCACGATCGGCCGCGGATGCCCGGCGGAGACGACGCAGACGCTCGCCATATCGGGGTCGACCAGGGCCAGACAGACGGTGGCGAACTGCACCTGCGCGAACGCGACCCGCTCTGCCGTCAGGATGGCGTTCATCGCCGCGAGCGTGTTGGGCAGGTCGACGCCCGCCAGCGTGAGGCCGCGCCATGCGGCGCGGAGGCGGGTCGCGGCCGCGGCCGCGGTCGGGCCGTGGCCGGCGACGTCGCCCACCAGGACGGAGATCGCTCCGCCCTCGACGTCGAGGATCCCGTAGAAGTCGGCCGCGAGCACCTGGGCGCCCTCGGCGGGGACGTACCTGCTCGCCATCCGGATGTTCGCCGCGGCCGGCATGCC
>JAICKX010000012.1 GCA_025927685.1 Thermoleophilia bacterium | reverse complement strand
GTGTCGATCAGGTCCTTCCACCCGACGGGGACGCCGGCCAGCGGGCCGGGGTCGCGGCCCTCGGCCACCGCGCGGTCGACCGCCGCGGCCTCGGCCCGGGCGCGCTCCTCGGTGATGCGCCAGACGGCGCCGAGCTCGTCGGCGGCGAGCTTCTCGAGGTGCTCGTCGAGCACCTCGGCCGCCGTCCGCTCCCCGCCGCGGACCTGCTCGGCGATGGCCAGGCTCACGCCGGCGCCAGCCGCGATGCCCGGAACCGGTCGGCTTCGGGCGGCAGAGCCCGGCCCTGCGCCAGGTCGGCGATGAGCCGTCCCAGCAGAGGGCCGAACTTGAAGGCATGGCCGCTGCAGCCGCCGCAGACGATCACGCCGTCGATCCTATCGAGGACGAAGTCGCCGTCGGGCGACATCGTGTAGAGGCACGCCTCCGAGTGCACGGGCCGCGGGTCGAAGCCAGGGAACATGCGCTTCACGTGCTCGACCAGCCGCTCCTCGAGCCGTGCGTCGACGGGCCGTTCGGGGCGGTCGGGATCCCACGGCCCCGGCCGGGCGGCGTCCTCGGCGACCTTGTAGCCGACGCCGGGCGTGACCAGGCCGTAGTGCAGACGCCGGTCGGGGCCGCCGTGGTCGATCACGCACGGGCGGTCGTCCGGGGCCCCGGCGAAATACGTGACCTGCTCGATCCGCGGCTGAAGCGGCAGGTCGAACATCGAGCCGAGCCACGAGCCGGGGCAGGCCACGACGACGTCGGCCTCGAGCTCACGCGGATCCTCGATCGCGGTGCCCGCGCGCACGTCGAGCCCGCTGGAGAGGGTCAGGAGCGCCTCGCCAGCCATGATGCCGCCGGCATGCGCGTCCCACAGCGCCGGCTCGGGGAAGCGGGCCTCGGGGAAGCGGCGCTGCGCGTCGGCCGGCTCGAGCCACTCGTACTCCTCGCCCACCTCCTCGAACGCCGCCGCGTGCAGCTCGACGCCCTGGCCGTACTCCAGGAGCCCGGTCTCACGCAGAGGGCACGGGTCGATCCGCCGCCACTCGTCGATCGCCCGCACCGCCAGGCGCAGGTAGTCGGGGTGGCGATAGGTGCGGCGGTAGATGCGCGACCGGCCCGGCGACGACCCGAGAGGCGAGCCGACCCGGTCGCGCTCGTAGACCGTGACGGCGAAGCCGTCCTGGGCGAGCGCGCGGGCGGCGGAGAGGCCGATGACGCCCGCCCCGACGACGGCGGCGCGGTCAGGCAGCCGGCGCCACCATCCTGCCGAGCTCGCCGGTCTGGTAGAGCTCGGTCACGATGTCGCAGCCGCCGACGAGCTGCCCGTCGATGAAGAGCTGCGGGACCGTGGGCCAGCCCGAGTGGGCCGAGAGCTGCTCACGGATGCGCGGGTCGGGCAGGATGTCGATGGCCGCGAACTCCGCGCCCGCCATCTGGAGCGCCTGCACGGTGCGGGCCGAGAAGCCGCAGCGCGGGAACTCCGGGGTGCCCTTCATGAAGAGCATCACGCGGTGCTCGGAGATGGCCTTCGTGATCTCCTCGCGAATCTGGTCATCGGTGACGATCATGGTGCCTCCGTCTTGATCTGCAGTGCGTGGATGGAACCGTCGTCGAGCAGGTGCTGAACGGGCGCGTAGACGAGCTTGTGCTGGTCGATCAGCGACAGCCCGGCGAACCGCTCGGAGCGGATCCTGGTGGACAGGTGGTCGTCGCCCGAGAAGGGCCATACCTCCACCTCTCCGCCCGGGAACGCGTCTTCCAGCAGCCCTTGCACCTGGTCGGACAGTTGCACGCTCAAAGATTAGCGCCGCGTGTGCGCGGGCCATCCCGGGGCCCGCCCGTTCACGTAGGCTTCATGCATCCCAACCCAAGGCCCGAAGGAGGGCCGCCATGCTCTACTGGTACATCCTGTTCGCGGTCCCGCCGCTCGTCCTCGGCCTCGCGGCCCAGGCCTGGGTGGGCCGCGCGTTCGCCGCCGGCTCGAAGGTGCAGGCCGCGTCGGGGCTCACCGGCGCGCAGGTCAGCCGGCAGATGCTCGACTCCGGCGGGCTTCAGAACGTGGCCGTGGAAGGCATCGCAGGCCAGCTCACCGACCACTACGACCCGCGCTCGAACACGATGCGCCTGTCGGGCCCGGTCGGAGGCTCCGACTCGGTCGCGGCCGTCGCGGTCGCCGCCCACGAGACCGGGCACGCCTTCCAGCACGCCCGAAACGAAGCCGGCTTCCGCCTCCGCGGCTCGCTGGTGCCCGCCACCGGGTTCGCCTCGCAGGCCTGGTTCCCGATCTTCCTGATCGGGATCTTCATGGGCGCGACGAACCTGGCGCTCGTCGGGGTCGCGCTGTTCGCGGCGATCGTCGTGTTCCAGCTCGTGACGCTGCCGGTCGAGTTCGGCGCGAGCCGCAAGGCCATGGCGATGCTCACCAACCAGGGCGTCATCAGCCAGCAGCAGGTGCCGGTGGCGCGCAAGGTGCTGACCGCCGCCGCGCTCACCTACGTGGTCGGCGCGCTGGTCGCCATCTGGCAGCTGGCGCTGCTCTTCATGCAGTCGCGCCGGTAGACTCGCGGCCGATGCCGCTTCCGCTCTCGCCCCCGGTCCTGCCTCAGCTCGCACGGCCGGGGGCGGAGCTGCCCGGCGGCGACGGCTGGCTCTACGAGCCCAAGTGGGACGGCTTCCGGGCGATCGCGTTCGTCGACGGCGATGACGTCCTCGTCCAGTCGCGAAACGGCAAACCGCTCGGGCGCTACTTCCCCGAGCTGCGCTTCCCCGAGGGCCGCTACGTGCTGGACGGGGAGCTCGTGATCCGCACGCCCGCCGGCGGCGAGGACTTCGAGGCGCTCCAGGAGCGCATCCACCCGGCCGCCTCGCGGGTCGCGATGCTCGCCGAGAAGACGCCGGCCACGTACGTGGCCTTCGACATCCTGGCCCTGGATGACGAGTCGCTCCTCGACCGCCCGTTCGCCGAGCGGCGCCGGATCCTCGAGGAGCATGTGTCCGATCCGGTCGAGCTGACGCCGGCGACCGATTCGCCCGAGACGGCCCAGCCGTGGCTCCAGGGGGCGGAGGGCGTGATCGCCAAGCGCGCCGACGCGCCGTACCTGCCGGGCGAGCGCAAGGGGATGGTCAAGGTGCGGCGCACGCGCACGATCGACTGCGTCGTCATCGGCTGGCGCCCGGGCAAGGGCAAGGGCGAGGGGGCCGTCGGCTCGCTCATCCTGGCGCTCTACGACGGCGACAAGCTGTGGCCCGTGGGCCACACGTCCGGCTTCACGGCGGCCAGGGCGCGCGAGCTCGTCGAGGTCGTGACGCCGTACGAGACGGGCGAGACGGGCGCCAACGAGCCCAACCGCTGGACCGCCGGCAAGGATGACCGCGAGTGGCGCGGCCTTCGTCCGGAGCTCGTCGTCGAGGTGACGTTCGACCACGTGAGCGGCCGCCGCATCCGCCACGGGACGCGCCTGGTGCGCTTCCGGGACGACAAGCCGCCGGCCGACTGCCGGATCGACCAGCTCGACAGCTGAAAAAACGGGGTCTGACCCCAATTTTTCAGGGCCTGCTGCGCTACGCTACGAGGAGCGTTTGCCGGGGAGCCCCGCAGGGGCTGAGAGGGCGCCGCAGAGGCGCCGACCCGCGAACCTGATCTGGGTAATTCCAGCGAAGGGAAGCACGCAGTGAGCGAGATCGTCGTCGTGGATGCGACGAAGGCGTACGGAGACGTCGCCGTGCTGGGCGGCGTGTCCCTCGCCGTCCCCGCCGGAGGGACCGTCGGCCTGGTCGGCCGAAGCGGGTGCGGCAAGTCGACGCTCCTCCGCCTGATCGCCGGGCTCGAGACGCCCGACGGCGGCCGGGTCGCCGTCGCCGGCGCCGAGGACGAGCGCGGGCGGCTCGAACGGTGCGCGCTCATGCCGCAGGCCGACCTGCTCATGCCGTGGCGCGACGCTCTGGGGAACGCCTCCGTGCCGCTCGAGAATGCGGGCGTCCCCCGCGGCGAGGCCCGCTCGCGCGCGGCCGGGCTCTTCGCCGAGCTCGGGCTGGCCGGGTTCGAGCGAGCCCGGTCATGGGAGCTGTCCGGCGGCATGCGCCAGCGCGTCGCCTTCGCGCGGACGCTCCTGGCCGAGAAGCCGGTGCTGCTCCTCGACGAGCCGTTCGGGGCACTCGATGCCATCACGCGGGCCGAGATGCAGGAGTGGCTGGCGGGGGCTATGCGGGCGCTCCCGCGGACGACCGTGCTCGTCACGCACGACATCGACGAGGCGCTGCGGCTGTGCGACCGGGTGGTCGTCCTCACCGCCCGCCCGGGTAGCGTGGCCTGCGAGCTGGACGGCGGCGGCTCCGCCGACCGTGCCCGCGAGCGGGCCGTGGAGACGCTGCGGTGAGCCGGCCGCGGATCGGCTGGGCGGTTGCGCTCGTCGCCATCCTGGCGGCGTGGCAGGCATGGGTGCGCCTGCGCAGCGTCCCGGACTACCTGCTCCCGGCGCCGACCGACATCGCGGCGGCGCTTCGCGACGACCGAGGGAGGCTCGCGTCCGACGGCGCGCAGACCGCCTGGGAGATGCTGGCCGGCTTCGCCGCGGCGGTGGCGTTCGGGCTCGTCTCGGCGGCGGCGCTCCACTTCTCGGCCACGCTGCGCAGGGCCGTCTACCCGTTGCTGGTGGCCTCGCAGAGCGTGCCTGTGGTGGCCGTCGCGCCGGTGCTCGTCATCTACCTGGGGTTCGGGCTCGCGCCGAAGATCGCGATCGTCGCCCTGGTGTGCTTCTTCCCCGTGACCGTGAACGCGCTCGACGGCCTGCGCTCGGTCGACCCCGAGTACCTGCGCGTGATGCGGACGCTCCGCGCCTCCCGGCTGGCGACGTTCCGCCGCGTCGAGCTGCCGTGGGCGCTTCCGGCCGTGTTCTCCGGTGCCCGCGTGGCCGCGTCCTACGCGGCCGTCGCCGCGCTCTTCGCGGAATACGCCGGCGGGTCGGCGGGCCTCGGCGAGACGATGCAGACCGCAACGGCACAGCTCGACGCGCCGCTCGTCGGCGCGGCGGTCGTCGTGCTGGCGGCGCTCGCCCTGGCGCTCTTCGCGGCCGTCTCGGCGCTCGAGCGGCTCGCCATCCCCTGGGCACGGCGGGCGGCATGAGGCCCCGCGCCCTGCTCGTGCTCCTGGCGCTTGCCGCGGCGGCGTGCGGCGGCGGCTCGTCCTCCTCGGGGTCATCCGGGTCGGAGCACGTGAGCCTCGTCCTCGACTGGGTGCCGAACCCGGACCACGTGGGCATCTACTCGGCGATCGACCAGGGCGACTTCACCCGGCGCGGGCTCGCGGTCGCGCCGCATCCGCCCAGCGGGGTCTCCGACCCGATCACCCTCGTCGCCGCCGGCCGGGCCGACCTCGGCGTCTCCTACGAGCCGGAGCTCTTCTTCGCCCAGGAGCACCACGCCCCGGTCGCCGCCGTCGCGACCGTCGTGCCGACCGCGCTGGCGTCGATCATCGCCTCCGGCGCGAGCGGCATCCACAGACCCGCCGACCTGCGCGGCAAGACGATCGGCGTCGACGGCACCCAGAGCACGGCCGCGTTCGTGGACAAGGTGCTCGCGAGCGCCGGCCTGGGCCAGGACGACGTGCACGTGGTCGACGTGAAGTTCAACCAGGTGCCGGCGCTCCTCGGCCACAGGGTGGACGCGGTCGCCGGCGTCTTCCAGAACATCGAAGGCGTGCTCTTCGCGATGCGCGGCGTAGACCCGGTCGTCTTCCCCTACGACCGCTACGGCGTCCCGGCGTACGACGAGCTGGTGGTGGTGGCGAACACGGACCGCCTGCACGACGACGCGGGCTACCGGGCGATGGTGGGGCGGTTCGTGGCCGGCCTGGCCGCCGGGACGGACTGGGCCAAGGCCCACCCGGACGCCGCCGTCGAGGTGATGCGCCGCCATTCCGCCGACGACTACAAGAACGTCCTCGCGCAGAGCGTGCCCGCCACGCTTCGCCTGCTCGGCACCCGCCCGCCCCCCGAGGCCGCCTGGGCCCGGTTCGGCGACTGGATGTACCGGTCCGGCCTGCTCGACGAGAAGCCGGACGCTGCGGCCCTCATCGCCCATCCCTAGACTCCAAGTGTGGAATCCCTCAAGGGCCAGCTCCTGATCGCGGCTCCGATGCTGGTCGATCCCAACTTCCACCGCACGGTCGTCCTGATCATGGAGCACACCGACGAGGGCGCGCTGGGCGTCGTCCTGAACCGGCCGACGGAGCTCGCGGTGGGAGACGCGGTGCCCGACCTCGCCGAGCTGGCCGACGGCGACCCGATCTTCGCCGGCGGGCCGGTGCAGCCGCAGGCCGTGATCGCGCTCGCCGAACACGTCCGCCCGGTCGGCGACGAGGCCGTCGTCGGCCCGATCGCCCCGATCCAGGTGTCGGACGACATCGAGGAGCTGGAAGGGCACGTGGCCCGGGTGCGCGTCTTCGCCGGCTACGCCGGCTGGAGCGAGGGCCAGCTCGACGACGAGTTGGCGGAGGAGGCCTGGTTCACGGAGCCGGCGCTCCCCGGCGACGTCTTCGCCGGCGATCCCGGCTCGCTCTGGCAGCGCGTCCTCGAGCGCAAGGGCGGCGAGTACACGCTCGTGGCCCGCATGCCGCCCGACCCCTCGCTCAATTAGCCGTTCAAAACCGGCCGGGCGGTGGCGGCGCGCGCGGGGCGGCGGCTAGGATCCGCCCGTTCGTGGCGACGATCGCCGACACCGACGAGCTCCATCTGACCTCTCCGGCCATGGACGGCCCGCAGGTGCGCCGGGCGCAGCGTGCCCTCCTCCACAACCCGTTCGGCACCTTCGACCCCGGCCCGCTCGACGGCGTCTACGGCGAGCGCACGGCCGCGGCGGTGCGGCGCGCCAAGTACTGGATGGGATTCCCGGAGCAGAAGATCGACCAAATCTGCAGCTCCGAGCTGCTCACGCTCCTGGCGGAGGAGACGCCGCTCTCGTCGTCGCTCAAGTCGATGCGCACGCGGCGGCTCAAGCGAGCCGAGGACGCCCAGCTCTGGAGCGCCGCATACGACGCGGCCGTCTCCTGCGTCGGAGACCGGGAGGAGCCGCCCGGCAGCCACCGGTGCGACTTCACCGAGTGGTACGGCGTGTACGGGCCGTGGTGCGCGATGTTCATCTCGTGGTGCTTCGACCAGGCGGGATCGGCCGCGTTCGAGCCCGGCCGCCACTACTCGTACGTCCCGAACCTCATGAACGACGCCCAGCGCGGCGCGAACCACCTCTCGATCACGCGGACGCCGCTGAACGGCGACCTGGCGGTCTTCGACCTCGACGGCGACGGCGTCGCCGACCACATCGGGATGTTCGACCGCTGGCTGGACGCCGACGAGACGCGCTACCAGACCGTCGAGGGCAACGTGTCGCTGGCGGGCGAGTCGAACGGCGGGCGCGTCCTCCAGCGCGAGCGCCACCGCCCGCAGACCTTCGCCTTCGTGCACGTTCGCGGATAGGCCTATCGCCGGAGCTGAGCAGCGTGCTCGAAGTACCTGCGGGCGGCCGCGCCGAGCTTGCGCGTCGACCACAGGTTGTAGCCCGCGGCCAGCCCGACACCGACCACCGGCACCTCCCGGCCCAGGATGACGTAGGCGCGCCTGCGGGCCAGCTTGGCGGCGACCTGCACGGCCAGCCGCCGCGAGATCCGCTGCGCAAGCTTCGCTCCGGCCTCGCCGCTCAGCTCGCCGTCGGCGTGCACCGTCCCCATCACCTTCACCGAGCCGTTGCGGCGCAGGTCGACCACGCCGGCCTCGACACCCATCGCCATGAGGACGTCCAGCCGGCGCGCCGCGACGTCGTCCACGGGCCGGCCGTACAGGTGGGCCAGGAGCAGCACGAGCTCCGTCTGGGCGACCGTGAGGAGCGACGCGTCGCCCAGCGCGGCGCCGACCTCGACGACCGAGCCGGCGCCCGGAAGCGTCGCAGGCAGGGCGCTGACGGCGCCCGTCCCGGCCACCCGGCGCCCGCTGCGGGAAACGGCGATCCTGGCCAGCTCGGGGGGGGACGCGCCCGGGTGCTCGGCGCGCAGCCGCTCGGCGGCCCGGACGACCGCGTTCCCACGCTTCTCGACGACGGTCGTGATCGCGCGCTCCGTGGCGCCCGCCAGCCGCTCGGAGAGCGTGTTCAGCGCCAGATTGGAGGCGAACCCCATCGCACGGATCTTAGGGACGTCCTGCGGGTACGCTCACGCTTCTGAATGCGACGATGACCGATCAGGCGCTCACGCCGCGGGAGCGCCGCATGCGCCGCGGCCTGGTCGCGCTCGCGATGCTGTGCGCCGTCCTCGCCCTGGTGGTCGCCGCCGTCCTCGTCTACTGGCGCCTCTACCTGCTCGGGCCGTCCGGCGACCCGTTCACCCGCGGCCCGTTCGTGTACCGGCTCAGCACCACCGAGGCGGCGTTCTCGTGGCGCGTCGACGGCGATCGCCCGGTCCAGCTCGAAGCGGCCGGGCCGGACGGCACCGTGACGGCGACCGGCGGTCGCTTCACCGGGCTCACGCCCGGCACGAGGTACGTGTGGACGGCGTCCGTGGGCGGCGTCGGCCGCGAGTCCGGCTCGTTCCGGACGGCGCCGCTCGACCTGAGCGAGCCGGTCCGCTTCGGCGTGATCGGCGACTACGGCTCCGGGAACGACCACGAGTGGGCCGTCGGCCGTACACTCGCCGCCGAACACCCCGACTTCCTGACCACGGTCGGCGACAACAGCTACCTCGTCGGCGCGCCGCAGGTGCTCGATCGCAACATCTTCGAACCGCTCCACGACGTGATGCTGGGCGCGCCGCTCTGGGCGACGGAGGGGGAGCACGACCTGATCTACAGCGGGGGCGCCGCCGTGACCGCGGCGCTCCACCTGCCCGGCCCGCGCGGCCGCTACACGGTGCGCTACGGGCCGGTCCAGCTCGTCCTGCTCGGGCTCGAGGCCGGCGCCGCCGAGATCGACTTTGCGCGCCGGGCGCTGGCCGAGCCGGGCCCGCTCGTCCGGTTCGTCGTCGTCCACCGTCCGGTGCAGCCGGGGAACCCGATCCTGCAGCTCCTGCGCCGGACCGGCGTCGCGGCGATCCTGGCGGGGCACCTGCACCGCTACGAGCGCCGGACCGTGGGCGGCGTCCCGGAGCTCACGGTGGGGACAGGCGGCGAGGGGCCGGGCTCGGCAGAGTTCACGAAGGCGACGCCGGGTGCCGCCGTCTCGCTCCTCGACTACGGCTCGCTGCTCGTCGAGGTATCGAGCGCCGAGATCCGGTACACGTACGTCGACGAGCGCGGGCGCGTCCGCGACCACTGGTCGGAGCCGGGCCCATGAGGTGGCCGCGGGTCGTCCTCGGAGCGCTCGGCGCGATCGCGACGGCCGCCGCCCTCACCATCCAGGCGCCGCAGGTGTACACATTCACCGGCCTCGGTGGGCTCATCGCGTTCATCGTGGCCGCGGGCTGCCTGGCGGCCGACCTGGTGCCGTACCGCCCGGCGCATGCCGCGGCGGCGACGGCATCGCTCGTGGACGCGGTGGTGCTGGTCGTGGGAGGCCAGGCCGGCGTCCCCGTCATCGTGCCGGCGGCGCTGCTCCTGCTTCTCCAGCTCGCTCCGGCGGCGAGCGGGCGATCGCCGCGGCGCCGGCCGGCGCCGGGCTTCGACGCCTGAGCGGCCGACGGCCTCGCGGCGGACGGGGCGCCCTGGCGCGAGCTGCCGCCTGCCGAGATGGCCGCTCACCTACTCGCCACTCCCACGATCAGCGATGGCGTCTGGACGTCGGAGCCTCGCCTGCCCGGTAAGGGGCGCGCCGTCTCGTCACCGTGGCTCAGATCTCGAAGGCGAACTCGTGAGGGACGCTCTCGACCTCCGCAACTAGCTAGGAGGGCCTAGCGAAACCGGCGCCGCCGATGCAGAGCACCAGCAGGCGCGTCCAGGGGACTTTCGCTCCCCGGGCGGGCGAGGTCGCCACCGGTGGTGTAGGCCCCGCCCAACCCCGGAGCGGCTAGTCGGTCAGGTGGTACACGAACGTGGTCGTGGGATTCTCACTGGTGAAGATCACGCGCACCTGGCCATCGGTGTTCTGGTAGGCGCCGGTGCCGCCGGTGACTGCAGCCGTGAAGCCGCTGCTTTCACCGGACTCGGTGAAGGTCGCCACGCCGGTCGCCGTGATCGCGCCGTGACGCAACGTCGCGGTGAACGTGAACTGGCCGCGCGCGACCCCCGCCTTCTGGAACAGCGCGGTGATGGCCCCATGCACGTCCAGGTGGCCGACGCGGTTCCCCGACGTGTCGAAGAGTGGCGATGAGATGGTGATCTCATCGCCCTGGCTGAACCCGGTCGGCGGCTCGTCCACGTCCGTCTCCACTTCGTTCTTCGAAACGACCGTGATCGTGGGATCACCGGCAGCAGCTACCGGCCCCGCCTTGGCGAAATGCACCATCGAGGCAGGCGCGCCCCACACGCGCGCCCCGCTACCCGACGACGCCGACGCCAACGAAACGCCCACCGCCACCACGGCGACCACGCTCACGCCAAGGCCGCTGATAAACAGCCTGCGAGCCATCATTCCCCCCTTCGCCCATCGCCCAGCCCCATGCCGGGCGGACTCGCCAACCATCGCACACCCACATGCCCGCATCAACTCGGTGTCCATCGATTGGAAGCAGCCCAAGGCGCGGGCGTCCGACCGAACGGAAGGTTCAAAGACGAACGCTGCGCCCTTATTCGAGTTCACCGTCTTGACGGCGAGGCGCTAGCAAAGCTCGGCGTCGCGGAGACAGTGATCCCTCGGACGTTACAAGCGTTGGTTTGGCTCGGCCTGGTGAATCAGGCTGGCACGCTTACTGAGTCGATGCTTCAGTTGCGCCGGGCACGCAGCGAGGACTACGCGCAACTTCTCGAGGATCTCATCCGTACGCGTTGCGCCGACGTTTTCCAGTTCTGGTCGCCTGGCGACGACCCGGGGAAGCTAGAAGACGTGTTCCGGCATTACACCCAATGACGCTCCGTCCACGGATGATCCGTCTATTTCTGAACCTGTGTGCGTACGCCGGAATGGTGGACAGCCCCGAAATGGTGCGTGAACGCTCCACGAGCGAGCGTCGACCTCGGCGCAAGCCGGGATCCAAGACCGGAGGGGGGATGACCCCCGAGCCGAAGACCGCTGTCGCGCCGGTCGCGCCGCACAGCATCGAGCACCCTCTCATCAAGGGACTGATCGACACCCTGCCGAGTAACGTTGCGGGCTCGGCGCTGTCCGCTTCCACGATCTCCGCCACTCGGCCGCGTCGCTGATGATCGCGGCGGGCTGGTCGCCGACCAGCGTCCAGGCTGAGCTCGGCCACTCGGATCCGGCGTTCACGCTGCGCGTCTACGGCCATCTTTGGCCGGACGAGATCGACTCGGGCCGCCAAGCGCTCGACGCGCTCCTGGCGCGGCACGTTGGACGAGATATGGACGACGCCGCCGCCGGAATGGTGGCGGACCCGCATGGTTAGGCCGATTAGAGCTATCGGGGCGCCGAGATTTGAACTCGGGACCTCACCGACCCGAACGGTGCGCGCTACCAGGCTGCGCCACGCCCCGGAAGAGGGGATTATCGCAGGCGTGCGTCGCGCCGCGCGCAATATGCGTCGAACGCGACCAGGCGCCGGATCCAGGCCGTCATGGCCTCGACCTCGACGTCGTAGAGCAGCCGGTCGGTCTCGAAGATCTCGACGGCCTCGTCGAGCCGCCGCTGGATGCGTCCCCGCAGCGTGTCGCCGCCGGTGCGTTCGAACGCCGACCGGCACGCGCGACCGCGGCCCGGGCGTGTGTGCCAGGCCAGGCGGTCGTCGAGCGAGACCCTCTCCGCCATACCCGGAGCGTCGCCCACGGCGGCCGCCGGCGCAAGGGGTGGGGTGGCGGGACCACCCGGATGGAGGGTACGGTTGCTCCGTGGCCAGCCGGGACGAGATCGTCGCCTTCCTCGACGAGCACCTCGACGCCTCCGGATACCCGGACGCGCTCCCGGTCGGTCTCCAGGTGACCGGCGCCGCGGAGGTGACCAAGGTCGCCACCGGGGTGAGCGCGTCGCTCGAGCTCTTCGAGCGGGCGGCCGCCGAGGGCGCGCAGATGCTGATCGTGCACCACGGCCTCTTCTGGCGCTCCGAGCCGCGCCGGATCGGCGAGCGCGAGCGGGCGCGGCTCAGCTCGCTCTTCGACCACGACCTCTCGCTCGTCGCCTACCACCTCGCGCTCGACGCGCATCCGGAGGTCGGCAACAACGCCGTGATCTGCCGCGCCATGGGCCTCGTCGACCCGGTCGGGTTCGGGCAGCACGGCGAGCGCACGATCGGCTTCCTCGCCACGGCCGACCCACCGCTCTCGCTGGCCGACCTGCTCGAGCGCGTGCGGGCCGAGATCGCCCCGGAGCCGGTCGTCTTCGATGCCGGCCCGGAGCGGATCCGGCGGGTCGCGGTCGTGTCGGGCGCGGCGGCGCAGGACCTGCTCCCCGCCGCCGACGCGGGCGCCGACTGCTTCCTCACGGGCGAGCCGAGCGAGCCGGCGATGGCCCAGGCGCGGGAGGCCGGGATCCACTTCGTCGCCGCCGGCCACTACGCCACGGAGGTCTTCGGCGTGCGCGCGGTGGGCGACCTCCTGGCCGGCAGGTTCGGCGTCGAGCACGTCTTCGTCGACGTCCCGAACCCCGTCTGACGCAGGCTCAAACAACTCCCCCATCGGATTGTTGACGCAGTCCGGGCGCCTCGGTATCGTGTGAGGATGGACAGCCGATCGGAGCGGGCCTAGTTGTCCGCACACCGCATCACCCAGCACGATCTCTGAGCCCATCGAGCGAATTCGCTCGGTGGGTTTTCTCGTTCAGCGACCGAAGGAGCACGAATGGCAAACCATCTGACGCCGGATGAGCTGTCGAAGGAGTTCGGCATGAAGCGCGAGGACGTCATCCGGCTCTGTCACGAGCAGTCCGTCCCGATCTACCACGGCAAGATCGACAAGAGCCTGTTCCAGGCCGTGCAGGAGGAGCTCAGCCCGTCCCGCTAGGACGCCGAGGCGGAGGGCAGTCGTAGCATCTCGGTGACCGTTCGTCGAGCCCTGCTCGTGTGCCTGGCCGCGATGGCCGTGGCGCCGGCGACGGCAAACGCCGCCAGCCTCGACGCCCGCATCGAGCACCTGATCGCCCGCTCGCAGTTCGGTGGGTCGCGCACCGGGCTGGCGGTCTTCGACCGCACCGCCGGGCGCTACCTGGCGATCCACAACGGCCGCCGGCAGCTGCGTCCCGGATCAAACGTGAAGCTGGCGACGAGCGCCGCCCTCTTCATCCGGTTCGGCCCGTCCGCCCGGCTGCGCACGCGGGTCATGGCGTCAGGGCCCCTTTCCGGCGGCACCCTGAACGGCAGCCTGTTCTTCGTCGGCGGCGGCGATCCGTCGCTCTCCACGAAGCCGTTCGCCCGCGCGGTCCACGGCGGCGGCGGCACGCTCGTGAGCGAGGTCGCCGCTGCGATCAGGGCCCGCGGCGTGCAGAGGGTGATCGGCCGCCTGTACGGCGACGAGAGCGCGTTCGACACGCGCCGCACGGGGCCGCTCTGGAAGCCCAGCTACTGGCAGGACTGCCCGCCGATCTCGGCCCTCTCCGTCAACGAGGACCTCTTCAGCGCCGGCCATCCGCAGGCCTCGTCCAACCCGCCGCTCTTCGCCGCCCAGATCCTGAAGAAATCGCTGAAGAACCGCGGGGTCGTGTTCCAGAAGGCGCCGCGGGTGCGCGTCCACCCGCACTCGGCCTGGGTCGTCGCGTCGGTGTCCTCGCCGCACATCTCCCGGCTGGTGCGCCAGATGGACCTGCCGTCCGACAACTACTACGCCGAGGTGCTGACCAAGACGCTGGCGGTCCACGCCGGGCTGCGCGGGACGACCCGGAACGGCACGCTCACCACCCGCCGGAGCCTGCGCAGGATCGGCGTCAAGATGCGGGGAGCCAGCCTGATGGACGGTTCCGGCCTCTCGCTCGGCGATCACATGAGCGCGCGCCAGATCCTCTCGATCCTGCGCCGCTCGGCCCGCAGGCCGTGGGGCTACTACCTCCACGCGGCGCTGCCCGTCGCCGGCGTGAGCGGCACGCTGCGCGACCGGATGCGCAGCGGCCCGGCGCATGGGAACGCTCACGCCAAGACGGGCACGCTCAACACCGCCTCGGCGCTCTCCGGCTACGTCCGCTCGGTCAACGGCCACCGGCTCGTCTTCTCGATCGTCCAGAACCGGCGTCCGCGACTCGACGTCCTCGCCGCCCACCGGCTCCAGGACGCGATCGTCCAGCTCCTGGCCGGCTCGCGCGTCTAGGCCGTCCCGGCGGCGAGCCGCTCCAGCTCCGCGAGGTCGATGACCGGCACGCCGAGCTCCTCGGCCTTCGACCGCTTCGAGCCCCCGCCCTCGCCCGCCAGCACGTAGTCGGTCGACGCCGACACGGAGCCCGTCACCTTCGCGCCCAGGCCTGTCAGGTGCTCGCCGATCGAGTCGCGCGTGAAGCCCTCGAGCGTCCCTGTCACAACGAACGTCTTTCCGGCCAGCGGGCCGGACGGCGACGCCGTCGCGGCGCGCTTGGGGCCCGCCATCGTGAGTCCGGCCGCGGCCAGCGCGTCGACGATGGCGGCGTGCTCGTCGTCGAGGAACCAGGCCGAGACCGTCTCGGCAATGACCGGGCCGATGCCCTCCACCTCGGCGATCTGCTCGGTCGTCGCGCCCCGCAGCGCGTCCATCGACCCGAACGCACCGGCCAGGAGCTCCGCGGTGATGCCGCCGACGTGCGGGATGCCGAGCGCGAAGAGGACGCGGTCGAACGGGCGCGACTTCGACTTCTCGATCGAGCGGATGACGTTGTCGGCCGAGGTCTGCTGGAAGCCGTCGAGCGGCAGCAGCTCGTCCACCGTGAGCTTGTAGAAGTCCTGCGGCTGTGAGACGAGGCCCAGCTCGACGAGCCGCGCCACGAGCTTCTCGCCGACGCCGTCCATGTCCATGGCGCCGCGCGAGACGAAGTGCTTGAGCCCCTCGTAGCCGCGCGACGGGCAGCCCCGGTTCGGGCAGTAGTGGCGGGCCTCGCCCTCGCCCCGCACGACCGGCGTCGAGCAGACCGGGCAGCGGTCGGGCATCCGCCAGGGCCGCTTGCGCCTGCCGTCCTGCTCAGGTGCCGGCCCGACCACCTGCGGGATGACGTCCCCCGCACGCTGGATGATCACCCGGTCGCCCTCGCGGATGTCCTTGCGGCGGATGTCGTCCTCGTTGTGGAGGGTGGCGAGCGAGACGGTGACGCCGCCCACGACCACCGGCTCGAGGATCGCGTACGGGTTGAGCGCCCCGGTGCGGCCCACGTTCAGGCCGATCTTCTCGAGCTTCGTGATCGCGGTGGTGGGCGCGAACTTGAAGGCGACCGCCCAGCGCGGGTCGCGCCCCACGGAGCCCAGCCGGCGCTGCTGCTCGAGCGACGACACCTTGACGACGACGCCGTCCACGTCGTAGGTCAGGCTCGCCCGCCGCTCCTCGAACGCGCGGCAGAACGCAAGCGCGGAGGCGGGCTCGTCATGGAGCTCCGCGTCGGGCGAGACCGGGAAGCCCTGGTCGCGCAGCCAGGCGAGCGCATCCCAGTGGGTCTCGAGCTCGAGCCCCTGCGAGTGGCCGATGCCGTACGCCCAGATGCGAAGCGGCCGCTTCGCGGTCACCGCCGGGTTCTTCTGCCGGAGCGATCCCGCCGCCGAGTTGCGCGGGTTCATGAACGGCTTCGCGCCCGCCGCGATCTGCTCCTCGTTCACGCGGGCGAAGCCCTCGAGCGGGAGGTAGACCTCGCCACGCACCTCGACCACGGCCGGGGCGGCCTTCCCCGCGAGCCGCAGCGGAATCGCCCGCACGGTGCGGAGGTTGGCCGTCACGTCCTCGCCGATGACGCCGTTGCCGCGGGTCGCGCCGCGGGCGAAGACGCCGTCCTCGTAGACGAGCGAGATGGCCAGGCCGTCGACCTTCGGCTCGGTGACGAGCTGGTAGGGCTCATCGCCGATCAGGCGCGCGACCCGCTCCGCCCAGGCGTCGAACTCGGCCTCGTTCCGGGCGTTCGCGAGCGAGAGCATCGGCTGAAGGTGCTCCACCTCGGCGAAGCCGGATTGCGCGACGACGCCGACCCGCTGTGTCGGCGAGTCGGGCGTGATCAGGCTCGGGTCGTCGGCCTCGAGCGCCCGGAGCTCGCGCATGAGCTCGTCGTACTCCGCGTCCGAGAGGGTCGGCTGGTCGAGGATGTAGTACCGGTGGTCGGCCTCGGCGATGGCCCGCCGGAGCTCCGCTGCACGCTGCGACGCCTGATCCCCACCCATGCTCACCGCGCACGATAGTCGGCGCGCGCACTCCCGTTCGCATTCGCAGCGGGGGCCGGCTTGGACGCCGGCGTGACGGTCGGCTAGCCTCGTTCCCGTGGATGCGGTGACCGGAGCCTTCTCGTACACCGGCTCCGTCATCGCCGGCGAGCTCCTCGCCCGCAACCGGGCGGTGCGGACGCTCACGCGGTCGCCGCCGCCGGCCGGCCATCCGCTGGCCGGCGCCGTGCGGGTCGCCCCGCTCGACCTCGACGACGAGGCCGCGCTCGTGCGCTCGCTGGACGGGACGGAGGTGCTCTACAACACCTTCTGGATCCGGTTTCCGCGCGGTGGGACGACGTTCGAGTGGGCGGTGGCGGCGTCGGCACGCCTCTTCCGCGCGGCCGCCGCGGCCGGCGTCGAGCGGATCGTCCACATCTCGGTCACGCGGCCCTCGCTAGCATCGCCCTACGCCTACTTCCGCGGAAAGGCCGCCGTCGACGAGCTCGTCCTGGCCGGGCCGGTGCCCGCGACCGTCGTCCGGCCCTCGATCGTGTTCGGCGGCAGGCAGGAGGTGCTCGTGAACAACATCGCCTGGTTCCTGCGCCACGTGCCGGTCTTCGCCGTCCCCCTCCGGGCGTGCCGCGTGCAGCCCGTGCACGTCGACGACGTGGCCCGGATCGCCGTGGAGGAGCCCGAGCCCGGGGTCGTCGACGCCGTGGGGCCGGAGACGTTCACCTACCGCGGCATGGCCGAACAGGTCGCCGCGGCGGTCGGATCACGGGCCCGGATCGTGCCGCTGCCGGAGCGGGCGGTGGCGGAGCTGGCACGCGCCGCGGGGGTCGTGCTCCGCGACACGGTCGTGACGCCGGAGGAGCTGGGCGCCCTCACCGCGAGCCTGCTCACCTCGGACGCGCCGGCGCGCGGGACCGTGAGGTTCTCGGAGTGGGTCGGCGAACAGGCCGGCTGGCTCGGCCGGAAGTATCACTCCGAGCTGGCGCTCCACTGGCGGCGATGAGCGACGTGCCGGACACCCGCCACCCGTAGATCATCGGTCACCGAACGACGAGCACGGAGCACCGGGCGCGGTGGGCCGCGCGTTCGCTCACGCTCCCGAGCGCTCGAACTCCGCGCAGGCCACGGCTGCCGAGGACGAGGAGGTCGGCTTCGACATGGGAGAGGGCATCGACCGGATCTCGCTCGTCGTCGCGCAGCGGAAACCCGCCGCTGTCGTTCACCACCAGCCGGACAAGGGCGAAATCGATCTTGTCGCCCCCCATCGCGACCAGCCCCGAGATGGTGGCGCCGGTGCGCTCCGCGAGCACGGCCGCGACCGCGGCTGCCCGCCCGGAGTGCGCCGAGCCGTCGATGCCGACGACGATCGAGACGGGGAATCCCTCGCCGGCCGGGCGGGAGAGCAGCACCGAGCAGGGTGCCTGGTGCAGAAGCCCGGTGGCCACGCTGCCGACGACGATCCCCGCCGCCCGCGAGTGTCCGTGGCTGCCGACCGCGATGACGGTCGCCTCACGCGCGCGGGCCTCCACGACAGACAGCGGCGCGGGCGGCCCCGTCACCGTCGCCTGCTGAACGGCAACGTGGCCGGGCAGCTCAGCGCGGGCCGCCTCGAAGCCGGCCTCGATGGCCTCCCGAGTCACCCGCGCAGCGCCGGCAATCGGCACCGCCGGCCAGCCGATCGACACAGCCGCTGTCTCGTTCACGATCCCCGCCAGCGTCACATCCGCCTCGGGCGCCGCGAGCCGGCCGGCCTGGCGGGCCGCCTCGATGCTCTCGGCCGACCCGTCGATCCCACACACGATCGACGTGAAGACGTCGATGTGGGCTCGGACTGCCATCTCACTCCTCCTCGGTTCGATCCGTCTCCCGCACGACCACGACCGGGCACGGAGCACCCTGCAGCACTCCCAGCGTCGTGGAGCCGAGGACGAGCGACATGATCGGTCCCCACCCCTCCGATCCGATCACGATCATGCTCGCCGACCGCTCACGCGCGACTCGGCAGATCTCGTCGACCGGGCGACCCTTGGCGACGAGGGTCTCTGTCTCGACCTGCGCCGCGTCGGCGCGGGTGGCGGCCGCCTTCAGGGTCTTCCCCGCCCACTCCTGCTCGAGGTCGATGAACTCGGGGTCGAGGAACTCCGGCAGGGGCACTCCGAAGCTGCCGCGGAGCGGCGCCCACACGCTGACGAGGAGCGCCTTCTCGCCTCGCGCACGGGCGAGGTCGAGCCCGAACGCCTCCGCTTCACGGGCGATCCTCGAGCCATCGGTTGCAATCACGATCACGCTCATGGCAAGACTGCTAGCTGGGCCCACCTCGAGGGCCCACCATCGTCGTCACATCGCTCAGCCGGCGACCGCAGCGCCGGTTGGCTCGGCGCCACGCTCGCCCGACGCAATCCCCCCGGGAACCACGAGGACGGGGCACGGGGCGAGGTGCAGCAGCCGCTGAGCGACGCTGCCGAGGACCACGCCGGCGAGGGCCGTGTGGCCGCGGGTCCCGGTCACGATGACGTCGGCGGCCTCTCTCGCGGCCGCCGCTGCGATGACGTGGGCCGGTCCGCCCATCATCGTGCTCGTGACCTGCAGCTCGGCGTTGATGCCGTCATCGTTCAGGTGCTGCACGCGAGCCCGGATCGCGGCCACGATCTCGTCCTCGTCCACATGGACCGGGCCGGCCGCACGGCCCGCCATGAGCTCCTTCACATGAACGGCGAGGATCCGGCCGCCCGAGTGCTTGGCGAGCACGCCGGCGAGATCCGCGGCCCGGTTCGACTGCACCGAGCCGTCGACCGCAAGCACGATGGTCTCGAACATCTGCGCACCCCCTGCGCTCGTCGTCGGCGCCAGCTTCTCAAATCCGGCCCGCGCCTGCATCGCGGGGCGGATGGGGCGCTCGCGGACCGTTGATAGAGGCTCGCACCCATGGTGCGGATCGGCTCGAGCGACGAGCCTTCCGGGTAGGACAACAGAGCGACGCAAGACGGAAGGAGCGTGCGATCATGAGCACGATCATCGTCCCCATCGACGGCAGCGCCTCGGAGCGCGCCCTACCGGTGGCCGAGATGATGGCGGCGCGATTCGATGCCGGCCTGGTCCTCGTGCACATCCAGGAGCGGATCGTGGGCGGGCGGGGCGGGCTCATCCCGGCCCGGCTCGACGAGGCCGAACGACTGGCGCACGTCCGCGAGCTCGTCGCCCGCCTCGAGGGGGACGGGTTCGACGTGGAGCTCGAGACGCACCGCACGACACTCGAGCACCCCGCGAGCATCATCGCGGCAGCGGCCGCGCGGCACGACGCGGATGCGATCGTGCTCGCCTCGCGCGGGCACGCCCCGATCGTCGGCGTGCTGGCGTCGAGCGTCGCACAACGACTGCTGCACACCGCCCCGTGCCCCGTGCTCGTGGTGACGCCGGGCACGACCCCCGAGATGTTCCCGTGGGTCGACCGCGACCACAAGGCCGCGGCATGAGACGGGCGACGCGCACAGGCGGAGCGACGCGGCGAGGGCACTGCGGTGAGGTACGCCGGCTGGGCGGAGGTCGCGTGATCCTCCGCCCGACGCTCCCCTACCTCGTCCCCGTCCCCGCCGCCGCGGTCGCGGTCATGCTCGGCCTCATCTCGCAACCCGCTCTCGCCGCCGTCGCCGCATCGGCGGCTGCATGTGCGCTGGTTCGGGCGGCGATCGAGTCGATTCGCGTCGAGGCCCTGCGCGACCGCGCAGATGGGTGGATCGTCTCCCATGCCGGCGGACAGCCGAGTGACGAGGTCGTGCTGGCGCGCATGTGCGAGCTCACCGACCCCCGGACCCGCGCGACCCTTGCAGCGTCGTATCGCGTGATCGCCGAGTGGTCCGATCAGGCCGGGTGGAACCGCACGTACTCGAATCGTCGCCGGCTCCGACCGCAGCGACGCGAGCTCCAGCGGCTCGCTCGCGAGCTGGGCGACCTCTCCCGTCCGGTGACGCCGCGCGGTGTCGCGCTCGCTCACCGGCTCATCACGGGCGCCGGGAGCCCGCTCCACGACCCGCGCCGCGCGGACGAGCTCCCCGCCGTGGTCCGGCAAACGATCGCGGCGCTCGCCGGGCCGAGTGGCTCCGATCCGGGAGGGCCCAGGGAGTGACCGCGCTGGCCGTGCGGCCGGAGGCGGTGCCCGGGTGACCATCGTCTGCGGCGTCGATCACTCGCCCGGCGCACGAGCCGCTGCGCAGATCGCGATCGGCCTCTCCGGACGGCTCGGCTCTCGCCTGGTTCTCGTACATGCCGTGCAGCTCCCGCTCCCCTCACGTGAGATGGGCGTGGCCCAGCCGACGATCTTCGAGCCGGTCGACAGGATGCGCGAGGCCGGCGCGACCCGCCTCGAGGAGATCGCCAAGGAGCTCGGCGCCCCGCCCGAGACCGCCCGAGAGGTGCGGATCGGAGGAGCCGAGGAGGTCATCGCGACGGCTGCCGAGGAGCTCGAAGCCGAGTTGGTCGCGGTCGGCTCGCGCGGCTTGGGGTCGGTCGCCGCCCTCGTTCTCGGCAGCGTGTCGCGGTCGCTCGCCATCCGGGGGCCGTGCCCGACGCTGATCGTGCCGGCCTCCGCATCACCCGTGGGCGACGGGCCGATCATGTGCGCCGTCGACGCGGGCGACGGCGCTCGCGCTGCGCTCGCGAAGGCCGCGGAGGTCGCCGAGCGCCTCGGCCTCCAGCTCCTGTTGGTCACCGTCGAAGCGGACGATGCCCCATCGTCGGCCGGCGTCGAGCGGCTTGTCGACGAGGCGGGGCGCGGAACGAGGCAGAAGATCGCCCTCCTGCGCGGAGAGCCGGCCGGCGCCATCGTGGAAGCGGCGGAGGCGCACGGTGCCGACATGATCGTCGTCGGATCCCGGGGGCGCGGGGCCCTGGCAGCGTCGGTGCTCGGCAGCGTCTCGGCATCGGTCGCAGGCCGCGCATCCTGTCCGGTCCTGGTCGTGCGGGCGCCTCGGCCTAACTGACGTGCCCACGGCCGCGGGCGATCTCCTCCCGGACCTGGGCGACGGCGTTCTCGGCCAGCGCCTCGACGACGTCGGAGCGATCGAGCACACGCGCCCTCGTCTGCGCGTCGGTGTGCCGCAGGACGGCGGGGTCCTGGAGCACGTCGGCGATCCGCCGGCCGCGTCGCGCCTCGGCCACCAGGTGCCGGGCAAGCCACTCCTCGGTCGCGTCGGATCGGCGGAAGAACTGGCTCAGGTCGAACATCGTCATGTCCTTTCCTGGGGCACCTCGGCCGGGGCGCGCCTCCGCTGCGCGCCCCGGCCCTTCCCTGATACCGCGAGCGGCTGCGGCCCGGGGCTCCTGGGGGTGGGTGGGACTGACGTCCGCCCGCTGTACCTGGAGCATCGTCCCTTGGGCGGGCCGGAGCCATGGGCCGCAGGCCGCATCCACACCCGGCCGTCCACCCATCTCTCCGTCCAGGCCGAGCACCTCCACGCGGCGGCGCCCGCTCGGCGCCTCGACGTCGACGAGGTCGCCGCGGCGGCGCCCCAGCAGCGCTCGGCCGACCGGCGAACGGTACGACACCGCGCCGGTGGACGGGTCGGCCTCGCCGGACCCGACGATGCGGAACTCGTGCACCTCGCCGCTTTGGAGCTCGAGCACCACCACGGACTCGCCGATGTCGACCACGCCGTTGCGCCGCGCGGCGACGATCTCGGCATCGCCCAGGCGTCCCTCGAGGGCCGTCAGGCGCAGGTGGATCCGCTCGAGGTTCTGCTGGGCGTCGATGTACTCGCCGTTCTCGGCGGTCGCGCCGCCGAACTCGCGGGCATGACGCAGTTGCTCGGCGGCGTGGTCACGCTCCGACTGCAGCCGGGCGCGCTCGGACGCCAGCTTCTCGTAGCCGTCCTGCGTGAGCAGGGTCTGGTTCATCGTCACTCCTCGTGTCGCGGTGCACGCATCGCGGCCGCCGGGCGCGGGCGGCCGCGATTTTGAAGCCTGGCGAATGGGTACCCGAACGGCCATGGGGTGCCTCCACCATGCGTAAGCGGCCGATCCACCAGTAGAGGCCCTCGGATGGACCTCGTGCTGAAGCGGGCCTATGAGCCGGCGGCAGAGTCGGACGGCTACCGGGTGCTCGTCGACCGGCTGTGGCCGCGAGGCGTTTCGCGCGATCGAGCCCGACTGGACGAGTGGGCGCGGGAGCTGGCGCCGACCACCGAGCTGCGCTCGTGGTTCGGACACGACCCGAGCCGGTTCGAGGAGTTCCGCCACCGGTACATGCGCGAGCTCGCCGGCCATGCCGAACGGCTGACCGAGCTCCGCAGGATCGCCCGCCGAGGGCGGCTGACCCTCGTCTACGCCGCCGCGGATCCGGAGCACAACGATGCCGTGGTGCTGGCAGAGGTGCTGCGCCGAGGCCTCAGGTTCTCCTAGCGGTCCGCCGCATGCGGTCCCGCCGGCCGGGGGATGGAGGCCTGCCCCGATGGCGTACGGCGGCCGCGGGAGGCATCCTGGACCTTGACGACAACACGGGAGGTCTTCCGATGAACATCGTGATCCAGCCCCGACGGCCGCCGAGCCCTCGGCCACCCTCAAAGCCGGTCATCGCCGCGGTCGACGGATCGGCCGCCGACCGGGCGGCCACGGCGGAGGCGATCGCCTCCGCACGCGACCTGGGCGCGCCGGTGCTGTTCGCCCACGTCCGCCGCGGCCCCTCGACCGTCTGGGGCCGGCCGTTCTATCAGCGCCGGCTGGAGCGGGCGCTGCGCAAGGGCCGCGACGCCCTGGCGGCGGCAGCGGCCCAGGCCAGGGCCGCCGGCGTCGAGGCGCAGACCGAGATCCTCGAGGGGCCCCCGGCCCGCCGCATCGCTGAGCTCGCCCGCAGCCGAAACGCCCGGTTGGTCATCGTCGGGCCCAGGCGCCGGCGGCCCCGAGCGAGCGTCTTCCGCCGCGTCGCCGCCACGGGCCTTCCGGTCCGGAGGGCCTCCTCGCCGGCGAAGCCGGCACACGCTTGAGCCGAGGGCGCCCGCCGGCCACGGTTTCGCCACCGTGGCCGGCGGGCACCTTCGGCGGAACGAGGGAGGGATGGTGGAATCGAGCATCCGGCTCGGCCGGATCGCGGGTGTGGACGTCGGAATCAACTGGAGCTGGCTCGTCGTCTTCGCCCTCATCACATGGTCGCTCGCGGTGGGCGTGTTCCCCGACCAGGCGCCGGGCCGGTCGCAGAGCACCTACGTCGCGATGGCGGTGGCCGCCGCCATCCTCTTCTTCGCATCGCTCCTCGCCCACGAGCTCGGCCACGCCGTCACCGCCCGGCGCGAGGGCATGGAGCTGGACGGCATCACGTTGTGGCTCTTCGGCGGCGTTGCCCGGTTCAAGGGCCAGTTTCCGAGCGCGGGCGCCGAGCTCCGGATCGCGCTCGCCGGCCCGGCAATCTCGCTCGCGATCGGCGTGGCGTGCTCGGTGCTCGCGTGGGGGATCACGCTGCCGGGCGGCGTGGACGGCGTGCTGGCGTGGCTCGGCTACGTCAACCTGATCCTGCTCGCGTTCAACATGCTGCCGGCACTGCCGCTCGACGGCGGCCGCGTGCTGCGGGCGCTCCTCTGGCGGGCCCGGAACGACTTCGCGTGGTCCACCAACGTGGCCGCTTCCATCGGGCGGGGCTTCGGCTATCTGTTCATCGGCGGCGGCGTCGCCCTGCTCATCTTCCAGGGCGCGTTCGGCGGGGCCTGGATGGCGTTCATCGGCGTGTTCCTCCTGAGCGCGGCCACCGCGGAGCAGCGCTACCTCGCCGCCCGCCGGGCCCTCTCCGGCCTGCGCGTCGCCGACGTGATGACGGGCGACCCGGTGACGGTTCCCGCCGACCACACGTTGGGCGAATTCATCGACGACATCGCATGGCAGCGGCGCCACACCACCTATCCGGTGGTCGACGGCCGCCGCTTCGCCGGGTTGCTGGCGTTTCGCTGCGTCTCGTCCGTCCCCCGCGACCAGTGGGACGGCCGCAGCGTCCAGAGCTGCATGATCGCCGCCGACGAGGTCCCGCGCCTCCGGCGCGACCAGACCGCGGTGGACGCGCTCGCGGAGCTGTCCGCGAGCACGGTCAACCGCGGCGTGGTGCTCGAGAACGGGCACGTGGTCGGCATCCTCTCGGCCGCCGACCTGGGACGAGCCCTCGAGGTCCGCCCACGCCGCCCCGCGCCGCGTCCGTTCGAGCACCCCGCGGCCGGCGCCGGCCGCGGCCGGTGGGCATGACGGATGCTCAACTCCCTCGTCGACCTCGCTTCCGGCTCGGCGTGGACGTACGCCCTCGTCTTTGCGATGGCCACGCTCGACGTGCTGGCGCCGATCGTTCCGTCCGAGTCGCTGCTCGTCGCCGCCGCCGCACTGAGCGCGTCGGGCCGTCTCAACGTCGCCGTGGTGGCGCTGGCCGGCGCGGCCGGAGCCCTTCTCGGCGACAACATCGCGTTCCTGTGCGGCCGGCTCCTCGACACCCGCGCGCACCGGTGGCTGGAGGCGTCTCCCCGCCGGCGCAAGCGGCTGCGATGGGCCGAGCACCAGCTCGACCGCCGCGGCGGGACGATCATCGTCGGCTCACGCTTCATCCCCGGCGGCCGCACCGCGACGATGCTCGCCGCCGGCATGCTCGAGATGCCCTGGCGGCGGTTCGTCGTCTTCGACCTCGCCGCGGCGGTCATCTGGGCGCTCTACGGGACCGGAATCGGCTACTTCGGCGGCACCGCTTTCGAGGACGAGCCGCTGATCGGGGTGGCCGTGGCGCTCGGGCTGGCGCTTGTCGCGGGCCTGGCGGTGGAGCTCGGGCGGCGCATGGTTGCACGTCTGCGCGGGGAGGCGGCGAGTGCATGATCATGCCGGATCGGGCGGCAGCCCCGGCGTCGATCGGGATGGTGACACCGTGTCGATCGCGGTGATGGAGGCGATCGACAATCTCACGGTGGTGCTCGTGCCCGGCGCGATCGACGCGGGGCTCGAGGACGCGCGCTTCCGGCTTCCGCTGATCGGCGGGTTCGTGGTCGCCTGGCCCGTAGCGTCCCTCGTGAACCGGGCCCTCATCCGCCGCGGCCGCGGCCACGCCGTCGCCCAGCGCCACCACAGCTGACATGTACCCTCCGCCGGCGGCCCGCCGGTGCGGCAGACTCCCGTGATGCTCGACGTCACGACCGCCGGTTGGGCGGCCACGCTCGGCCTGATCGGCGGACTGCTCGTCTTCGACATCGGCTTCTCGGCCAGGCGTCCGCACGCGGTCGGCTTCCGCGAGGCCGTCGCCTGGTCGGTCTTCTACATCGCCGTCGCGGTGCTCTTCGGGGTGGCGTTCGGCATCATCGCCGGGTGGGAGTTCGGCGCCCAGTACTTCGCCGGCTACGTGGTCGAGAAGAGCCTCTCGGTCGACAACCTGTTCGTGTTCGTGATCATCATGGGCACGTTCGCGGTCCCGCCTGAGCACCAGCAACGCATGCTGACGATCGGCATCGCCGTCGCGCTCGTCCTGCGGGCGGCGTTCATCGCCGTCGGCGCCGCGCTGCTCTCGGCGTTCTCCGTGATGCTGGTCGTGTTCGGCGTCCTGCTGGTGGCGACCGGCGTCCAGCTCTTCCGGCACCGCGACGAGGACCCGTCGGTCGACGACAACCTTCTCGTGGTGGCCACCCGGCGCGTTCTGCCGCTCACCGACCGCTACGACGGCGGCCGGCTCGTCACGCGCGAGGCCGGACGGCGCGTGCTCACGCCGCTCGCGCTCGTGCTGGTCGCCATCGGCGGCACCGACGTGCTGTTCGCGCTCGATTCGATCCCGGCCGTCTTCGGCGTCACCCGCCAGGCCTACATCGTGTTCGCCGCGAATGCCTTCGCGCTCCTGGGCCTGCGCGCGCTCTACTTCCTCGTCTCCGGCTTGCTCGACCGGCTGGTGTACCTGTCCACGGGGCTGGCGGCGGTGCTGGTCTTCATCGGCGTGAAGCTCGTGCTCCACTTCGCGCACGAGCACCGGTCGGGCATCCCCGAGATCTCGACCGGGCTCTCGCTCGTCGTGATCGCCGCCGTCCTCGCCACCGCCACGATCGCGAGCATCACCGCCACGCGCCGCGACCCGGGCCTGCGCGCCCGGGCCGGATCGCTGCGCGGCCACCAGAACCGCGAGCCACGTCAGGGGACGTAGGCGTCGGCGAGGTCGACGCTCGCTCGCAGCACGACGCGCCGGCGCGCGTGGTCGATTCCGGCGACGTCGTCCACACCGATAAACGAGCAGCGACTGCCGGAACAGGCCGACACGCACCTCGATCGCGTCGGGCCGGTCGCTCCATGCGCCCGCCACGACCGCGTCGACCGTGCCGACGCGCCCGTTCGGGTCGTCGACCTGGTATCCACAGCTCGCGCCGAGCGCGGCCAGATCGACATCGCGCTTCGGCACTGCCGAACGGCTGAGCGTGCTCATGATCGTCCTCCCGTGCGTCGGATCGGCGGGCCGTGGCGGCGTTCCGCCCAGATGGAGCCTCCTCGGTCCGCATCCGCGACGGTATGCGGGCGCGACCCCATTCGGCCGGCCGGGTCGGCCCCAACTTCGGACGCGGCAGTCAGGCCTGGATCAGGCCGCGGCGGATGGCATAGCGGGTCAGCTCGACCCGGTCGCTCATCCCCAGCTTGTCCAGGATGTTCTGGCGGTGGCGCTCGACCGTCTTCACGCTGATCACGAGCTCCTGCGCGATCTGTTTCGACGTGTACGCCTCGGCGATCAGCTTCAGCACCTGCAGCTCTCGCGGCGTGAGCACGTCCAGCTGCTGCTCGTCCTCGGGCCGGCCGCGGTCGACGAAGTCGCGTACGAGCGTCGAGACCGCCGACGGATAGAGGAACGACTGGCCGCGCATCGTCCGCCGGACCGCCTCGACGATGTCCTGGTCGGCGCCGGACTTGAGCACGTACCCGGACGCGCCCGCCCGCAGCGACTCGAACAGGAACTGCTCGCTGTCGTACATCGACAGCATGAGCAGCTTCAGCTCGGGCTTGCGCCGGTGCAGCTCCTCGGCGGCCTGGATGCCGGTCATCTTCGGCATCGACACGTCCAGGATCGCGACGTGGACGTCCTCGGCGAGGGCCAATCGCACCGCCTCGGCGCCGTCCTCGGCCTCGGCCACGACCTGCATGTCCGGCTTGGCGTCAAGCACCTTGCGCAGGCCGGAGCGCACGATCGGGTGATCGTCGGCGACCAGGATACGGGTGACGAGCGGGATCGGCATCAGGCCGCGCCCACCGGAACCTCGAGCCGCACCTCGGTGCCGCCCCCGCGCCCGGGCTTGACCGCGAGTGCGCCCCCCACCAGGAGCGCCCGCTCCCGCATCCCGCGTAGGCCGCCGTGGCCGTTCACGTCAACATCCTCCGGTATCCCCCTTCCGTCGTCCGACACCCGCAGCACCACGCTCCCGGGGCCGGGCTCGAGCACGATCACCACCCGCGAGGCGTGCGCATGCCGGGCGACGTTCGTCAGGCTCTCCTGGGCGACACGGTACACCGCCAGCTCGGATGCGTCGGACAGCCGCGGCAGGTCGGCGCCGAACGACGGTTGCACCCGGATGCCGCTCTGGTCGGCGAACCGGCGCGAGAGCTCGGTCAGCGCGCTCGTCAGCCCCAGATGGTCGAGCATCTCCGGGCGCAGCTCGCGCGCGATCCGGCGCACCTCCTCGAGCGCCTGGCGCACCGCCTGCTTCGTCTCGGCGACCTGGGCGTCCCGGTCCGCCTGAGGTCCTGCCAGCGAGTCGAGCTGCAGGAGCACGCCCGTCAGCACCTGGCCGACCTCGTCGTGCAGGCCACGCGCGATCCGCAGGCGCTCAGCCTCCTGCGCATCGAGAGCCCGCCGGCCGCTCTCCCTGCGCTCCCGTTCCAACCCGTCGAGCATCTCGTTGAACGCGCGCACGAGCGCGGCTGCCTCGACGCCGCCCTGCTCGCCGAGCCGCTGCCCCGGCCGCAGTAGGTCGACCTTCCCCATCCGCGCCACCAGCCGGTGGATGGGCCGCAGCGTGTGCCGCAGGAGCAGGAAGTTTGCAATCAGCATGATCGTGAGGCCAACCGCCAGGTCGACCGCCTCGACCAGCGCGATCGGAGCATGCACGGTGACCGGCGTCACGGCGAGGAGCAGCGCCGCGACGGCGAGCAGCGTCGCGTTGATCGTGAACACTCGCCACAGCAGCGGGAGGCGGGAGAAGCGCATCTCGGTCGAGGACCTCTGCGGGGGTTCTAGCGCCCGGCGGCCCCCGCCGCGACGGCCAGCGCCAGGCGGTGCCCGCTGCGCGCCCGGGTGGACGGCGGCGCGACGAGGACCGGGACCGGGGTCACCTGTTCCAACTCCCGCGCCAGGCCGGATCGGAGCAGGCCTCCGCGCAGCCCGCCGGTCCGCGATCCCAGCACGATCAGGTCGGCTCCCTCCTCGGCCGCCACCTCGGCGATCGCCTCGGCGCGAGAGCCGTGCACGACCCGCACGTCCTCGGCCCCGGGTGTTTCCGCGACGGCGGCCTCGCGGTCCCGGGACACGTGCACGAGCACGAGCCGCATCTCCAGCCGCGCAGCCAGCGCCGCCGCCAGCTCCGCGGCATCGCGCGCGGCAGGCGACCGGGTCACGCCGCAGACGATCGTCCCGCCCATCACGCCTCCTTTCCTTTCTCGGCAGACGCCTCAGTCTCGCGCACGGCGGGAGCGGACGCGATGGGGCGACGGCTCCATTTCGGCCGCCGCGTGTGCGCACTTCGGGGGACCGCGAGGCTCGGACGCGGGCATGGAACGCTGGGGTCGCGGCTCGGCGTGGATAGGCCGCCGGCCCGATGGCGGCGGCCTCCGATCCGGGCGAGGCTGGCGGTGACATCGACTCACGGGAGGAACGATGAGCATCGGAACCATCGTCTGCGCGGTCAACGAGACCGAGGGCGCCGCGGAGGCGCTCCGCGCCGCGGCCCACCTCGGCCGGCGTCTGAACATGCGGCTCGTCGCGGTGCACGTGGTCGAGGACGTGCCGATGTCCCCCGCTGCCCGGCGAGAGGCACGGGCGGGCGGCATGCGGCTCATGGATCGCGTGCTGGCCGAGCAGGGGGCCTGGATGACCGACCGCCGTGTCGCGTCGGGGGACCCCGCGGAGGAGATCGCCCGCATCGCCGGCGAGGAACGCGCGGAGCTGGTTGTCGTCGGCTCGAAGCCGAACGGCCGCCAGGCCCGGCCGCCGCTTCGCAGCCGGGTCGCAACGGAGCTGGCGCGGATGTCTCCGGTCCCGGTCGTGGTCGTCCCTCCCGGCGTGCGCACGCCGGGCACGGTGACCGCAATCGCTCGGCGCCGGCCGCGGTCGCTACTGCGTCGAGCCCGCGGCGACCGCCAGCAGCAGCCTGTTGCCTGAGGGGTCCGTCAACATGGGGCCGGCGGCGGTTTCGTCGGGGGGTGACCCGGCGGCCGCCGCGGCTCGCAGCAGCCGCTCCCGCTCGTCGACGCTCGGCAGGACGATGGTCACGTGGCGCAGGGCCGCGGATCCGGAGGGTGCCGCCTTCGCACCGTCGCTCTCCCAGGTGTTCGAACCGATGTGATGGTGGTACCCGCCCGCGCTGAGGAATGCAGCCTGGCGGCCAAGCTGCGCCATCAGGCCGAAGCCGAGGACGTCGCGATAGAAGCCGACGGTCGGCGCGATCGCCGCCACCTTGAGGTGCACGTGACCCATCACCGTGCCCGCCGGGAGGCCGGCAAACGGCTCCGAGGCCGGGTCACCCAGCTCGGCCAGGAGCGCATCGACGTCGAGCGGCAGCGTCGTCATCCGGGTGGCGACGCGCCCCTCCCAGGTCGCGCGCGGCCGGTCCTGATAGATCTCGATGCCGTGCCCGTCCGGGTCGCTGAGGTAGATCGCCTCGCTCACGAAATGGTCGGACAGGCCCACGAGCGGCACCCGGTCACGCGCGGCGTGCGCCAGCCACCGCGCGAGGTCGGCCCGGGTGGGAACCAGCAGCGCGAAATGGTAGAGGCCGGTGTAGCCGGCCGCCGGGCGCGCGCCCGGAGCCTCGACAAGGACCAGGAGCTCGCGCGCCGCGACGCCGAGCGTCGCGCCCCCGTCCGCACGTTGAAGCATCTCGAGGCCGACCGCCGTCTCGTAATAGCTGACTGAACGGTCCAGGTCCGACACCGTCAGGTGGACGGCACCGAGCGTCGTGAGAGGTGAGATCTCAGGCTCGGGCCCTTCGGCTCGCGCCTCGAGCTCCTCGGGGTCGCGGGGAGCCGTCTCCGAGGTCGGATCCGGCTCGTCAGCCATCGAGACGACCACCCGTACCTCGTTCGCGCCTCAGCCGGTCGTAGCTCGCGGGCGGCCACAGGGCCTTCGTGTCGTAGTACACCTCGAACGCCGGCACCGACTCCGGGAGCGCCACCCATTCGCGCTTCGACCGCGTGAAGATGTGCACGTCGGGCGAGACCTGCGACGGGTCGTCGAGCGTCCCGGCGCGCACGAACCACACCTCGGGGCGGGTGTACTCGCTGGCGACCGCCACCTGGCAGGCCGGGCAGCGGTAGATGCGCTGCGCCGAGCCGTCGTCGCGCGGCACGTCGACCGGGCGGGGATCGCCGGCCACGACCTCCACCCGACCGGCCTCGATCAGGACGTTGATCGCGAACGCGCTCCCGGTCTGCCGCTGGCAGTTCAGGCAGTGGCAGCAGTGGACGAAGAGCGGCTCCGAGCGGAGCCGGTAGCGCACGGCGCCGCAGGAGCAGCCGCCTTCGAGGAGCCGGTCCGACATCGCGCGAACACTACCCAGACGGGTGGAGGTAGCGCGCCCCGAGCGCCGCGGCGAGCGACCGGTGGGCCGGGCCGGTACCGGCGAGGAGCGAGCGGGCCGGGTCGACGCCGTGCCTGCGCGCGAACGCGAGCACGAGGCCGGGGAGCGGCGGCCGGCACCAACAGCGCGGCGGGCCGGCCGGGTGCGTGCAGATCGCGGCCTCGACGGGAGCGCGGACGGCGGCGCCGACCCGGCTCGCCGCCGCATCCAGCACCGCCCGGTCGCCGCTCGGGCTCCAGTCGAAGACCAGGTGGGGCGCCTCCGGGTCGGCCTGGGCGAGCGCTTCGGCGGTCGCCGCGGCGGCCGCGAGGAAGGCTCCGGCCCGCCCCTCGCCCACCAGCGGGCCGCGGGCGAACGCCCGCCGCTCGACGGCCGCGAAGCCCTCGTCCTCGTCGGGCGGCTCGAGCTCGCGGACGGCCCGCATCTGGGACGTCGGTGGCATGAGCCCCGGCGCCGCGCGGGCCAGCTCGCGCAGCGCGTCGGGCTCCGGCAGCTCACCGGCGTGGTCGAGCAGACGCTCGACGAGGTTGATCTGGGCCTGCGCGAGCGGCGTATCGAGCCAGATGCAGCGCACCGCGGCCCCGTGTCGCCCGGCCGCCGCGACGACGTCGCTCCGGGCGGCCCGGCTGAGGTACGTGTTGTCGAGGACGACCCGGTGGGCGCCGCCGGCGAGCGCCTCGTCCAGCGCGTCGGCAAGGTCGCGGAGAGAGCCGCCGCGCTCGTCGCGGTTCAGGCGCAGGTAGCCGGCGGCGACGTGCTCCTCCGCGACCACGGACTTGCCCGCCCCGGGGATGCCCATGACGAGGACGACATCGGCAGCCGCAGCCTTTCGCGTTCGCCGTGCCGGGACCTCATGTCCAAAGGCTCGGCCGGCGGCGGCGTGCTGCTCCAGCGTGAGCCGCAACCTGGCCGCGCCCGCCGCCGAGCGGGCCGTCTCGGGCCGGCGGGCGCCGGGGATCGCGACCAGCGCCGGCGACAGTCCCAGGAGCCAGGCGAGCGCGACCTCCGCCGCGGTTGCGTCGAGCTCGCGGCCGAGCCCGGCGAGCGCGTCATTCCGTGCGAGGCGTGCGGCCCGTCGCGGACCGCCGAGCGGTGAATGGGCGATCATCGCGATCCCGGCGCCCGCGCACCGCTCGACGAGGCCGCCGCGCAGGGCACGGTCGTCGAACGGGCTGAGCGCAACCTGGGCGGCCGCGATCGGCGCCAGCTCGACCGCTTCGTCGAGCTGGCGCCGGTTCACGTTGCAGACGCCCACCCCCCGCGCCAGCCGCTCGTCGGCGATCCGGCGGAGGGCGCGCACGGACGTGCTCCACGGGGTCCGCGGGTCCGGGGCGTGCAGCAGGTAGAGGTCGATCGCGAGACCGTCGAGGGCCTCCAGGCTGGCCTCGCAGTCGGCCCGGATGGCCCTGGCGCGCCCGTCCGGGATCCAGCCGCCGCCGGCCCGGCTCATGCCGCCCTTCGTCACGATGCGGGCGGCCCGCTCCGCCCCGGATGCGCGCAGGGCGCGGGCCAGAAGCCGCTCGTTGTCGCCGTAGGCCCGGGCCGTGTCGAAGACCGTCACGCCGGCCCGGACGGCCGCGGCGATCGTCTCCAGGCCCCGGCCCTCGTCGCGCTCGGCATCTGTCGAGAGCCGCATACAGCCCAGGCCGAGCCGGAGCTCGTGCGGATCGAGCCATGCCTGCGTCACCCCAGCTGCCAGCGCGCGATCTCCTCGATCGCCCCCGTGCTCGTCAGGTCGAGATGCACCGGGGTGACGGCGATCTTGCCCTCGGCGATGGCCCGGAAGTCGGTGTCGGGCTCGTCGTGGTAGGACGGGTCGTCGCCGTAGATGCGATAGCGCCGCCGGCCGTCCTCGTCGTGTTCCACGTCGAGCCGGTCGCGGTAGATCCGTCGGCCGAGCCGGGCCACCTCGACGCCCTGCACCGGCGGCGGGGGAGCGTTGACGTTCAGGATCGTGCCATTCGGCAGGCCGTGCTCGGCGACCTGGCGGGCCAGCGTCGCGAGGATGCCGGCGGCGGGAGAGAAGTCGTAGTTGCGCTGGCGGCGGAAGTGCAGGCCGGCCTCCTTCGACTGCTGGGACACGGCGATCGCCGGGATGCCGAGCACGATGCCCTCGAACGCCGCGGCGACGGTGCCGGAGTACGTGACGTCGTCGCCCAGGTTCACGCCGTAGTTGATGCCGGCGACGATCAGGTCGGGGCGGTCGCCGACGAGGCCCAGCTCGGCGAAGCGGACGCAGTCGACAGGCGTGCCGTCGGTGGCGAACCCGCGCGAGCCGTCGCGCAGCTCGACCTCCGTCACGGTGAGGGAGCGGTCGATCGTGATGCCGCGGCCGACCGCGCTGCGGTTCGAATCGGGCGCGATGACGGACACCTCGCCGACCGTGTCGAGCGCCTGCTTGGCAGCGAGCAGGCCGCGCGAGGTGATGCCGTCGTCGTTCGTGAGCAGGATGCGCACCGCAGGAAGGTTACGAGGCGGAGGCCGGTATCGTGCCCGGGTGCCGAGCCGCGGGCCCGCATACCGGATCGTCACGCCGCGCCTGGTCGTCCGCTGCTGGGATCCGCGCGACGCGCCGCTTGCGAAGGAGGCGATCGACTCGAGTCTCGACCACCTGCGGCCGTGGATGCCGTGGGCCCGGAACGAGCCGCAGACGCTCGCCCAGAAGGTGGAGCTCCTGCGCGAGTTCCGCGGCCAGTTCGACCTCGGCTCGAACTCGGTCTACGCCATCTTCGACCGCCGCGAGGAGCGCGTGCTCGGCGGCACCGGCCTGCACCCGCGGGTCGGGCCGGGCGCGCTCGAGATCGGCTACTGGATCCGGGCGGACGCGGTCCGGCAGGGCTTCGCGACCGAGTCCAGCGCGGCGCTCACCCGAGTGGCGTTCGAGATCGCGTCAACCGGCCGGGTGGAGATCCACTGCGCGAGCGACAACCACGCGAGCGCCGCAATACCGCTGAAGCTCGGCTACGCGGAGCAGGAGCGGGACGGCGACGACCGGGTCTTCGCGCTCACAGCCGAGGCGTTCCCCGGAACGCCCGCCGCGGGATCTCCGCTTGCAGCCTACGACGTCATCGGCGCGGCGCTCATCGACGAGCTGGGCGAGGGAACCGGCGGGCGGGATGGGCGGTCTGACGATGCGTGAGGCACGTCGTCCTCATCCTCCTCCTCGTCGCGACGGCCGCGGCCTCCGCCGGCTGTCTCGGCGGCTCGTCGGCACCCCACCGGAGGCACTCGCCGGCCCCGCGGACGGAGCTCGAGATCACCTACCTCGCCACGGTGCGCAGGGAGTGCCCCGCCGGTGTTCGCTGCTTCTCGATGCCGCTTCGGCGGGTCAGGTGCCCCGCGGGCTCGCGATGCGTGCCGCCCGCCGCCGGCGCCAGGCTGGTTCGCTGCCCGGCCGCTCCGATGGCCGGAGTGCACTGCTATGCCCTCCGCGTGGAGCGCGTGCACGGGCCGTGGGTCATCCTCCAGCAACGCGACCTCTCGTGCTCGCCGGCCGCGGGCGGATATGCCGACGCTGCCGCCGCATGTCGGGCGCTCGCCGACTACCTGTCACGCATGCGGAGCCTTTCCGGGCGCATGTGCATGTGCCCCATCCAGCTCTGGCAATCGCTCGCGGAGGGCACATTCGGCGGCCGCCCCGTGACCGTCGACGTCTCGGCCTGCGCGACCTGCGGGCTGGGCCACGCGGCGATCGCCGACCGGGTCGCGCTCACGCCGGCCCTCGGCCGCTGACCGGCGCGCCGGTCGCAGGCGTGTCGCGCATCTGCATCAGCCGCCGATGCCATACCTGGTAGCGGCGGGCGGAGGACGACCGCAGGTGGGGCTGTACGCGGCCGACGGCGTGATGGGTACCAGGTATGGCACCCGTCGCCGGCACACATTCGCGACTTCCGTGGAACAGGTCAGTAGGTGACGGACGTCAGGGTGAGGCCGTGCGGCGGGGCGGTGCGGCCGGCGGCGGAGCGGGGCCGACCGGTCAGGAGCAGGGCCAGGTGGTCCGGATCGGGCCGCTCCAGCATCGTCCCCACCAGGACGCGCACCATGTGGCGCAGGAAGGCGTCGGCGGTGATCCGGAGCTCGAGCCGATCACCGTCGCGGCGCCACTCGGCGGCGAGGACCGTGCGGTCGAAGTGGACGTGCTCCGTCTCGGTCGGCGTGAAGGCGGTGAAGTCGTGGGTGCCCACTACGGCGGCAGCGCACGCGGCCAGCGGGTCCACGTCGAGCGGACGCGGATGGTGGAGCTCGTGGCGGGCGCGCATCGGGTCGGGCGCGGCCGCCAGATTGAGCCGGTAGGCATAGCTGCGCGCCACCGCGTCGCGGCGCGCGTCGAAGCCGTCCGCCGCCGCGTCCGCCTCGCGGACAACCAGGTCCCGCGGCAGGCGGCGGTTCAGCGCCCGGAGCGGGAGCAGCCGCTCGGCGGTCAGCGCGACGACGTTGGCCTCGGCGTGGACGCCGGTGTCGGTGCGCCCGGCGACGGTCAGCTCGCGCGCGTCCATCTCGAGCGCCCGGGCCAGCTCGCCGGCGACCGTGCGCAGGCCGGGCTGGGCGGCCCAGCCGTGGAAATCGGTGCCGTCGTAGGCGACGGTCAGCCGGTATGTGGGCACGGCCGCGTCGCAGGATGGTCGACCGGTGATCCACGGGATGTCCTGGGCGGCGAGAACCGAGCATCGCAAGGACACAGGGAGCGCCGATCTTGGCTGAAATATCGGCGCGACCGGGGACGCCGCGAGGCGACGGTCACGCTTTCAGGCGCGCGTGGGTCACCGGTCGCCCATCTTAAGGCTGGTGGTCGACCAGCTCGAGGTAGGCCATCGGCGCGGCGTCCCCTGGGCGCGGGCCCAGCTTCACGATCCGCGTGTAGCCGCCCGGCCGCTCGGTGAACCGCGGGCCGACCTGATGGAACAGGTCGTGGACGGCGTCCTTCGAGCGCAGGAACGCGACCGCGTGGCGCTGCGCCGCCACGTCGGTCGGGTCCTTGCGCGCGAGGGTGATCAGCTTCTCGGCGATCGGGCGCAGCTCCTTCGCCTTGGCCTCCGTCGTCTGGATGCGGCCATGGGCGAAGAGGGCACCGCACATGTTCGAGTGCAGCGCCTTGCGGTGGGCCGGATCCCGGCCCAGCTTCCGGCCCTTTCGCCGGTGCCTCACTCGGAGCCCCGCAGGTTGAGCCCGTGGGCTTGCAGGGTCTCCTTGACCTCCTCGATCGACTTCTTGCCGAAGTTCGGGATCGCGGCCAGCTCGGCCTCGGTCTTGGAGATGAGGTCGCCGATCGTCTCGATCCCGACCCGCTTCAGGCAGTTGTACGACCGCACGCCCAGCTCCAGCTCCTCGATGAGGATGTTCTCCATCCCGTGCGCGGAGGGAGCAGCCGCCTCGGCCGCGGCGCCGTCGGGCCGGATGGCCAGGTCGGCGGCGTCGATGTCGGTGAAGATGCTGAGGTAGCGGATGAGGATCTCGGCCGCGTCCTTGACCGCGTCCTTCGGCGTCATGGAGCCGTTGGTCGTGATCTCGAGCTTCAGCTTGTCGAAGTCGGTGCGCTGGCCGACGCGGGCCGCGTCGACGTCGTAGGACACGCGCCGGACGGGCGAGAAGATCGAGTCGACCGGGATGACCCCGATCGTCGTCTCGGGGCCCTTGTTGCCCTCAGCCGGCACGTATCCGCGGCCGCGGGCGATCGTGAGCGTCATCTCGAACCGGGCCTTCTCGGCCAGGTGACAGATGACGAGGTCGGGATTCAGGATCTCGAGGTCGGATGGCGCCTCGATGTCGGCCGCGGTCACCTTGCCGGGGCCGTCCTTCTGCACCTGCACCTCGACCTCGCCGGACTCGCCGTGGAGCCGGCAGATCAGGTTCTTCAGGTTCAGGATGACGTCCGTCACGTCCTCGCGGACACCCGGCACGGAGGTGAACTCGTGGGCGACGCCCTCGATCTTCACGGAGGTGACGGCGGCTCCCTCGAGGGACGAGAGGAGCACGCGGCGGAGGCTGTTGCCGAACGTGTAGCCGAACCCGCGGTCGAGCGGCTCGACGACGAACGTGCCCAGCGTATCGCCGACGTCTTCGGACGTGATCTTCGGAATGTTTTCGAGCATGTGGTCCTTACTTCGAATAGAACTCGACGATCAGCTGCTCCTGGACCGGCGTGTCGATGTCCGCGCGGTCGGGGAGGCGGAGCACGGTCCCCTGGAGGTTGTCGTGGTCGGCCTGGAGCCATGGCGCGACCGACGCCGTGAGATCGGTGGCGTCGGTCACCACCGCCTTGGCGCCGGAACCCTCTCGGAGGGTGATGACGTCGTCGGCGGAGACCTGGTAGGACGGGATGTTGACCTTCCGGCCGTTGACGATGAAGTGGTTGTGGCGGACGAGCTGGCGAGCCTGCGAGCGCGAGGCCGCGAACCCGAGCCGGTAGACGACGTTGTCGAGGCGCAGCTCGAGCATCCGCAGGAAGTTCTCGCCCGTGATCCCGGACTTGCGGCTCGCCTTGTCGTAGTACGTGCGGAACTGGGTCTCGAGCACGCCGTAGTAGCGGCGCATCTTCTGCTTCTCGCGCAGCTGAAGCAGGTACTCCGACTGCTTGGTGCGGCCGCGGCCGTGCTCGCCCGGCGGGTAGGCGCGGCGCTCGATCGCGCACTTCTCGGTGAGACAGCGCTCGCCCTTCAGGAAGAGCTTCATGTTCTCGCGCCGGCACTGCTTGCACTTGGGGGCGATCATGCGAGCCATTGGGCCTCCCGGTGACGCGGCTGGGATGGCCGGCGAGCGAAAACCCCTGTCAAGCCGACCGGCTTGACAGGTTTCGCGACCGGCGTGCTATCCAAGCACGCCGGGAGCGCAGGCAAGGACGCAGGGCGCGCCGATAGTGACTGAACGATCGGTGCGACCGAGGACGCCGCATGGCGACGGTTTGCAGCCGCCAGACGCACGGTACGCGTTGCCGGGCGGCCCATTAGACACGCCTCCGCTTCCGCGGCCGGACGCCGTTGTGCGCCTGCGGGCTCACGTCCTTCACGCTCAGGATCTCGAGCCCGGCCGCCTGGAGGGAGCGGATCGCGGTCTCGCGCCCCGAGCCGGGGCCCTTGACGAACACCTCGACCTTCTGGAGGCCGTGCTCCATCCCCTCGCGAGCGGCGGCGTCGGCCGTCACCTGCGCGGCGAACGGCGTCGACTTGCGCGAGCCCTTGAAGCCCACGGCGCCGGCGCTCTTCCACACGATCACCGCGCCGTCCTTGTCGGTCAGCGCCACGAGCGTGTTGTTGAAGGACGTCTTGATGTGCGCCTGGCCGATCGCGATGTTCTTGCGGGCCTTGCGGCGCACACGGCCGCGCGTCCCGCCTCTACGAGGTGCTGGGGGCAATTACTTCTTCCTCTGCTTGCCGACGGTCTTCTTCGGGCCCTTGCGCGTGCGGGCGTTCGTGCGGGTGCGCTGGCCGTCGACGGGCAGGCCGCGGCGATGGCGCAGGCCGCGGTAGCAGCCGATCTCCATGAGCCGCTTCACGTTCTGCGAGCGCTCGCGGCGCAGGTCGCCCTCGACGGTGAGGTTCTGGTCGATGTGCGTGCGGAGCTGGGCGACCTCCTCCTCGGTGAGGTCGCGCACCTTCGTGTCGGGGGAGAGCCCGAGCTCGGCCAGCACCTTGAGCGAGGTGGAGCGGCCGATGCCGTAGATGTAGGTGAGGCCCACCTCGACCCGCTTCTCGCGGGGGATGTTGACGCCCGCAATCCGCGCCATCAGCCTTGCCTCTGCTTGTGGCGGGGATTCGTGCAGATGACCAGCACGTTGCCGTGCCGGCGGATCACGCGGCACTTCTCGCACATCGGGCGGACGCTGGGTCGGACCTTCACAGGGAATCCTCCAGGGGGACGGGGGCCCGCTCGGCGGGCAGGCGGTGCCGCCCCGCACGAGCGACCGTGAAGTCTATCACCGGGCCTCGCCCGGTCCCTTCGGTCCGCGGTAGGTCAGCACCCGCGGGCCGTTCGCGGTCACGGCCACCGTGTGCTCGCAGTGGGCGGCGAGGCTGCCGTCGCGCGTGAAGACGGCCCAGCCGTCGGAGCCGCCCTCCACGTCGTAGTCGCCGGCGGTGATCATCGGCTCGATCGCGAAGACCATGCCGGCCGCCAGCTTCGGGCCCCGCCCGGGCGGGCCGTAGTTGGGGATCTGGGGATCCTCGTGCATGCTGCGCCCGACGCCGTGCCCGACCAGGCTCCGGACGACGCCGAAACCGCGCGCCTCGACGACCTCCTGGACAGCGTGGCTCACGTCGCCGAGCCGCCGGCCCTCGCGGCACTGCTCGATGGCCGCCTGGAGGCCCAGGTTGCAGGCCTCGATCAGATCGGCGGCCTGCTTCGTCGGCTCGCCGATGGTGACGGTGATGGCCGAGTCGGCCACGTACCCGTCGAGCGTGACGCCGACGTCGATCGAGAGCAGGTCGCCCTCCGACAGCCGGTACGGGCCGGGGATGCCGTGCACCACCATCGCGTTGGGCGACGTGCAGATCGACCCGGGGAAGCCGCGGTAGCCCTTGAACGTGGGCGAGCCGCCGCGCGAGGTGATGAACTCCTCGGCCGTGCGGTCGAGGTCGCCGGTCGTCACGCCCGGGCGGGCCTCGCGCTCGAGCAGGTCGAGCGTGTCGGCCACGATCCGGCCGGCGCGGGCCATCGTGTCGAGCTCGGCCTCGGTCTTGCGGACGATCATGCGTGCGCGTCCAATCCGTTGATCAGGCCGTCGACCTCGCCGGCGACCTCGTCCCTCGGCCTGGAGGCGTCGATCCGCTGCACCAGGCCGCGGCCCGAGTAGTAGTCGAGGACCGGCGCCGCCGCCGAGACCCACTGCTTCTCGTACCGGGCCCGCACGACGTCCTCGCGGTCGTCGTCGCGCTGGTAGAGCTCCGAGCCATCCTCGTCGCAGATGCCCTCGACCTTCGGCGGGCGGGATTCGAGGTGGTAGACGTGCTCGGCGGCGCGGCACACGCGACGGCCCGACAGCCGCCGGACCAGCTCCTCGAGGTCGATCTCGAACACGATGACGGACGCGATCTGCCGGCGCAGGCCGTCGAGCATCCCGTCGAGCGCCTCCGCCTGCGCGCTCGTGCGCGGGAAGCCGTCCAGGAGGACGCCCTGCTCGGTGTCCGGGGCGCTCAGCCGCTCGCGGAACATGGCGATGATGAGGTCGTCCGGCACGAGGTCGCCGCGGGCCATGATCGCCTTGGCCTCCCGGCCGAGCGGCGTGCCGTCGCGCACCGCGGCGCGCAGCATGTCGCCGGTGGCGATGTGCGCCAGCCCGCGCTGGGACGCGATCCGAGCGGCCTGCGTGCCCTTGCCGGCGCCCGGCGGGCCCATCAGGATCAGGTCGAGCGACATCGCTACTTCAGGAAGCCCTTGTAGGAGCGCATCGACAGCTGCGACTCGATCTGCCGCATCGTGTCGATGGCGACGCCGACGACGATCAGGACGGACGTGCCGCCCAGCGCGCGCGCCGTGGCGGTCGAGAAGCCGCCGTACTTGATGAAGAGCGACGGCAGCACGGCGACCGCCGCCAGGAAGAGCCCGCCGGCGATGGTGAGCCGCACGAGCACCTTCTCCAGGTACTGCGCCGTCGGCCGGCCGGGCCGGACGCCCGGCACGAACCCGCCGTACTTCTTCAGGTTCTCGGCCTGCTCGATCGAGTTGAAGACGACGGCGACGTAGAAGAACGTGAAGCCGAAGATCAGCACCGCCTCGCCGATCAGGAACGGCCAGCCGCCAGGCGTGAAGAAGCGGGCCATGTCGTGGGCGATCTGCCACGGCACGATCTGGCCGACCGTCGGCGGGAAGGCCATGATCGCCGCTGCGAAGATGACCGGGATGACGCCCGCCATGTTGACGCGCAGCGGCAGGTAGGTCGATCCGCCCGATGTCATCCGCCGGCCGACCATGCGCTTGGCGTACTGGATCGGGATCTTGCGGATGCCCTCCTGCACGAAGACGACCGCCACGATCACCAGGAACACCACGATCGGGAGCGACAGCTTCTCGAACGTCGACCCCTGCCACCAGGCCGAGATGCCGGCGGGGGCCGACGTCAGGATCGACGCAAAGATCAGGAGCGACATGCCGTTGCCGACGCCGCGCTGGGTGATCAGCTCGCCCATCCACATGAGCAGCGTCGCGCCCGCGGTGAGCGTGATGACGACCAGGATCACGTTGCCGAGGTTGAACTTGACGAGGTTGCCGGTCGAGCTCGTCCCGATCGCGTTCGAGTGGAAGGCGTACGTGTAGCCCAGCGCCTGCACCGCGGCCAGGAACACCGTCAGGTAGCGGGTGTACTGGGTGATGCGGCGCTGGCCCAGCTCGCCCTCCTTCTGGAGCGCCTGGAGGGACGGGAAGACCGGCGTCATGACCTGGAGGATGATCGAGGCCGTGATGTACGGCATGATGCCGAGCGCGAACACGCCGAGCCGCGAGAGACCGCCGCCGGAGAACACCGCCAGCAGGCCGAAGATGCCGCCCTGGTTCTTGAGCGCGTCGGCGAGCGCGTCGGAGTTCACGCCCGGCGCCGGGACGTACGACCCGAACCGGTAGATCGCGAGGATCGCAGCCGTGAAGAGGAGCTTCTTGCGAAGCTCCGGCGACTTCCAGGCGTTCAGGAGGTTCTGGAGCACGCCCTACTCCTCGGCGTCTGCCTCGCCCTCAGGCTCCGGCGCGGCCTCAGCCTCCGGCTCGGGGGCCGAGGTGGCCTTGCGCTTCTTCGCAGCCTTTGGCGGCTCGGACTCGGCGACGGCGGGGCCGCCGTCCACCCGGGCGGCCGTGCCGCCCGCCGCCTCGATGAGCTCGACGGCGCGCTTCGAGAACGCGTGGGCCGTCACCGTGAGGCGGGTCGAGAGCTCGCCCTTCCCGAGGATCTTGATCGGATGCTTCAGCGTGCGGACGACCCCGGCCGAGCGCAGGAGCTCGGGGGTCACGTCGACGCCCTCGTCGAACCGCTCGAGCGCCGACACGTTGACCGGCGTCGTGCGGGTCCGGAACGGGCCCATCGGCATGGACTTGCGATGGTTGGGGCCGCGCAGCTTGCCGAGCCGCATGTAGAGCGGCATCTGCCCGCCCTCGAAGCCGGGCCGCATGCGGTGGCTCCCCGACCGCGACTTCTGGCCCTTCTGGCCTCGGCCGGAGGTCTTGCCGCTCCCGGAGCCGTGGCCGCGGCCGATGCGCTTGCGCTCGCGATGGCTGCCCGGGGCGGGCTTCAGCTCATGCAGGGTGAGTCCGGTCGTCTCGTCAGCCATCGATCTCCTCCACGCGCACGAGATGGTCGACCTTGCGCAGCATGCCGCGCAGCACCGGGGAATCGTCGCGCTCGGTCGACGAGTCGATCCGGCGCAGGCCGAGCGCCCGCATCGTGCCGCGGTGCTCGGGCTTCGTGCGGATCGTGCTTCGCACCTGGGTGATCCGAAGGCGCGCCATCAGGACTCCTTGGCCTCCTCGGGCTCCTCCGCGGCCTCGGCCCCGGGCTCAGCCTCCGCGGCGGGCTCCTCTGGCTCCGGCTCCGCTTCGGGCTCCGCAGCAGGCTCCGGCTCCGGCTCCGGTTCGGGCTCCGGCGCCTCCGCCGCCGCGGCCGCCTCTGCGGCTGCCGCCTCGGCCTTGGCGCGAGCCTTCTTCGACGGGCGCTTGGGCTTCGCGGGCGGCGCCTTGGCGGCGGGAGCGGGCGAAGCCTCGGCCACCTCGGTCTCGGCGGCGGCCGCCGCAGCGGCGGCCTCGGCCTCGGCACGCGTCTCGGAGTGCGGCTTCACGACCTCGCGGATCTCCTTGCCGCGCAGCTTGGCCACGTCCTCCGGGCGCTTCAGGCTCTTCAGGCCGTCCACCGTCGCCATGAGCAGGTTGATCGGGTTGGCGGTGCCCAGCGACTTCGCCAGGATGTCGCGCACGCCCCCGAGCTCGAGCACGGCGCGGACGCCGGCCCCGGCGATCACGCCCGTCCCCTCGGAGGCGGGCTTCAGGAGCACCTGGCCGGCGCCGTAGCGGCCGACGATCTGGTGCGTGATCGTGGTCTTGTACTTGGGCACCTGGAAGAGGTTCTTCTTGGCGTCCTCGACGGCCTTGGCGATCGCCGAGGGCACCTCGTTGGCCTTGCCGTAGCCGACGCCGACGTGGTCCACCTCGTCGCCCACGACGACGAGCGCCGTGAACGAGAAGCGGCGGCCGCCCTTGACGACCTTGGCGACCCGGTTGATCTTGACCACGCGCTCCTGGAGCTCGCGGCCGGGCACCTCGGAGCCGCGGGCGGCGGGGTTTCGGGACTGACGCGGTGCGACTGACATGCGGGGTTAGATCATCTCCTTGGAGGCGGCGTCTCGAGTGTGAGGTGGGTCTCCGTTGCCGCGGCGACACCGCGCTGTCGCCGCAGCGCCACGGGGATCCGAGCGCCCCGAGAAGGAGGGGGCCCGCGGGGAAACCATGGGTTCCCCCGCGATCAAAATTCCAATCCGTTCTCGCGGGCGGCGTCGGCAAGAGCCTTGACGCGCCCGTGGTAGAGGTAGCCGCCGCGGTCGAACACGACGGTGCCGATGCCGGCCTCGCGGGCCCGCTCGGCGACGAGCTTGCCCACCGCGGAAGGCGCGTCGGCGCGGCTCGTCTTGGCCAGGGACTTGTCCTGGTTCGACGCGGCCGCCAGCGTCCGTCCGGCGACGTCGTCGATCAGCTGCGCGGCGATGCCGCGGTTCGAGCGGTACACGGCCAGGCGCGGCCGCTCCGCGGTGCCGGTCACGCGGCGGCGGACGCGCCGGTGGCGGCGCAGCCGGGCGGCGACCTTTGCCTTGCTGGTGCTCATGCGCGCTTGCCGACCTTCCGGATCACGTGCTCGCCCTGGTAGCGGACGCCCTTGCCCTTGTAGGGCTCCGGCGGGCGCCACTTGCGGATCTGCGCGGCGATCTCGCCGACGCGCTGCTTCGAGATCCCCGTGACCACGATCTGCGTCGGCTGCGGCACCTCGAACGTGATGTCCTCGGGTGCCTTCACCGTCACCGGGTGGCTGAAGCCGAGCTGCATCTCGAGGTCGCGGCCGCGCAGCGCCGCGCGGTAGCCGACGCCCTGGATCTCGAGCCGCTTCTCGAAGCCCTGCGTGACACCGGTGACCATGTTGGCGACCAGCGTACGCGTGAGGCCGTGCAGCGCGCGGTGATCTCCGCGGTCGGTGGGACGGGTGACGATCACCTGCCCGTCCTCCTGCTTCACGGTCATCTCGGGCGACACGCGCTCCTGGAGCTCGCCCTTGGGACCGCGCACGGCCACGGATCCGGGCCGGATCTCGACGGTGACGCCGTCGGGGACGGCGATCGGCTTTCGTCCGATGCGGCTCACAGCTCACCACACATAGCAGACGACCTCTCCGCCGACGCCCTGCTCCTGGGCCTGGCGGCCGGTGATCACGCCGCTCGACGTGCTCAGGATGGCGACGCCCATCCCGCCGAGCACGCGGTGCGGCCGGTCCTTCTTGGCGTAGACGCGCCGGCCCGGGCGCGACACCCGCTTGAGACCCGAGATGACGCGCTCGCGGCTCGGGCCGTAGCGGAGCGTCACGACGAGCGTGTCGTGGATGTCGCCCTTCGAGACCGAGTACGCGTCGATGTAGCCCTCCTCATGGAGGATGCGCGCGATCTCGCGCTTCATCCCCGACGTGGGCATCTCGACCGTCTCGTGCAGCGCCTGGTTGGCGTTGCGGATGCGGGTCAGCATGTCTCCGATGGGGTCAGTCGTCATCGTCGCCTCACCAGCTCGACTTCGTCATGCCGGGGATGACGCCCTGGTGCGCCAGCTCGCGCAGGCAGATGCGGCACACGCCGAACTTGCGGAAGTAGGCCCGCGAGCGCCCGCACCGGCTGCACCGGTGGTAGCCGCGGGTCTTGTACTTCGCGTCCCTGGACTGCTTGACTCTGAGTGCTTCCTTCGCCATTCCCCTCGCCTCAGTTCGCCGCGAACGGCATGCCGAGCGCCCGCAGGAGCTCGCGCGCTCCCTCGTCGTCGGATGCCGTTGTCGTGATGGTCACGTTCAGGCCGCGCACCTGGGAGACGTCGTCGTAGTTGATCTCCGGGAAGATGATCTGCTCGCGGATCCCGATCGAGAAGTTGCCGCGGCCGTCGAACGACCCCGGGTTGATCCCGCGGAAGTCGCGGATGCGGGGCAGGGCGATCGTCGTCAGCCGGTCGAGGAACTCGTACATGCGGTCGCCGCGCAGCGTCACCTTGCAGCCGATGGGCATGCCCTCGCGGATCTTGAAGCCTGCGATCGAGTTCTTGGCGCGCGTGATGACGGGCCGCTGGCCGGCGATGGTCGCCAGCTCCTCGACCGCGTCCTCGAGCGCCTTCGAGTTGAGCTTGGCCTCGCCGACGCCCATGTTGAGGGTGATCTTCTCGAGCCGCGGGACCGCCATCGCGGTGGCGAGGCCGAACTGCTCCTTGAGCTGGTCGCGCACCCGGTCGTCGTAGCGCTCCTTGAGCCGGGGCGTCGGGATCTCGGTCGCGCTCATCGATCCACGTCCTTGCCGCACTTGTGGCAGACGCGCACCTTGTGGTCGTCCGCCAGCCGGTAGCCGACCCTGGTCGGCCGGCCGCAGGCCGGGCACACGAGCGCCACGTTCGAGATCTGAAGCGGCGCCTCGCGCTCCAGCACGCCGCCGGGGATGATCTGCTGGCTCCCCGACTTGCGCGGCGCCGGGCGCGGCTTCGTGTGTCGCTTGACCATGTTCAGCTTCTCGACGACCAGTCGGCGCTCGTCCGGGACCACGCGCAGGACGGTGCCGCGCTTGCCGGCGTCCTTGCCGGTCAAGACCTGCACCGAATCGCCCTTCCTGATCTTGAGCTTGGTTGCCACTAGAGCACCTCTGGGGCCAACGAAACGATCTTCATGAAATTCCGCTCGCGCAGCTCGCGGGCCACGGGGCCGAAGATGCGCGTGCCGCGCGGGTTTCTGTCCTTGTCGATGATGACGGCGGCGTTCTCGTCGAAGGCGATGTACGTGCCGTCGTCGCGATGGTGCTGCTTGCGCGTGCGGACCACCACTGCCGTCACCACCTCGCCCTTGCGCACGGTCCCGTTGGGCGTGGCCTGCTTGACGGTGCCCACGATGATATCGCCCACCCCCGCATACCTGCGGCGGCTGCCGCCCTTGATGCGGATGCACAGGAGCTCGCGCGCGCCGGTGTTGTCGGCGACCCGAAGGCGCGTCTCCACCTGGATCACTTGGCCACCTCGACGATCTCGGCGACGCGCCAGCGCTTGGTCTTCGAGAGCGGGCGCGTCTCGACCAGGCGCACCACGTCGCCGACCTTGGACTGGTTCTCCTGGTCATGGGCGTGGAGCTTGATGGAGCGGCGCATCGTCTTCTTGTACTTGGGGTGCGGCTTCAGCACGTCGACGCGGACGACCACGGTCTTGTCCATGGCGTCCGAGACGACCACGCCACGGCGCTCCTTGCGGTTGCCGCGCGTCCGTTCCACGGTGTCGGCGGTGTCGGCGCTCATGCCTCACGCCCCGCGGCGGCCGACTCGTTGGCGAGCGTCAGGAGGCGGGCGATGTCGCGCTTCACGCGCGTCAGGGCGGCGGTGTTGTCGAGCGCCCCGGTGGCGTGCTGGAACCGCAGGTTGAAGAGCTCCTGCCGCGTCTCGTCGAGCTTGCGCTCGAGCTCGTCCGCAGTCAGCTCGCGGATCTCACTGGCCTTCAAACAGATCACCTTCCCGGGACACGAACTTGGCCTTCACAGGCAGCTTCATCGCGGCGAGCCGGATCGCCTCGCGCGCCAGCGGCTCGGGCACACCGGCGAGCTCGAACAT
>JAICKX010000103.1 GCA_025927685.1 Thermoleophilia bacterium | reverse complement strand
CGGCGGCGACGGCCGCCGGGCCGGCCTCCGCCGGCGCGGGGGCGGCGGGCGGCGCGGCCTGGGGCAGCACCACGGCGGCGGCCGCCGTCACGAGCGTCGTCGCGCCCGCGTCGGCAGTCTTCTCGGTGTCGCGGCCGGAGGAGTCGCCTTCGGCCTTCGTGCCCTCCGCAGGTGCGGTCCGGGCGGTGGGATCGGCGGCCGGTGGCGGGGCCTCGGCCGGTTGAGCCGCTCCCAGGGCTGCGGCGAACGCATCCGAGGGGGCCGGCTCCTGGCCGCGTTCCGGTGGGGCGTGGTCGCGGGCCGGCACGCCGGACACGGCGGGAAGAGCCTCGTTCATGTGGTGCTCCCGGTGGGTTGGATGACGGACGTGGTGCCGAAGCGCTGCATGTTCTCGAGCACCGCCGCGACGTAGCGCTGCGTCTCGGGGTAGGGCGGGACACCGCCGTACTGGGCGACGGCGCCGGGCCCGGCGTTGTAGGCGGCCAGGGCCAGGCGGACGTCGCCGTGGTAGCGGTCGAGCTGCCCGCGCAGGTAGCGCGCGCCCGCGTCGATGGACTGGGCGGGGTCGTACGGGTCGGCGACGCCGAGCCCCTGGGCGGTGGCGGGCATGAGCTGCATGAGGCCTGCGGCGCCCGACGGGCTGGTCGCCTGCGGGTTCCAGCCCGACTCCTGCTGGACCACGGCCTCGATCAGGGCCGGGTCGACGCCGTAGCGGGCGGCGGCCTGCTGCACCTGCGGAAGGAACTGCTGCGCCTGGGCGGGCAGGCCCTGGGCGGCGGCGCCGGTGGTCTGCGCCTGCGCGAGCACCTGCGAGAAGGCCCGGGCGGCGGGCTGCGCCGAGGTCACGGCCGCGGCCGGGGCCAGCGTCGCCTCGAGCGACTGGATCTCGCCGACCCGGGCCATGGCGGCGTCGAGGCTCATGCTGCCTCCCGGCGCTGGAGGCGCAGGTGGCGGGAGATCGCGACCTCGTCGAGGGCGGCAGTCTCGGCGCGCGCGACGGCCCGCTCGTGCTGCGAGCGCTTGCGCGCCTTCAGCCGCACCAGGGCCTCGTGCTCGGCGGCGGCGCGGGCCAGCCGGGAACGGCCGGCGTCCACCTCGAGCGCCTGCGCGGCGACGCCGTGTGCTGCGGCCTCCCGCTCCCGCTCGACGCGCTCCATGTACGCCTGGAACGCGCGCAGGTCGTGGCCGGAGACCTCGGCCCCCGGCTGGAGGTCGCCCGTGCCACGGGCGCTGTCGACGCGGCGGGTGGCGGCATCGAGCTCCGTCTCGCGGTCGCGTTGCCGGCGCAGCTCGCGTGCGAGGGCCTCCTGGGCCTGGCGTTCGGCCTGCTCCCGCAGGGCGCGAACCGGCTCGAGCTTGAAGGTGAATGGGGTCTGTTCCACAGGCGTCCGGAGCGTCACGCCGGGTAATCGACGACCCGGCATGGTTTTTGAGCATTTTGTTAGGGTCAATGCGACGAAAAGCTCGCATGACCGGGTGAGGGCGGCTGCGTCAGGAGCGCGCGTCGGGCGCCGGCTCAGGCGGGAGCACCGTCTCGACCCGGACCGCCCACTCGTCCTCGACGAGGAGCAGGCGGCCGGTGGCGAACCGGCGGCCGTTCACGTACAGATCGACGGGGTCGTCGGGCGCGCGGTCGAGGTCGACCACCGCCCCCGATGCCAGGTCGACAGCCCGCCCCACGGGCATCCGCGTGCGCCCCAGCTCGGCCCACACGCGCACGGGGACGGAGCGGATCGCGGCGCGCGGGATCGCGCCCTGCGCCCGGGCCTCGCCGCCGTCGGCGAGCGCGTTGTCGACGCTGGTCAGCCGGACGACGAACGCCTTGGGCATGCGATGGAGGAGTGTGCACTGCTCGCCGAGCATCTTGAGCGTCGTGCGCGTCATGTGCGGGGTCGGCTGCGCGGCGTCGCCGGCGTCCTCCACGGATGCCCAGAGGCCCACCTCGGGCTCGGTCGTCGCGACGTCCTCCTGGAGCGCCGCCGAGAGCGCCGCGGCAGCCTGCGCCATCACCTGCGCCATCGCCTCGCCGACCGCCGAGAGCTGGAGGTCGGAGAGCTCGCCCGAGTCGCCCGGCTCCTCCTCGACGCCCATCATCGCGGCGGCCAGGCGCCGGACGATCGGTGCCGGCATGACGAATGCCGTGCCGCCGACGAGTCCGTTCAGATAGGTCACCGTGGCGGCGACGGCCGGCATGGTGACCGAGCCGAGCGGCGCCTCCTCACCCTCGAGGACGGCGGCCCCGCCACGCTCGACGGGCGACTGCGACACCGTCTCGAGCGCCTGCGCGACCGCCTCGCCGGTCGCCTCCGCCAGCCGCAGAAGCGCGTCGCGGGCGGTCACGATCCCGCCCCCGCGCGGCCCGTGACCTGGATGGCGCGCCGGTTCCCGTTGCGGCCCGGCTGGGCTCGGTGGGCCGGCACGTGGCCGGCGAACAGGGTCACGCCCTCGGCTGCGGGCACGCGGAACCGGAGGATGTCGCCCGGCCGAAGCGCCAGCATCTCCTCGATGGGCATGTGGCGGGAGGCCACCTCCGCCCGGATGTCGACCTCGACGGCGGCGACGCCGGTGCGGACGGCAGCCTGCGCGCCCGGGTCGATCTCGACCTCGCCGTAGCCGCTGCGAGACAGGTGGTGGAGGATCGGCTCCACGGCGCGGTGCGGGAGGATCAGGCACATCGTCGACGCCGCCCCATCCACCTTGGCCTCCATGGTGAGCACGAGCGAGGGCTCGCTCATCGGGGCCAGGTTCACGTTCGCGATCTGTGACTCGACGCTGAGGAGGTGCGCGGCGACGCCCGCGAGCTCCTTCCAGGTGAGCGACAGCTGCTCCAGGAGCGTGTCGAGCATCCGCCGGACGAGCGCCAGCTCGATCTCGGTGAGCTCGCGCGGCTCGATCGCCGTCGGCGAATCGCCTCCCAGGAGGCGCTCGACGAGCCGCAGCATGAACTCCAGCTCTGCCGTGAAGAGCACCTGCGTCCCGAGCGGGCGGAACTCGACGATGGCGCTGATGGAGTGCGGCTGGACCTGGGCGATCGAGCTCGACCACGTGAGCTGGTCGAGGCTCAGCACCTCCAGCTCGATCGGCGTGAGCAGCTCGGTCGAGAGGCGCTGGGAGGCGGTGCGGCAGAAGCTCTCGTGCGCGCGCTCGAGACGCCGCTGCTGATCCTGGGCGAACTTGCTGGGGCGGGAGAAGTCGATCTCGCGCACGCGGCGTGCCCGGCGCTTCGGCGCCGCCTCGGCCGGCTGCTCCTCCTGCGTCGTGTCTGGTTCTGAGATGGCGTCGCTCATGCCGTCTCCGTTGCGATCGAGAAGTCCAGGGATGAGTCGGTGACGCGCGCCAGGGCCTGGGACGCCTGCTGGCCCGCCACCACCTCAACGTAATCGGCGGCCTGGACGGGGAATGAACCGGGCGCGCCGGCGTCGGCCATCAGGGCGACGAGCGCGCGGTCGGTGTGGGCCGCCGCCGACGACTCGTCCGCGCGCTGGCGCAGGAACGCGTCGATCTGCGGCAGCTTGGCGATCGCGTAGTCCACGCCGGGATCGCCGCCGCCGGCGTACGCGCCGATCGTGATCAGGTCCTCTTTGGACCGGTAGGCGGCGAGGGTCTCCCGCAGGGCGGCGGAGGCGGCCTGGAGCTCGGGCGTCGTGATCTCGGTGGCGAGGCGCGAGATGGACTCGAGGACGTCGATCGCCGGATAGTGGCTCTTGTGGGCCAGGTCGCGGGAGAGGACGCAGTGGCCGTCGAGGATCGACCGCACGGCGTCGGCGACCGGCTCTGACATGTCGTCGCCCTCCACAAGGACGGTGTAGAGGCCGGTGATCGACCCGCGCGCAGCGGTGCCGGCGCGCTCCAGCAGCCGCGGCAGCATGGCGAAGACGCTTGGCGTGTACCCCCGCGTGGCGGGCGGCTCCCCGATGGCGAGGCCCACCTCGCGCTGGGCCATCGCGAGCCGGGTGACCGAGTCCATCATGAGCAGCACGTCGTGGCCCTCGTCGCGGAAATGCTCGGCGACCGTCGTCGCGACCATGGCGGCCTTGATCCGGACGAGCGCCGGCTGATCGGACGTCGCCACGACGACGACCGAGCGCGAGATCGCGCTTCCCAGGTCGCGCTCGATGAACTCGAGCAGCTCGCGGCCGCGCTCGCCGACCAGGCAGATCACGTTCACCGACGCCGTCGTCGAGCGCGCGATCGACCCGAGCAGGGTGGACTTGCCGACCCCGGAGCCGGCGAAGATGCCGAGCCGCTGGCCGCGGCCGCAGGGGACGAGCGCGTCGAGCGCGCGCACGCCGAGCTCGAGCCGCTCGGTGATGCGGGCGCGATGCATGGGCGAGGGCGGGCTGCCGGCGACGGTGCGCAGGTCGTCCGGCGAGAGCTCCGGGCCGCCGTCGATGGGATTCCCGAGGCCGTCGAGCACGCGGCCGAGGAGCCCGTCGCCCACCCGGACGCGGAAGGAGTTGCCGGTGGCCTCGACCCGCCGTCCGGGCCCGATGCCGTGCATCTCACCCAGCGGCATGAGCAGCGTCCGGCCCTCCCGGAACCCGACCACCTCGGCGGGGACCGGAGGCCGGTTTCGGCCCGCCGAGATCGTCACGAGCTCGCCCACCTCGGCGCGCAGGCCGGTCACCTCGATGACGAGGCCGATGAGGTTCGTCACGCGGCCGTGGCGGCCGTGCGTGTCCGCCTCGGCGACCGCGGCGCGGTACCGCCCCAGGGTTACGTCTGGCATCGCTACACCCCCGTGAGGTCGGAGGCGTCGCGACGACCCGCCTCGGCGAGGATGTCCGCGATGCGGTCGAGCTGCGCGCCGATCCGGGCGTCGATCTCGCCCTCCTCGGTGCGGACGATGCAGCCGCCGCGCTCGATCCTGCGCTCGGAGACGACGTCCAGGCGCTGCACTCCGCCCAGCCGGGCGGCGAGGCCGTCGGCGCCGGCGGAGACCAGCTCGAGGTCATCCGGGTTCACCTCGATCACGAGCCGGTGCCGGGTGGCGGTGCGAAGCAGGGCGCCGGCGACGATGTCGAGCACCGTCTCGGGTCGGGCGGCCACCGTGCCGCCCACGATCTTCTCGGCGATCGCGATGGCGAGCTCCACGGCCGCGCGCTCGGCCGCGCGCAGGAACTCCTCCTCGCGGGCCCGGATGCCGGCCTCCGCCTCGGCCAGCGCGGCCAGAGCCTGGGCGACGCGGTCTGCGGCCTCTGCGAGCCCGTCGGCCAGCCCCTCCTCATGCGCGCGCCGGCGGGTCTCCGCGGCGATCACGAGCAGGCGCTCCTCCGCCGTCCCCAACTCGCCGAGGAGGTGCGGCGGCGCCTCGAGCGCCCCGAACTCGAAGGTCTCAGCCAATGAGCTCGTCCTCGGCGTCGCCGCCGCGCGAGATCACGAGCTCGCCCGAGTCCTCGAGCTTGCGGACGACGCCGACGATCTTGGTCTGCGCCTCCTCGACGACCCGGCGCCGCTGCGGCGGCATGTACTCCATCTCCTCGCGCAGCATCTCTGCGCCGCGCTGCGACATGTTGTCGAGGATCTTCGACTGCACCTCCGCCGACGCGCCCCGCATCGCGAGCCCGAGGTCCTTCGAATCGACCTCGCGGAGCACCATCTGGATCGAGCGGTCGTCGAGCTTCAGGATGTCCTCGAAGACGAAGAGCAGCGAGCGGACCTCGTTCGCGACCTCGTCGTTCTCGCTCCCGAGGTGCTCCAGGATGTTGCGCTCGGTCGAGCGGTTGGCCGCGTTCAGGATCGCGGCGAGCGAGCGGACGCCGCCCGCGGCCGCCCAGTCGCGCTGGAGCACGGTCTCGAGCTTTCGCTCCATCACCTGGGCGACCTCCTTCACCACGTCGGGCGAGGTCTGGCCCATCATCGCGATCCGCATGGCGACGTCGGCCTGGAGCTCCGGCTCGAGCAGCTCCATCACCTTGGCGGCGAGCGCCGTGTTGGGGAGCTGGGCGACGACCATCGCGACCGTCTGCGGGTGCTCGTTGCGCAGGAACGCCGCGATCTGGTCGGCGGGCGTGTTGCGCAGGAACTCGAACGGTGTCTGCTCGATGATCACCGAGAGCCGGCTCAGGATCTCGTCGGCGCGCTGCGCCCCGACCGACTGCTCCAGCACCTCGCGGGCGAACCGCATCCCGCCCTCGGCGATGTAGCCGCGCGCGTACGCCGACTCGACCATCTCCTGCACGACGGGGGTGGAGACCTCGGCCTCGACGGACTGCATCTTGGCCATCTCGACCGTCAGCTGCTCGATCATCTCGTTGGGCAGGTGCCGGAAGACGTCGGCCGCGCCCTTCGTCCCGAGCGAGACGAGGAGGATGGCGGCCTTGCGCCGGCCGGGCATCGTCCCGGTGGCTACTCGTTCATCCACTGCTGCACCTGCATGGCGACGTGCTCGGGCTGCTTCTGCACGATCTCCTCAGCTTGGCGCTGGACCGACTGGCGCTGCTGGACGAGCTCCGGCGGGACGCGGTCGGTCATGCCTGGCTCCAGCGCGGCGATGGGCATGTGGCCCGAGATCTCGCGCAGCCACGTCGGCTCGGGATGGCGCGCCTCGCCCTCGCGGCGCTTCAGGTTGCGGCGGACGAGGAAGAGGAAGATCGCGCTCGCGATGCCGCCGACGGCGTACTTGGCCATGTCGATGATCGAGAGCGACATGCCGAGCGGGCCCTGCGAGGCCGCGGCTGCGTCGGGCACCTTCGTGAAGGGCACCGAGGCCGTGGTGATCTGGTCGCCGCGGCTCGGGTCGAGCCCGACCATGCCGGCGACGGTGTTCTTGATCGCGGTGACCGCCGGCGGCTTGATCGACGAGTCGAAGAGCAGGGCGACGCTCTGCTTCTCGACCGCGCCGGGTGCGACCGTCTGGTGCGAGATGACCTTGTTGGCTCCGTAGGTCGTCGTGCCGGACTGGTGCGTGTAGTTGGAGCCGGAGCCGCCCGCGCCGCCGCCGTTCTGGTAGACGGGCGGGATGTTGCTGCCGGTGCCGGCGACGCCCGATGCGCCCGCGCCGCTCCCGGCGAGCTTCTCGTCGTCCTTCTGCACCGTCAGCGGGACCGACTTGCCGTCGTAGCTGACCGAGTCGTTGGTGACCTGGTCCAGGTCGAGCTGGGCGTTCACGCGCGCCTCGGCCCTGTTCGGGCCGAGAGTGCGCGCCAGCATCGCGTTGATGTCGGCCGCCATCTGGGCGTCGTAGGCCTGCTGCTGGGCGAGCTTCGCCGTGGCCCCGACGGTGCCGCCGGCGCCGACGCCTCCGGCCGGCCACAGGAGCTGGCCGAGGTTGTCGGTGATGGTGACGTCAGTCGGGTCGAGCCCCTGGACGCTCGAGGACACCATGTGGGCGATCCCCGCCACCGTCGAGGAGGTGAGGGTGCCGTTGTCGGTCAGGAGCACCGACGCGCGGGCGGCGGAGGCCTGATCCTGGAAGAGGGTGTCCTGCGGCAGGACGAGCTGCACCTGCGCGGCGGTGACGCCGTCGATGCCCTCGATCTGCGAGGCGACGTCGCCCTCCAGGCCGCGCTGGAAGGCGACCCGCTGCTGGAAGTCGGTGGCGCCGAGGCCGAGGCTCGACATGTCGGCCAGGCTGGCGTGGTTCCCGGGCCCGACGCCCTTCGAGGCGAGCGCGACCTGGGCCTTGGACTGCTGGCTCGAGAGCACGTCCACCTCGGTGCCGCCGTTCACGACCTTGTAGGTGACGCCGGCGGACGCCAGCGCCTGGGTGACGCGGTTCGTGTCGGCCGGGTTCAGGTTCGTCTGGACGGCGGTGTAGCTCGGCTTGGTGGCGTAGCTCCACAGGAAGTAGCCGGTGACGGCGACCAGGAGGAACGAGATCACCAGGGTGAGCTGGCCGCGCGGCTCGACGTTGCGCCAGGTCTCGCGCAGTGAGTTCAGGCTTGTGGGCATGGCGTGGGGGGAGGGTTAGATCTGGATGCGGAAGAGCTCGTTGTAGGCGTCGACCGCCTTGTTTCGCACCTGGACGGCGAGCTGCATCGCCAGGGCGGCCTTCTCGACGTCGCCGACCACCTGGCTCACGTCCGTGGCCTGGCCCGTGGCCAGCGCCTGCGACTGCGAGGCGGCGGTGGTCTGGAGGTCGTTCAGGTTCGAGATCTGGTCGGTGAGCATGCTGCCGAAGGAGCTGGCCGGCGAGGAGCCGCCCGTGGCGGGGGCGTCGACGGAGCCGACCTGGAGGTCGGACATCCCGAAGGGGTCGACCGGCTGGATGGGCTGGAAGCTCGGGATCTGCATCAGCGGAGGATGTCGAACGTCTTGGAGAACATCTGCTTGGCGGCGTTCATCGCCGTCACGTTCGCCTCGTAGCCGCGGCTCGCGGTGATCAGGTCGACCATCTCGGTCACCGGGTTGACGTTCGGCAGGGTGACGTAGCCCTGCGCGTCGGCATCCGGGTGGGAGGGGTCGTACACGCGCCGCAGCGGGCTCTGATCGTCGACGACGCCGGCGACCTTCACGCCGGAGAGCACCTGGTCGAAGCTGGGCGAGCCGGCCTGGAGCACGACCATGCGGCGCCGGTACGGCTGCCCGTCGGCGCCCCGGGTGGAGTCGGCGTTCGCGAGGTTGCTCGCGATGACGTCCATCCGCAGCCGCTCGGCGGTCATGCCGGAGCCGGAGATGGCGAACGCGTCGAACATGCCCATCGCTACACCTGCCCGATCGCGGTCTTGAGGATCGAGATGCGCGAGGCCATGACCGACTCCAGCGACTGGTAGTCGAGCGTGTTCTCGCTGAGGTTCGACATCTGCTGGTCGATGTCGACGTTGTTGCCGTCGAGCCGGCCGGTGCTCGTCGAGTCCGTCTGCATGCCGAAGCCGACGGAGGCGATCTGGTCCGTGGACGCCTGGCCGGCGAACGCCTGCGCCAGTGCCGCATGGAAATCGACGTCGGACGCCTTGAAATTCGGCGTGTTGGCGTTCGCGATGTTGTTCGCGATCACCTGCTGGCGCAGCGCGGATCCGGACATCGCGCGCTCCAGCCCGACGATGGTGGTGTCGAACAGTTCCAACGTAGGGGTCCCTCCCGTCGAAAGACGAAAGACCCATCCATGGGCGTGGTGCTGGCCCGCGATCCGTCGCGGTTAGGCGGGTAATCGGCCGGGGGACGGCGGGGTTGAGCAGCTACTCCATCGGTGTCGGGGAGAGGGCGATGACCCGGATCGGATCGTTCCCGAACCAGATGTAGCGATCGGAGGCGAGCCTGCCGGAGCAGTGGGCCGGGTCAGGCGCGTACTCACCGCCGCCGTGCTCCGGCTGACACCGAAGCGTCGGATACGGCTTCCGTGCGGCGGCGAGGGAATCTCCGATGCCGGCGCCCTTTTGCGTGGCCGCACGCGGATCGTGCAGCCGGCGCCTGCCGCGACGGCGGCGGCGATCACACTGATGGTGAACGCTCGGCGGATCGGTCTCTCCATAGCATATGTGCTGTTGGTGGACAAACGCCCCACTTCGGCGCGTCACCGTGTGCCGATTCGCCGGCAGTGACGCGATGGCCGCAATCTGGCCACGACGCCCGGCCGGGGTCAGACCCCAGGCTCGCCGCCGTGACGAATCGTGATCGGTTCGCGACGCTCCGCGGCGTTCTGGCACACGTCGCGCTACTGGCGCGTGTCGATGAAGACGGCCGGGGCCGCGTCGCCCGCATATGCCCGGATCGTCTGGCGCACCGTGGACAGCTGGCCCAGCTCGGCGACGGTCGCCGCCCGAGCCGCTGCCAGGGCGGCCGCGTTGGCCCGGGAGAGCTCGTCGGCCCGGCGCAGATACGCGCCGGCCCCGGCCGGCGGCCTCGCCGGCAGCGCCGCCACGAGCGCCGCGCGCTCCTCGCCCAGCCGCACGACGCCATCCCAGTCGGCGGTGGCGATGAGGTCGCGCTCGTGCTCGCACAGCTCCACCAGCCGGACGTAGGCGGCGGCGGGCATCGGCTCAGCCGGCGGCGGCCGCGGGGCCCGCGGCGGCGCCCTGGACGCAGAGCTGCTGCCAGCTCTCGCGCAAATCGGAGAGGAGCCGGATGACCTCGTCGATGCGGCTCGCGTCGCGCTGGAGGTGCGCCTCGACGAGGTGCCGCTTGCAGAAGAGGTAGATCGCGCGCAGCCGCGCGGCGACCTCGCCCTGCGACATGTCGAGCGTCACGTTCAGCTCGTCGATGATCGCCTCGCCGCGGCGCAGACGGTCGAGGAAGAGCTGATCCTGGCCGTTCTGCTTGGCGGCGGCCGCCTGCTTCAGGAAGCGGATCGCCCCGTCGTAGAGCATCACCACGAGCCGCTCGGGCGGGGCCGTCAGGATGCTCGACTCCGTGTAGGCTCGGTTGGCGCCGGCGTAGTCCATCTGGCCGAGTAGTCGGCGGCCCCGGGCTCGAGTTGAGGGGATCGCTCAGCCGGTGACCGGCGCCCGTTCGACGGCCAGCCGCTCCAGCAGGCCGGCCGTCCTCGCGCGACCCGAGTCCGCCTGGATCCGCCGCGCGTTCTCGCGCATGACGCCGGCGAGCTGGTCGTCGCCCACCAGGCGATCGACCGTGCCGAGCAGGCCGGCCTCCGCCCAGTCGTAGGTGGGCAGACGAACGCCGAAGCCGGTCTCCTGGAGGCGCTGGGCGTTGGCGTACTGATCCCAGAAGAGCGGGAGTGCGATCATCGGCAGCCCGAAGTGGAACCCCTCGCAGGTGGTGTTGTTGCCGCCGTGGGTGATGAGCAGGTCGCACTGCGGGAGGATGGACGGCTGCGGCAGGAACTGCTCGCCATACATGCGCTCGCCGAGCGTCATCTCATCCTTCAGCGCCCCCATCGACACGATCACGCGATGCTCCGTTGTCGCCGGCGCGCATCTCCAGCGGGTTGGCCGACACGACCCGCGCCCACGGGCAGCCGGCGAGCTCGACCGCCGGGGACCCCGTGATGTTGTCGGTGCAGACGACGCCGGCCGGCTCCCAGACCGGCCGGGTGACCGTCGCCTGCTGCTCGATCGTGGGCTTGCGGAACTGTGAGTCCGGCGAGGGCGCCGCTACTGCGAGAGCGCGGCGAACTGGCCGGCGAGCTGCGACTGGAGCGACTGCGACTGCGAGAGCGCGGTCTCCATCGCCGTGAACTGGTTGCGAAGCTGCGTCTCGCGGAGCGCCACGCGCGTCTCGATGTCCGACTGGCGCTGCTTCAGGTCGTCGATCGTCGTCTGCTCGCCGGCGATCCGGGTGGCCAGGATGCCGCCCGTCTGCACCTGCGGCGTGATCAGGTCGGCGAGCCGCTGTGCCAGGCCCTCGCTGGCGTACGTGCCGGTGACGGTCGTGAAGAGCTTCTTCACGTCGCTGAACCGGTTCGTCAGCATGTCGGAGAGCTTGTCGGAGTCGAGCGTGAGCAGGCCCTCGATCGAGTCCTGGTTGATCGTGCCCGAGCCGACCGTCTTCCCGGTCGAGAGGCCGGCCAGGCTGACCTGGTTCAGGTCGGGCTGCGCGCCCGTGAACGTGTCGCCGATCGCCTCGCGCAGCTGCGAGAGGATCCCGCTCAGGCCCGGGTCGGCGTTGAGCACGCCCTTGGCGCGGTCGTCGTCGGTCGTCGGGTTCACGACCTTCT
>JAICKX010000036.1 GCA_025927685.1 Thermoleophilia bacterium | reverse complement strand
CGGGACGACCCACAGGCTGGCGCGTCCCTTCACGGTCATCGCGACCCAGAACCCGATCGAGTACGAGGGCACGTTCCCGCTGCCCGAGGCCCAGCTCGACCGCTTCACCATGCTGCTCGCCCTGGGGTATCCCGGCGTCGATGCGGAGGCGAAGATGTTGGCCGAGCACGCGGCCACCGAGCCGATCGAGGACCTCGAGCCGGTGTCCACCGCCACCGAGGTGGAGGCGGCGATCGCGGCCGTCAAGAAGGTGTTCGTGGAGGACACGCTCCACCGCTACGTCGTCGAGATCCTGAACCACACCCGCACCGACACGCGGCTCGCGCTCGGCGCCAGCCCGCGCGCCGGCATCGCGCTCCTGCGCGTGGCGAAGGCGCACGCGGTGATCCGCGGCCGTGACTACGTCGTGCCCGCGGACGTGAAGGACGTCGCCACCGACGTCCTCACGCACCGGGTCATCCTGGCGCCCGAGGCGCGCACGGCCGGCATCGACGCGGCGGACTCCATCCGCGAGGCGGTCGAGCGGACGCGGGTCCCCGTATGACGGAGCGCGGCCGCCGGGTGCTGGTCCTGGCCCTCGGCCTCTACATCGCGGCCTGGGGATTCGGGACCGACGCGATGTTCCCGGTCGCACTGGGGCTCGCGCTCGCGCCGGCAGCGGCGTGGGCCTGGGTGCGCTTCCTCGACCGGCCGATGCGGCTCCGCCGCCGCACCGGGCACCTGGAGCTCGTCGAGGGCCAGTCGGTCCATGTCGGCCTCGAGGTGAGCGCCGACGGCGGCCCGATGCCGGGCCGCGCGATCGTCGTCGACGGCGTCGGCGACCGGGCGGTGGCCGCATCGGTCATCCGGGCCGGGCGCGTCCTGCGCGGGCGCTACGAGGTGGCCTCGGCCCTGCGCGGCCGCTACAAGCTCTCGGGCGCCGCCCTCGTGATCGACGACGGGTTCGGCCTTGCCGAGGCGAGGATCCCGCTCGACCGCTCCGACGAGGTCATCGTCTATCCGCGCATCTACCCGCTGGAGGGCCTCTTCACCGACGCCGGCGGGATGTCGGGCGAGCAGGGCCGGGCGCTGCTCCACCGCACGGCCGGGTACGACCTGCACTCGATCCGCGACCACCAGCGTGGCGAGAGCCTGCGCCGCGTCCACTGGCGGTCGACGGCCAAGCGGCGCAAGCTGATGGTGAAGGAGCTCCAGGACACGCCCCGCGACGAGGCGTCCGTGCTCCTCGACTGCGACGCCCAGGCCGTGGTCGGCGAGCGGCCGGAGTCGACCTTCGACTACGAGGTGCGCGCCGCCGCATCGCTCCTCCACCGGCTGATCGAGTCCGGCCAGCGCAGCGCGCTCGTGCTCCACGGCGCCGCCTACACGCGGATCCGCGTCGGCGACGGAGCCGACCACTGGGCGACGGCGCTCGGCGCCCTGGCGGGGGCCGAGCCGGATGCGCCGCGGCCGCTCGCCGCCGCCCTGGGAGAGAGCGCGCACGCGGCGGCCCGGGTCGACGCGGCCCGCGTGTTCGTCGTCACCGCGGCAATGTCGGCCGCGCTCGCCGAGCGCCTCCTCGCGCTGCGCTCGGCGCAGCGCGACATCGCCGTCGTCTGGGTCGACGCACCGGACTTCGCCGGCAACGGCTCCGACACCGCGCAGGACGCGGCCGCCCTGCGCCTCACCAGGTCGGGGGTCCCGATGGCCCGCGTCCGGCAGGGCGACGACATCGGCCGCTCGCTCTCGGCGCCGACCCTGCGGCTGGTGGTGGCGAATGCCTGACCGCCGGCTCGCGCTCGCGATCCTGACCGCGGCCATGGTGCTCTACGGCGGCGCGCACTGGGCTCAGATGGAGCAGCCCGCGGTCGGGCCGTCCTGGATCCTGGCCCTTGCCGGGCTCGCGATGCTGCCCGCCGCGGTGTCGTGGCTCGGGCGGCCGCGGCTCGCCTGGTTCGCCGTCCTGCCGGCATCGGCGGTGACCGCGATCGGCCTCGTGACGGGCCTCTGGCCGTGGCGCTCCCACCACGGGATCTACCCGCGTGCCGTGGCCCGCGTCCTCGACGACGGCGCGCACGGCTGGTTCACGGCCCACACCCCCTTTGATGCGGGCCGGTTCGCGTCCGTCGACCGCGATCTGAAGCTGGTGTTCTTCGCGCTGGCGGCGCTCCTTGCCTGGACGCTCCTCTGCCGCCGCTGGGCCCTCGCGGCAGTCGCGATCGGGTTCCTGCTCTTCGCGATGCCGAGCACCGTGCTCGACCTGTCGGCGGGAGCGCTCCGGGCCGCGATCTTCCTGGGCCTGGCGCTCGCGGCGCTCTTCCTGACCGGCGAGGCGCGGGAGCGTTCCGGTGCCGTGCCGCAGGCGGCGTTCCTCGGTGTTGCCGCCGTGCTGGCGGGCCTCGTCGTCGGCGGCGCTCCGGGCGTGAGCAAGGATGCGTTCCTCGGCTGGCGGGCGTGGAACCCGCTCCACAGATCCCAGCCGAGCGTGAACGTGCAGTACGTCTGGAACCAGAGCTACAAGCCGCTCCACTGGCCGAAGAAGAAGACCGTCGTCATGGAGGTCAACTCTCCGATCCCGCTCTACTGGAAGGCGGCGGTGCTGAGCGACTTCGGCGACGACCACTGGAGCCAGGGCCGCGAGGCGATCCCGCTCGCGAACCAGGTCGGCGGCTCCTACATCGTGCCACCCGAATTCCTGCCTCCGAAGACGGTCACGTCCGACGAGAACGACACGACGACGATCACCGTCAAGATCGACGCCCTGGCCGACCCGCACCTGATCGGGACGGGGCAGGCGCTGCGGTGGGACCTGCCGTCGGACGTCCGCTCCTTCATGGGCCTCGACGGAACCGTGAACACCACGAGCGCGCCCAGACGCGGCGACACCTACAGGGAGACGGCGTACACGCCGAGCCCCTCGCCGACCGACCTGGCGTCCGCCGGCACGGGATACCCCAACGTGGTCGCGGCCGGGATCACCGCAAACGGGACGCTGTTCCGGCCGTTCGGCTCGAACGAGCCGCCGGCCGGCGCGCCGGTCCCCGAGCTCTACCAGCGCGCCTCTGACCAGGTGTGGCGGGCGTCCAGGGCCGACGAGGCGAACACGCCGTTCGGCGCGGCGTTCCTGGTGGAGCACTACCTGCGCTCCGCGCCGTTCAAGTACGACCAGACGCCGAAGCAGAAGAAGGGCGTGCCGCCACTCGTGTACTTCATGCTCCGGTCGCACCACGGCTACTGCCAGATGTTCTCCGGCGCGATGGCGCTCGTCCTGCGGATGCACGGGATCCCGGCGCGGATCGCGGTCGGGTTCACGACCGGAAAGGCGCCGACCAAGACCGGCGGCCCGTACGTCGTGGTGGACCGGAACGCGCACGCCTGGGTGGAGGTCTTCTTCCCCGGCTACGGATGGATGCCCTTCGAGCCGACGCCGACCCGCAGCATCACGGAGGGGTACTCGTCGTCGTCGCCGAGCTTCCGGAACATCACGACAGGTGTGGGAGTGAAGACGCTCGACGCGGCCACGAAGAAGCTGCTCGCCGAAGCCGCCCAGGTGCGCGGCGGCGTGTCCCCCGCGAACGGCAAGCTCGACCCGCTCGGCAAGCAGGCCGGCGAGCACGGCCACGGCGGCGTGCACGCGCCGCTCGCGCTCGGCGACGGATCGGGCCGCGGCCGCTTCCTGCCCTGGCTCTTCACGGCGCTCGTGATCGTCCTGATCGGCGTGCTCGTCTTCAAGGCCGTCGCCGCCCGGTGGCGCTACGTGCGGCCGGGGCCGCGGGCGCGGGCCGCCGCCGCCTACCACGACCTGGCGACGTTCGTCGGCGATCAGGGCATGGCGGTGCGGCCGGGCTACACGTTCGAGGACCTCGCGGGCCAGGTCGAGCACACGTTCGGCGTGCCGACGACCGGCTTCGCCCGGGCCGCGAACCGGGCCCGCTACGCGCCCATCGGGCGCGCACGCGCGGCCGAGGCCGAGATGCGGCGCGAGCTCCGCGGGGTGAAGCGCGGCGTCCGGCAGCGGCTCACCCGGAGCGAGCGGGCCGCGGGAGCGGTGCGCCTGCGATCGGTGCTCTCCGCCGCAGCGCGCCGGGAATAAGGCGGTTGTCGGCTCATCGCGGGCGGCGGAGGGCCGATGATTCGATCATGGAGGGCGAGGACACCTACTCCCTGTTCCAGCGCGGTCGGGCCCACATGGAGGCCGGCGACAACGCCCAGGCCACCGTGTCGCTGGAGAAGGCCAAGCGCCGCGAGCCCGACAAGGCGTCGATCCGCGAGGCGCTCGGCGTCGCCTACCTGCGGCTGCACCGCTACGCCGAGGCGGCCGCCGAGTTCGAGCACATCCTCGACGCCGCCCCGGCGAACCACTACGCGCACTACTGCCTCGGCCGGTGCCTGGTGCGGATGGGCGAGCCGAAGAAGGCGGCCGGCCACTACAAGATGGCCGCCTGGCTTCGGCCCGAGGTCAGCTACTACCAGGACGCACTGGCCTCGCTCCAGTGACGGCGCGCCCGCGCGTCATGCGGGATCGGACACGATGATCCGAAGCCCCGTATCCAGGTGTGACCGGCGGCGGAGGTCGCCGTGGCGAACATCCCAGACGCCCGACGCAAGGTCGCGGCGGAGCCGGGCGACCCCGGCCGCCACCCGATCGTCCGGAAGCAGGCGGAAGACCGACATGTTCCGGCGCACATCCGGGTCGAGGTAGGCCTCGGGCCGAGCCAGGAACGCCTCCGGGAAGCCGTCGGCGCAGTCGACCGGGACCCGGAGAGGCAGGATCTCCGTACGGCCGCCCAGGCGCTCGGCGATCGCCTGCGGCTGGACGTCGCGCCGGGCACCGAAGGCGATCCCCGGGAAGTACTCGGCTGTCAGCCACAGCCGGTCGATGACGTCCGCGTCGCCCGCGACCACGACCACCCGGCGCGCGACCCGCCGCAGCTCGCCCAGCCCGGCGGCCGGGTCGGTCCAATGGTGCACCGTGTGCAGCGCCATCGCGGCGTCGAAGCTGCCGTCGGCGAACGGGAGCCGCTCGGCGGCCGCCAGCACCGCCGGAGCGGCGTCCGCGGGCCGCTGGGCGACCATCACGGCGGAGGGCTCGACCGCCAGCACGGCGCGGTCACGCGGCTCGTACGCCCCGGCGCCCGCGCCGACGTTCAGCAGGGTGCGGGCACCGCCCAGGGCGGTGTGGATCTGGCGGGCCAGCTCGGGATCCTCGCGCCGGGTCGCACTGTAGGTGGCCCCCAACCGGTCGTACAGCGCGTCCATAGCACGCGTACTATATAGCACGCACGCTGTTCGGCGTGATCAGTCGCGGATCACCCAGAACAGCGCGGCGGGCCGCTGGCCGATGTTGCGCCAGCCGGAGATCCCCGAGCGGTCGGCCAGGAGCGCCTCGCCCTGGCGCAGCACGGGCCGGCCGGCCGTCGTCATGACCTGGACCAGACCGCCGATCACGGCCACCACCTCGACGCCCTTGTGCGGCACCTGCGGCGCAGCGTCGGCGCCGGGGGCCAGCCGCACGAGATAGACCCGCATGCCGGCCTCGGGGTCGTCGAGCAGCGGGATCGGCATGCCGGTCGGCTGCGCGGCCGGATCGTCGCGGCGGCCGAGCCGGTACCCCGGAGCGACCTCCCCCCGGAGCAACTCGTCGACCGTGATCCCGAGGCCGGCGGTGAGCTCGAGCAGCGTCTCGAGCGAGAGGCCGCGCTGGCCGCGCTCGGCCTGCGAGATCGCGCTCGCCGAGACGCCCGCCAGCCGGGCCAGATCGCCCTGGGAGAGGCCGCGCTGGAGGCGCACGGCCCGAAGCGCCGTCCCCAGCCGGGCCGCTGCCGGAGCACGCTCCAGCGCCGGGCGGCCGTCCTCCCCGATCCGGCACCGGTAGACGCTCCCCTGCACGCCCACCGGCCGGCCCTCGGCCTTTGCGATCCGAAGACGGCCGTCGCGCACGACGACGATGCACTGGGTCACGTCCTCGACGGCCCGCCGCACCGGCTCCAGCCGCTCCCCCTGGGAGAGCGACCAGTAGGCGATGGCGCCGACCTCGAGCAGCATGGGGCAGCAGTTGACGAAGAACCGGCGGGCGCCGTCGACGCCCCACCGGTCGGCCATGGTGTCCAGCGAGTCGAAGACGAGCAGGTTCCGCCGGTCGGGCCGGCAGGCGCGCCGGACCGCGTCCAGGAGCGGCGCGGGCCGCTCGAGCGGCCCGCCTGCCACGGCATCGATCGACTCGAGGCCGGCCACGGCGGAGCTCCCGAGCTTCACGTGCGCTGCGTAGTCGTAGGTGGCGGCCTGGCCGACGATGGCGTCGACGAACGGTGCGACGTCGCCGCCGTCGGACTGCCACACGACGTTGTCGCCCCAGTAGAGGCCGTCCAGGGCCTGGTCGAGGTCGGGGATCCCCGTGCTCGGCCCGGCGGTGTGAAGCCCTGCTTGTGGCATCGCGTCCATGGCGAAGACTATCAAGCGCCGCTTTCGCGAACTCGACCTGGTGTGACCGTGGCTTTATCGTTTGGCCGGTATGCGATGCGTCATCCTCACCCTCGACGGCGCCGCTCCTGACCGCGCGCTGCCGATCGTGCGCGAGATGGCGCGGCGGCACGCGGCGAGCGTGGTCGTCGTCCACGTCGGCGACGCACGAGACGAGGTCGAGAGCCTCGTCGCCGCCCTTCGCGCCGAGGGGATCGCGGCCGAGCTGGAAGCCCACCCCGAGACGCCCGCCGGGGCGGCCCAGATCGTGGCCGACGCGGCCCGTCGGCGCGAGGGCGGCCTGATCGTCGTCGCGACCGGTCGCCCGCGCCAGGCCGAGGACCTGCCGTCGCCGGGCCTCACCCGGCGCCTCCTGGGGGCGGCCCCGTGCCCGGTCGTGGCGGTCCCGGCCGCCGCCTAGGTGGCCGGCGGGCTCTCGAGCCAGATCGTCACGGGCCCGTCGTTCACGAGCGCGACGCGCATGTGCGCGCCGAAGACGCCCTGCCGGACTGGGACGCCGAGCTCCCGCAGGGCGTCTGCGAACCGGTCGACGAGCGCCGCAGCCTGACCGGGCGGCGCAGCGGTGGTAAAGCCTGGCCGGTTCCCGCGTGACGCATCGCCGTAGAGCGTGAACTGCGACACGGCCAGCACCTCGCCGCCGGCCTCGAGCACCGATCGGTTCATGCGCCCCTCGTCGTCGGGGAGGACGCGCAGGCGGGCCACTTTGGCGGCCATCCACTCGGCCGCGTCCGGGGCATCTCCGGCTCCCGCGGCGACCAGCACGAGCAGGCCCGGCCCGATCTCCGCCACCCGGTCGCCGCCCACCTCGACGGAGGCCTCGGAGACCCGCTGAACGAGCGCGCGCACGGCCCCGGAGTTTCTCACCATGCGGCAACCGCTGCTAGACTTCGACCCGGATCTGAGACGTCTAGGCTGGTCGTCGAGGTGGGTGCGAACCCGCCTCTTTTTTCGCCTCCGATGAACCACACATCGCCTCTTCAGCACGAGATCGAGTCGACTCTGGCAACGCGCGTGCCGGAGGTCGAGGTCGTGCTCGCGGAGCGCCCCTCACCCGGCCAGCTGCGCGTCGTCATCGACCGCCCCGGGGGCGTCGACGTCGACCTGTGCGAGCGGGTGAGCCGCGAGCTCTCGCCGCTGCGGGAGCGCTACGCGCTCGAGGTCTCGTCACCCGGCCTCGACCGGCCGCTCGTGAAGCCCGAGCACTACCGCCGCGCCGTCGGCGAGCGCGTGGCGGTCCGCACCGACGGCCCGGTCGAGGGCCGGCGCCGGTTCGACGGTGGGCTGCGGGCCGCCGACGACGACGGCATCGAGGTCGAGCAGGACGGCCGTCCCGTGCGGATTCGCTACGCCGAGATCCGGCGCAGCCATGTCGTCTACGAGCCAACAGGAGGAACGCCGTGAGCAAGGAGATCCTGGAGGGCGTACGGCTCGTCGAGAAGGAGAAGGGCATCGAGCCCGGCACGCTGCTCGCGGCCATCGAGGACGCGCTGCTCGCCGCCTACCGCAAGATGCCCGACGCGCGCCATCCGGTCCGCGTCGACCTCGACCGTGAGACCCTCGACTTCACCGCCTGGTCGGTGACGCCGCAGGCGTGGGACGCGTACCTCGAGGCGCATCCCCACCACCAGGTGCTGGCGGAGGCGCCGCAGGACGAGGCCGAGGTGGTCGCGGCGGCGGACGAGCAGCCCGTCGACGAGGAGCCCGAGCCGGAGCCCGAGATCGAGTGGGACTGGTTCGCCGACGACGCGATGGTCGACGTGACCCCCGAGAACTTCAGCCGCATCGCCGGCCAGACGGCCAAGCAGGTGCTGCGCCAGCGCATCAACGAGGCCGAGCGCTCGATGATGTACGACGAGTACGCCGACCGCGTCGGCGAGATCGTGACGGGGATCGTCCAGCAGGACGACCACCGGTACGCGTTCGTGGACCTGGGCCGGATGGAGGCCATCCTGCCCGGCTCCGAGAAGGTGCCCGGCGAGCGCTACGAGCAGGGCAGCCGCATCAAGGCGGTCATCATCGAGGTTCGCGCCGAGGGGAAGGGGCCGCAGGTCGTGCTCTCGCGCCGCTCGGACGAGCTGATCCGCCAGCTGTTCGAGCTCGAGGTGCCCGAGATCGCCGACGGCCTGGTCGAGATCCGCGCCGTCGCCCGCGAGCCCGGCTACCGGGCCAAGATCGCGGTCGAGTCCAAGACGCAGGGCGTCGACCCGGTCGGCGCGTGCGTCGGGCCGCGCGGCTCCCGCGTCCGCATGGTGGTTTCGGAGCTCCGCGGCGAGCGGATCGACATCATCCCGTGGAACGACGAGCCGGCCCGGTTCGTCGCCAAGGCGCTCGCCCCGGCGAAGGTGCGCGAGGTCTACGTCGACGACGAGCATCGCCAGGCGACCGTCATCGTCCCGGACGGCGAGCTGTCGCTGGCGATCGGCAAGGAGGGCCTGAACGCCCGGCTGGCCCACAGGCTCACCGGCTGGCGGATCGACATCGTCTCCGAGACCGAGTACTACGCCGAGGAGGCCGAGCAGACCTACACCGGCGTCGATGCCGAGGAGGAGGACGAGTTCCCCGGCCGCTGCATCGCGGTCACCTCGTCCGGCAAGAGGTGTCCGAACCAGGCCCTGGAGGGCAGCCGCTACTGCGGCGTCCCGGCCCACCGGGAGCTGGCGGCCGCCGAGGAGCCGGCCCGGTAGCGGGTCGGGAGCCCGTCCGCCAGTGCGCCGGCTGCGGCCGGCGGGGGCCGCAGTCCTCGCTGGTGCGCCTGTGTGCGGTTGACGGGGCGCTGTTCGTGGATCGCGACCGGCGCCGCGGAGGGCGCGGCGTGTATCTCTGCCCGACCGAGGCATGCACGAGCGAGGCCAGCAGGCGGGGCACGCTCGCCAGACGGCTAAAATGCGCGCTCACCCTGCCCGCCGACCTGGCGGAGCAGGTGAGCATGGAGCGGCCAGGGGCCGCGGGGAAGGATTGACGCGTGGCGAAGAAGACCGCCGAGAAGGAGACACCCAAGCCCGCCGAGACCGCGGCAGCGCCGGCCGAGCCTGCTCCGGCCGCCGACCCGAAGGTGCCTGACGTCGTCGACGACGACGAGGCCCGGCGCGTCTACGGCGACAAGGCCGCCGCGCCCCAGCAGGGCCCCGGCCAGCCCGGCCGCCACGCCCGCCCGCAGCGCGGTGCATCTCCGCGGGGGCGCCGCCGCGTCGTGATCGACGCGCAGGCCGGCCGCCGTCCAGGCCAGCGGCGCGAGCGCGGCGCTCCCCGCCAGGAGCAGAAGCGCGAGCCGGAGGCCCCCACCGGGCCCGTCAAGGTCCCGTCCGGCATCACGGTCAAGGACCTGGCGGAGAAGCTCGGCGTGTCCCCGGCCAAGATCATCACCTTGATGATGGCCGCCGGCGACATGGTGCAGATCACGCAGTCCCTGAGCGACGAGGCTGTCGAGCTGATCGGCAGCGAGCTGAGCCGCGAGATCGAGATCCGCCACGCGGCCGACGAGGAGGACGAGGAGGTCACCTTCGAGGACGACGAGGACTCCCTCCAGGCGCGGCCGCCGGTCGTGACGATCATGGGCCACGTCGACCACGGCAAGACGACCCTGCTCGACGCGATCCGCGAGTCGGCAGTCGTCGCCACCGAGGCGGGCGGCATCACGCAGCACATCGGCGCCTACCAGGTGGACGTGCCGGACGGGCGCAAGGTCACGTTCCTCGACACCCCGGGACACGAGGCGTTCACCGCGATGCGCGCCCGCGGCGCCAAGGTGACCGACGTCGCCGTGCTCGTGGTGGCCGCCGACGACGGGGTCATGCCGCAGACCGTCGAGGCGATCGACCACGCCAAGGCCGCCCAGGTGCCGATCGTCGTCGCCGTCAACAAGATCGACCGCCCGGACGCCAACCCCGAGCGCGTCCGCACAGAGCTCGTGAACCACGGCCTCCAGCCGGAGGAGTGGGGGGGCGAGACCATCTTCGAGGACGTCTCGGCCAAGGCCAAGGAGAACCTCGACGGCCTCCTGAGGTCGATCCTGCTCCAGGCCGACGTGCTCGAGCTCAAGGCCAACCCGGACGCGGAGGCGTCCGGGGTCATCATCGAGTCGCGCCTCGACGTGGGCCGCGGGCCCGTGGCGACCATGCTCGTGCAGCGGGGAACGCTGAACGTCGGCGACGCGATCGTCGCGGGCGACGCCTGGGGCAAGGTGAAGGCCCTGAACGACTACAACGGCAAGCGCGTGCGCGAGGCGAGGCCGGGCGTCCCCGTGGAGATCCTCGGGTTCGACCGCCCGCCGCCGGCCGGTGAGCTGGCCCGCGAGGTCATGAACGAGCGGGTGGCCCGCCAGACCGCCCAGCAGCGGGCCCAGCGGGTGCGGGCCGAGCAGCTCGCCCGCCGCACGGCCTCCGTCAGCCTGGAGGACCTCTTCTCGCAGATGCAGGAGGGCGGCATCCGCGAGCTGGCGCTCATCATCAAGGCCGACGTGCAGGGCTCGGTCGAGGCGGCCGTCGACGAGATCGCCAAGATCCACCACGACGAGGTCGTGGTCCGGGTGATCCACTCCGGCGTCGGCGGCATCGTCGCCTCCGACATCATGCTCGCCGCGGCCTCGAACGCGATCGTGGTCGGCTTCAACGTCCGCCCGAACGCCGAGGCGAAGCAGCTGGCCGAGCGCGAGGGCGTCGACATCCGCACGTACCGCGTCATCTACCAGCTGACCGAGGACATCCAGCAGGCGCTGCTCGGCATGCTCGCGCCGGAACAGGTCGAGGAGGTGCTGGGCGAGGCCGAGGTGCGCCAGATCTTCCGCGCCTCACGCGTCGGCACGATCGCCGGGTGCATGGTCACCCAGGGCGTCCTCCAGCGCGGTGCGCAGGTGCGCGTCGTCCGCGACGGCACGATCGTGCACGACGGCCGGATCGACACGCTGAAGCGGTTCCAGGACGACGCCCGCGAGGTGGCCCAGGGCTTCGAGTGCGGCCTTACGCTCGAGAACTTCAACGACGTGAAGGAGGGCGACGTGCTCGAGGTGTACGCCGTCCGCGAGGTCGCCCGCACCGCGTGAGCGTCGCGCGGCCCCGCGCTACGGTTTGTCCATGCCGTCGGGCTACGTGGGCATCCTCACGTTCGACCTGCACATCCCCGACGGGGCATCCCTGAAGGGCAAGCGCCGCCACCTGCTGCATACGAAGGCGCAGCTCGAACGCCGGTTCGGCGCGTCGGTGGCCGAGGTCGACCTGCACGACCTCTGGCAGCGCTCCCGGCTCACGATGGCCGTGGTGCGGCGCGACCACTCCGCCGCCCGCCAGGCGCTGGAGGACGCAGAGCGCTATCTCTCGGCACAGGAGTACGAGCTCGTCGCCTGCACCCGCACCGTCATGAGCCCGGAGGACGACCTGTGAGCGAGCGCATGCGCAAGGTGAACGAGGCGCTCCGGCACGTCCTGGCCGACGGCGTGGAGAGCCTGGGCGACCCCGGCCTGGGGTTCGTGACGGTGACGGCGGTCAGGGCCTCGGCCGACCTCGGTCACGCCGAGGTCTACGTGAGCGTGCTCGGGTCGGAGAAGCGGCGCTCGTCCAGCCTGGAGGCGCTCGACCGGGCCCACGGCGTGCTCCAGAGCCGAGTTGCAAAGGAGCTCCACCTTAAGCGCACCCCGCAGCTTTCCTTCCACTATGATGAGACCGTCGACCGGGCGATGCGGCTGAACGAGCTCCTGGCCCAGAACCGCCCGTCTGACGAGCCCGACCCCGAATGACCGAGATCACGCCCGACAGCGACGTGCACGCCGCGGTCGCAGCCCTCGCTGCGGCGGACCGCGTGCTGATCGCGACCCACGAGAACCCCGACGGCGACGCCATCGGCTCGATGACCGCCGCGGCCGCCGGCCTGCGGCAGATCGGCAAGCACGTGCGGATGTACCTCGAGCCGGCGTCGACCATCCCGCACGAGGTGAGCTTCCTGAACACCGACGGGCTGGAGCGCGACATCGACCCGGCCGAGATCGAGGGGTGGGCCCTGCTCGTGCTCGACTGCGGGAACGAGCGCCGCCTGGGGGAGCTGCACGAGGCTCTGCGCGCCAGCGCGGCCACGGTGGTGGACGTCGACCATCACCACGACAACAGCCGCTTCGGCGACGTGAACCTCATCGACGGCCATGCGTCGTCGACGGCCGAGATCCTGGTGCCGGTCTTCGACGGGCTCGGCATCGAGATCACGCCGCAGATCGCCGAGGCGCTCTACGTCGGCCTCGTGACCGACACGGGCCGGTTCCAGTACCGCACCACGAGCCCCGAGGCGCTGCGGCTGGCCGCCCGGCTCGTCGAGGCCGGCGCCGACGTCCACAAGGTGTTCGAGCTGGTCTTCGAGTCGGTGCAGCTGGGCAAGCTCTCGCTGCTCGGGCGCGTCATCGAGCACACCGTGCCCTACTACGGCGGCCGGCTCCTGGTCTCGCACGTGAGCCGCGAGGACCTGGCCCTCGTCGAGGGCGACGAGGCCACCACCGAGGGCCTGATCGACCACCTGCGGGCGGTCGACGGCGTCCAGGTGGCCGGACTTATCCGCGAGCAGGTGCCGCTGCCGGACGGCACCATCACCCCGAACCGCGTGTCGCTGCGGTCGCGCGGCCTGATCGACGTGTCGCAGATCGCCCGCAAGTCGGCCGGCGGTGGCCACAAGCAGGCCGCCGGGTTCTCGCACCCCGGCACCGTCGACGACATCCGCGACTTCATCGTCGCGGAGGTCGCCGCGCAGCTGGAAGAGCCCGCCGCGTAGCGGGACGCCGGCCGATGGCGCAGCTCACCGGCCTCGTCCTCGTCGACAAGCCCGCCGGGCCGAGCTCCTTCGGCGTCCTTCGCTCGCTGCGGCCGGCGCTGGGCACGAAGCTGGGCCACGCCGGCACGCTCGACCCCTTCGCGACGGGGCTCCTGCTCGTCCTGGCCGGACGGGCGACGCGGCTTGCCACCTACCTCTCGGGGCTCGACAAGCGCTACGAGGCCGTCGTCCAGTTCGGCGCCTCCTCGACAACGCTCGACCCGGAGGGCGAGATCGAGCCGACCGGCGCGGTGACGGGCGCGGAGGAGATCGCCGCCGCAGCGGCCTGCCTGACCGGCGAGGTGCTCCAGGCCGTTCCGGCCGCCTCGGCTGTCAAGGTCGACGGCCGCCGTTCCTACGCCCGCATGCGCGCCGGCGAGGCCGTCGCACCGCCGCCGCGACGGGTGCGGATCGACCGTCTCGACGTCCTCGGCTTCGACGCGGAGGCGCAGCGCGCCAGGATCGCCGTCGCGTGCTCCAAGGGCACGTACGTCCGCCAGATCGCTGCCGACCTCGGCGAGGCGACGGGGGCGGGCGCCTACTGCCTCGAGCTTCGCCGCACCGCGGTCGGGGAGCTGTCGGTGGCGGACGCCGCCGGCCCGGCCGCCGTCCTGGCCGACCCGCAGGGGGCCTGGTTCCGGGCGCCGGCCGACGCGCTGCCGCATCTGCCCGCCCGCGACCTCGCCGCGGCGGAGGCCGAGGCCGTCCGGCACGGCCGGGCCCTGGAAGCCCGTGGTGAGACCGGGCCCGTACGGCTCCTGTCCGGGGGCGACCTCGTCGCCATCGGCGAGCCGCGCGACGGAGCCCTCCGGCCGGCGGTGGTGCTGGGATGATCGTCCGCCAGAGCCTGCTCGACGTGGAGCCCGCGCCGCGGGCCGTTGCGATCGGGAGCTTCGACGGCGTCCACACCGGCCACCGGACGGTGATCGGATCGGCGGTGGACGCGGGCTCGCGCCTGGGGATCCGCTCCGCGGTGGTGACGTTCCATCCGCATCCGCTGGAGGTGCTGCGGCCCGAGCTGGCCCCGCCCGAGCTCTCCTCGCTGGCCCGTAAGGCGGCGCTCGTCGAGGAGCTGGGCCCGGATGAGCTGGTCGTCATCCGGTTCGACACCGCCTTCTCGCAGATCTCGGCCGACGACTTCTCCGACCAGGTGCTGCACGCCGCCCTGGACGCCCGCCATGTGAGCGTCGGGGAGAACTTCCGGTACGGCAACCGTGCCCGCGGTACGACCGAGACGCTGGCCGCGGCGGGGGCGCGGCTCGGGTTCGACGTGACCGTCGTGCCGCTGCTTCGGGCCGGCGACGAGCCGGTGTCGTCGTCGCGGATCCGAGGCCTCCTGGCGGACGGGGCCGTGGAGGAGGCGGCGGCGCTCCTGGGGCGGCCGCCGTGGCTGGAGGGCGCCGTCGTGCGCGGCGACGGGCGCGGCCGCGACCTCGGGTTTCCGACCGCCAACCTGTCGCCGCTTCCGCGGACGCCGCTCCCGGCCACCGGGATCTACGCCGGGAGCGCGCACCTGCCGGGCTCCGACCACACGGCCGCGATCAGCGTCGGGTACAACCCGACGTTCACCGACAGCCGGGATGCGGTGCGGATCGAGGCGTACCTGCTGGACTTCGACCGCGACATCTACGGCTCGCCCATCCGGCTCCAGCTGACCCATCGCCTTCGCGACGAGCTGCGGTTCGAGAGCGTCGCGGCGCTCGTCGAGCAGCTCCACCGCGACGTCGTGCGCGTCCGCGAGCTCGCCGGCTGAGCGCAGCTCCTCCCCGGGAATGACGCCGGATCCGCCCTGGATGCGGCGCAGGCGAACCCTGGCCCGCGCCGCCGCGAATGCTCCACGTGCCGAAGTGGGGTTATCCGAACCCGAGAGGCCAGGCTGCCGTATCGCCGCCGGGCCGGCGCGGGATGAAGCTTCGGAGAACATGAGCCCACGCTCGTTCATCACCGCCATCGGAACGCGCCTCCCGCGAGGGTGGGGCGACCTCGGCCGTCAGCTCGCGATCTTCGCGGCGCTCGACATGGCCTACGAGCTGTCGCGCACGCTCGCGGTCGGCGACCGGTCGACGGCGCTGCGACACGCGCGCTCGATCGTGAACACCGAGCGGAGCCTGGGGCTCTTCCACGAGCTCGACGTGCAGCACTGGGCGATGACCGCCCCGTCGATCGTGATGAGCGTCGCGAACTGGACGTACTTCAACTGCCAGTTCACGCTGACGTTCGGGTTCGTGCTCTGGGTCTACCTGCGCCGCAACGAGCACTACACACGCCTGCGCAACCTGATCGCGACCATCAACGTGGTCGGCCTCGCCGGCTACGTGTTCTTCCCGGCCGCTCCGCCGCGGATGCTGACAGGCCTCGGGTTCGTCGACTCGCTGAACCAGACCGGCGTGAACCACCACTCGGGCCTCATCGCGGCGCTCGCGAACCCGTACGCGGCCATGCCGTCGCTGCACACCGCCTACGCCATCACGGTCGGCGTCACCGGCCTGGCCGTGACGCGCAGCCGCCTGCGCTACGCCTGGTTCGCCTATCCGGCGCTGGTCGTCTTCTCGATCATCGCGACCGCGAACCACTTCGTCCTCGACGCCGCGGCCGGCGCCGGGGTGGCGGGAACGGCCTTCCTGATCGTGTCGTCGCCGCGCATCCGGCGCGTCGCAGCCGCGGCCGCCCTGGCCGCGCTCGCCGGACTCGCCGCCGTCCGCGCGGCCCGCGTCGGCGGCGACGCGTGGGGGACGCTCGACGGCGCCGCGATCACGCTGCTGGCCGCCGCCCTCCTGGCGAACCTGGCCTCGGTGGCCGCCAAGGTCGGCGTGTGGAAGCGGACGCTCGCGGCCGGCCCCGAGGCGAGGGATGTGCGCCACCGCGATCTCGTCCCGGCCGTCTTCATCGGCTTCCTCGTGAACACCCTGGTCCCCGCCCGGCTGGGCGAGGTGGCGAAGCTGGGCATCGCCGGCCGCCGAATCCGCGACCGCGGCACCCCGGTGCCCGCCGCCGCACTGGCGGGGTCGCTGGCCGCCGAGCAGGTCGTGCTGGCTGCCGCGCTCGTCGTCGTGGCCGCGCTCGGCACCGCGACCTCGGCCTCGGCGCCCGCCTGGGTCGTCGCGACACTGGCCGTGATGTCGGCCGCCGTCGTCCTCCTGGCGGTCTTCGCCGCTCGGCTCGAGCGGCTGGCCTCCCGGCTTCCGGGGCGCGCCGGCCCGATCGCCGGCCAGACGCTGAGCAACGCGCGGGCGGCCTTCTCCGGCCGCGACCGCGGGCTGGGAGCCCTCGCGCTCGGCATCGCGTCGTGGGGGTTCCAGATCGCCGGCATCGTGTTCACGCTCCAGGCCTTCGGCCTGCCGCACTCGATCCCCGCGGCGTGCGCGGTCTTCGTTGCCTCGACGCTCGTGGGCATCGTCCCGCTCGTCCCCGGTAACGTCGGCGTCTTCTCCGCCGCGGTCGCCGCCGCTCTGGCGCCCTTCGGGGTGGCGGCGGCGCCTGCGGCAGCATTCGGGCTCGCCCTCCAGGGGGTCGAGGCGCTCCTGAGCGTCGCCGCCGGCGGCCTCTTCCTGGCCGTCGAGGGCGTCTCGCTGGCGGAGCTCCGTCGCCAGGTGCGCCCGCCCGGGCCGGAGCCCGCCGTGCCGGCGATCGCCCCGGCGCGCAGCGAGCACCGGCACGCCACGCCGATCGCCGCGTAGCCGCTCTCAGGCGGCGACGGGGCGGGGCGCGAAGCCGAGGCTCTCGAGCGTGCGCCGCAGCCCGTCGTCCAGCGAGACCTTCGGCTCCCAGCCGAGGATCTCACGGGCGCGGGTGATGTCCGGCTGGCGCACCTTGGGGTCGTCTGTCGGGAGGCCCTCGAAGACGATCTCGCAGCCGGTGCCCGTGAGGTCGCGGATCCGCTCGGCGAGCTCCAGGAGCGTCATCTCGTCGGGGTTCCCGATGTTGACGGGCAGGTGCTCGTCGCTCATCGCGAGCCGGAAGAGGCCCTCGATCTCGTCCTCGACGTAGCAGAACGACCGCGTCTGGGAGCCGTCGCCGAACACGGTGAGCGGCTTTCCCTCGCGCGCCTGGCGCAGGAAGGTCGGGATGGCGCGGCCGTCGTGCTGGCGCATCCGCGGCCCGTAGGTGTTGAAGATGCGGGCGATGTGCGTGTCGACACCCTGCTGGCGGTGATAGGCCATCGTCATCGCTTCGGCGTACCGCTTCGCCTCGTCGTAGACGCCGCGCGGCCCGACCGGGTTCACGTTGCCCCAGTACTCCTCGCGCTGGGGGTGCACCTCGGGGTCGCCGTAGACCTCCGACGTGGAGGCGAGCAGGAAGCGGGCCCGCTTGAACTTCGCCAGGCCGAGCGCGTTGTGGGTGCCGTAGGAGCCGACCTGGAGGGTCGCCAGCGGCAGGCGCAGGTAGTCGACGGGACTGGCCGGCGAGGCGAGGTGGAAGACCGCGTCGACCGGCTCCTCGACCGCGATGAACTCGACGCAGTTGTGGTAGTGGAAGTCGAACGTGTCGCCCCGCAGGTGCTCGATGTTCTCGAGGCTGCCAGTGTCGAGGTTGTCGAGGCAGATGACCCGCCAGTCGCGGTTCAGGAGGTACTCGCAGAGGTGGGAGCCGAGGAACCCGGCTCCCCCGGTGACGACGGCGGTGCTCACGGCGCGACTAGCGTAATCCACCGTGCCGGACACGAGCGCCGGAAGCGACGACCTCCTCACCGAACGCCTCCTCCTGCGGCGGCTGCGCGAGACCGACCTCCATGCCCTCGCTGCCATCTACGCCGACCCGCAGGCGACGCGGTTCCTGGGTGGGCCGCGGACGCGCGAGGATACCCGCAGGCGGCTGGGCGGGATGATCGCGGACCATCGCGAGCAGGGGTTCGGCCTGTGGGCGACGACGCTCCTCGAGGATGGCACGCTGATCGGGCGCTGCGGCCTCCTCGTCCAGCACGTCGAGGGGTCGGTCGAGCACGAGATCGCCTATCTCCTCGGCTCGCGGTGGTGGGGGAGGGGCTACGCGACCGAGGCGGCCGCCGCCATCCGTGACCACGCCCGCGCCGAGCTCGGGCTCGGCCGCCTGATCTCGCTGATCGACCCCGGGAACGCGCCCTCGCAGGCCGTGGCGACCCGGATCGGCATGACGCACGAGCGCGACCTCGTCTTCGAGGGCCGCCCGACGATGCTGTTCTCGTGCAACGACGGGGTCTGACCGCGATGTTGCGCCGGGCGGGCGGTCGTGTCCCTGCTAGGGTGCCGGGTGGCCTCACCGCGGACGGGCGTGCCTTGCCCGCGCGCGTCTGGGATGCAGGCGACTACCACACACCGGCAAGGAGGATGGGCGCATGCCGCTCACCCAGGACCAGAAGACCGAGCTCATCCAGAAGTTCGGTGCGAATGAGAAGGACACCGGCTCGACAAAGGTCCAGGTCGCCCTTCTCACGACGCGGATCAGCGAGCTCACCGAGCACCTCAAGGTGCACAAGCACGACCACCACTCCCGGCGCGGCCTGCTGAAGCTGGTCGGTCGCCGGCGGCGGTTGCTGAACTACCTGCAGAAGCACGATCTGGAGGGCTACCGGGCACTCATCAAGGAGCTGGGCCTGCGCCGGTAGGCGGGCCGACAAGAGGAAGAGAGACGAGGAAATGAGCATTGCAGTCGAGCCCGAGGCCACCCGCCTCACCGCCACGATCGGCGACAAGGAGATCTCGTTCGAGACCGGGGCCGTCGCCAAGCAGGCGCACGGCGCGGTTCTCGTGCGGCAGGAGGGCACCGTCGTGCTGGCGACCGCCGTCGGTCGCACCGAGGGACGCGAGGGAGCGGACTTCTTCCCGCTCACCGTGGACGTCGAGGAGAAGATGTACGCGGCCGGGAAGATCCCCGGCGGCTTCTTCAAGCGCGAGGGGCGCGCCGGCGAGAAGGCGATCCTGACCGCGCGCATGGTCGACCGGCCGATCCGGCCGCTCTGGCCGAAGGGCTACAAGAACGAGGTCCAGGTGATCGTGACCACGTTCTCGGCCGACCAGGTGCACCCCCACGACATCCTGGCCATCAACGGATCGTCCGCGGCGCTCATGCTGTCGCCGATGCCGTTCCTGGGCCCGGTGGGCGCCGTGCGCATCGGTCGCCTGGACGACACGCTCGTCGTCAATCCGACCCTGCCCGACCTCAAGGAGTCGACGCTCGACCTGATCGTGTGCGGCACGCCCGAGGCGATCACCATGGTCGAGGCGGGCGGCGAGCAGATCTCCGAGGAGGAGCTGATCCAGGCGCTCGAGCTGGCCCACGGCGAGGTCAAGAAGCTGTGCCAGCTCCAGATCGACCTCGCCGAGAAGGCGGGCCTGCCCAAGTGGGCCGACGGCGCCGTGACGGAGTCGCTCCGCGGCAAGCACGCCTCGGCGCTCCAGGCGGCCATCGGCCAGGGCGGCCTGGGAGGGCTGCCCGGCGCCGCCGACGCGGTGCTCGCAGCCGAGACGCCGGCCGTGTCCGGCGCGTCGACCGAGCAGGACGTCCTCCAGCGCCAGCGGGTGCAGTTCGCCGTCGCCCAGCTCGTCGCCGAGGCGCGCGACGCCGCCGTCTACCCGGCCGTGAAGGAGCAGTTCGGCGAGGCCGTCCGGGCCCTGACCGATGCCGAGCAGGACTCCAAGGAGCTGAAGTCGGCCAAGCGGCACGCGCTCGTGGAGCAGATCGCCGAGACGATCCAGCTCCCGTTCCCGGCCCGCGGTGAGGCGGCCGACGGCGGCGGCCCGCTCGATCCGGCCGCCCGCGCGGCGGTGGTCGCGGCCGTGGACAGGCTCTACAAGGAGACCGTCCGGACCAAGATCGCGGTCGAGAAGCGCCGTCCCGACGGCCGCTCCGAGACCGAGATCCGGCCGATCGCGTGCTCGGTCAGCGTCATGCCTCGCACCCACGGCTCGGCGCTCTTCACCCGCGGCCAGACGCAGGCGCTCACACTCTGCACGCTCGGCACGGCCAAGGAGGAGCAGCGCATCGACGACCTCTCGCTCGACGAGACGAAGCGCTACATCCACCACTACAACTTCCCGCCCTACAGCGTCGGGGAGACGGGGTTCATGCGCGGCCCCAAGCGGCGCGACATCGGCCACGGGGCGCTCGCCGAGCGGGCCCTCGTCCCGGTGATCCCGCCGTCGGTCGACTTCCCGTACACGCTCCGGCTCGTGTCCGAGATCCTCGAGTCCAACGGCTCGTCGTCGATGGCCTCGGTGTGCGGGTCGACGCTCTCGCTGATGGACGCGGGCGTGCCGATCACGGCCCCGGTGGCCGGGATCGCGATGGGGCTCATCAAGGAGGGCGACTCCTACGTCATCCTGACCGACATCCAGGGCGCCGAGGACCACCTCGGCGACATGGACTTCAAGGTGGCCGGGACGGAGCAGGGCGTCACCGCGCTCCAGATGGACATCAAGATCACCGGCGTCACGACCGAGATCCTGCGGTCGGCCCTGGCGCAAGCCCGCGACGCCCGGCTTCACATCCTCGCCAAGATGCGCGAGGCGATCTCGGAGCCGCGGACGGAGCTCGCCGCGCACGCCCCGCGGATCACGTCGACCAAGATCGCCCCCGACTTCATCGGCATGGTGATCGGCAAGGGCGGCGAGACGATCCGCTCGCTGGAGGCCGACTACGAGGTGCAGATCGACATCGAGGAAGACGGCACGATCCGCATCTACGGCACCAACGGCGAGCTGGCCGACCAGGCCCGGGCGGCGATCGAGGCGATGACCAAGGAGGTCGAGGTCGGTGACGAGTACACCGGCAACATCGTCAAGATCACCGACTTCGGCGCGTTCGTCGAGCTCCGCAAGGGCGTCGACGGCCTCCTGCACGTGAGCCGGATCCTGCCCAAGGGCAATCGGCTCCAGTCGGCGGCCCAGGTGCTCGACCGCGGCGACACCGTGCGCGTCGTCGTGGTGGAGGTCGACAAGGACCGGGGCCGCATCGGCCTCACGCTCGTCGCGAAGGTCGACGGCGAGAACGAGGTGCTCCCCGAGGAGCTGGTCGAGGTGGCCGAGAACACGCCGCCTCCGCCGCGCGAGGAGCGCCCGCCCCGCGATCGCGACCGCGGCGGCCGCGGCCGGCGCCGCTAAGCCCTGCCGAGGCGCCGGGCGGTCACGCCCGGCGCCTCGAACGGTTGTGGCCGAGCCGTACGCGATCGACGTCCATCTCGGCCCCGCCGACCTCGAGGCCGCCATGCGCGAGGACGTCCTGCGCGGCCTCACGGCGACCCCGAAGCGTCTGCCGCCGAAGTGGCACTACGACCCGCACGGATCGGCGCTCTTCGATGAGATCACCCGCCTTCCCGAGTACTACCTGACCCGCTGCGAGCGGGCGATCCTCGGGGCGCACGCGGGCGACATCGCGCGCGAGGCCCAGGCCGGCACGCTGATCGAGCTCGGCTCCGGCACGAGCGCGAAGACGCGCCTTCTGCTCTCGGCCATGGCCGCCGCCGGGACGCTCGAGCGCTTCGTCCCGTTCGACGTCGACGAGGCGACGCTGCGCGCTGCCGCGGCGGCCGTCGTCGCGGAGTACCCGGGTGTGGCCGTGCACGCCGTCGTGGGCGACTTCGAGCGCCATCTGCACCTGCTGCCGGGCGGGGGGACGCGCATGGTCGCGTTTCTCGGCAGCACGATCGGGAACCTCGACCCGGCCGTCCGGGCCCGCTTCCTTGCCGACCTGTCCGACACGCTGGTCGGCGGCGACCGCCTGCTCCTCGGCGTCGACCTCGTGAAGGCGCCCGAGCGCATCCTCGCCGCCTACGACGACCCGGGCGGGATCACGGCCGCGTTCTCGCGCAACGTGCTCCGCGTCCTGAACGACCGGCTGGGCGCCGACTTCGACCCCGACGCGTTCGACCACGTTGCGCGCTGGGACGCCGAGCACGAGTGGGTCGACATCCGCCTGCGGTCGCAGCGGGCGCAGGTCGCGCGCGTCGCGGCCCTGGACCTGGAGGTGCGCTTCGCCGCCGGCGAGGACGTGCACACGGAGATCGCGGCCAAGTTCCGCCGCGACCGGATCGCGGGGGAGCTCCGCGGCAGGGGGCTCGAGGTGGAGCGGTGGTGGACCGATCCCGGCGAGGGGTTCGGCATGGCGCTCGCACGCCGCATCTAAGGTTCGCCGACAGTGCAGCGCTACACCGTCACCACCCTGGACAGCGGCGAGCGGATCGTCACCGAGCGCGTCGCCTCGGTCCGGTCGGTCGCGATCGGCATGTGGATCGGCGCGGGCTCGCGCGACGAGCGGGGCGGGGAGGAGGGCATCTCGCACCTGATCGAGCACCTCCTGTTCAAGGGCTCGGGACGCTACTCGGCGATGGAGATCGCCCAGATCTTCGACGGCCTGGGCGGCGAGCTGAACGCGGCCACCGCCAAGGAGTACACCGTCGTCTACGCCCGCGTCCTCGACGCCCACCTCGAGACCGCCCTCGACGTCATGGCGGACATGCTGCTCCAGCCCCAGTTCGACCCCACCGAGATGGACTCCGAGCGGGAGGTGGTCCTCGAGGAGATCGCCATGTACGAGGACACGCCGCAGGATCTCGTCCACGACCTGATCTCGGCGGCCGTCTTCGCGGAGCACCCGCTGGGACGGCCCGTGATCGGCTCGGCCGGCGTCGTTTCGCAGGCGACGCCGCGCGACATCCGCGCCTACCACCGCGCCCGCTACGTCGGCCCGAACATCGTGGTGTCGGCCGCCGGGAACGTCGAGCACGAGCCGCTCGCCCATGCGATCGAGACCCGCTTCTCGCCGCTCTCGCAGGCCCCCGACGACGCGACGGGCGTCCGGCCGGTCTGGGTCGGCGAGTCGCTTCCGCGATCGGTCTTCCAGCGCAAGGACACCGAGCAGGTGCACCTGTGCCTCGGCGCGCCGGGCGTGTCGCGCTCCGACCGGCGCCGGTTCGCCGCGTCGCTCCTCGACTCGATGCTCGGCGGCTCCGCCAGCTCCCGCCTCTTCCAGGAGATCCGCGAGCAGCGCGGCATGGCGTACTCGGTCTACACGTACGGCTCGCAGTACGCCGACACCGGCCTCGTCGGCGTCTACGTCGGCACGCGCGAGGACAACCTGGCCGAGTGCGTGCGGATCATCGCCGACCAGCTCGGGCGCATGGGGGACGGCCGGTTCGACCCGGCCGAGCTGCGGCGGGCGAAGGAGAACCTGAAGGGCCGGATCATGCTCTCGATGGAGTCGACCTCCAACCGCTCCAGCCGGCTCGGCAAGTCCGTCCTGACCGACACCGAGATCCTGTCGCTCGACCGGATCTGCGCCGAGATCGACGCCGTCGAGCCCGAGGCGATCGCCGCGCTGGCCCGCCAGCTGTTCGATCCGACCGGGCTGTCGGCGGCGGCGATCGGGCCCAGCGAAGACCGCTTCAGCGAGGCGGTCGCGCTCCTGAACCCGGCGCTGGCCGCGTAGCCTCGCACGAGCACGGATGGGCGTCAGATGCTCGCAAGGTGGGTCGATCTCAGTACCTGGCCCGCCGCCCGGCGGCCGGTCTCGAGCGCGCCGTCCATGAACCCCGCCCAGCCGAGCGCGATATCGGAGCCGGCGAAGTAGAGACGCCCCTGGGGCGCTTCGAACGCGCTGTGATACCGCGTCAGCTGTCCCGGGCGGAACGCCGCCCAGGTGCCCTGTGCGAACTCGTCGCCGTTCCAGTCGTGTCCGTCCCAGGCGACCACCTCAGCCTCGGGGGCGTACAGGCGGACGGCTCGCTCCACGTCGTCGCGACTGGCGAGGTCGAGCTGCGCGGGGGAGTGGCCAAGGCCGACCAGCAGCCGGCCGTCCGGTAGCGCGAGCTCCTCCGACAGCCGGTCGACGCCGCCCCAGCCGGCTCCGACCATGAGCTCGGGAACGCCCGTCACCAGCACCCACAGCTTGACGGCATGGCCGACGTGGCGCTCCTCGCCGATCGCGCCGATCGCGCCGTCCAGCACCGGGGCGAAATCGACGTCGTGCCACGTGTTCACGGGCGTCGCGAGGATCGCCGCGGCTCCCCTGTGGACCGCCCCGTCGCGGGTGGTCGCCCGCACGCCGCCGGCGTCGTGAGCGATCGCCGCCACCGGCGTGTCGAGGCGGACGTCGGCGGCGGCCTCCGCGGCCAGGGCGTCGACCAGGGTGGAGGTGCCGTCGGCGAACTTGTCGGCCGGTGGGTCGGCCAGCCCCCATGCGTGGTGGTCGAACCCCGCCACCCAGGACAGCGCGTGCAGCGCGGAGAGGTCGGCCGGATGGCAGCCGAACGCGAACGCCGCCCACGACAGCATGAACTCATAGGCCGCCTCGGGCAGCTCGAAGGGGGCCAGGAAGTCGGTGAACGACACGTCCAGATCGGCGACCTGCTGTGCGTCGAGCGGCTCGCCGAACGAGATCCGGTGGGACTCCTCGACGATCCGCGCCAGGCATCGGTCGAGATCCGCGGCCTCGGATTCCGGCACGGCGCTGCCGTCGGTCAGGAGGTGCCCCGCCACGACCGAGTGGAACGTCCGGCCGCTCGGGCTCTGGGTGATCCGGAGGCCGTAGCGGCGGATCTCCTCGGAGAGGTGCGGGTGGCACACCTGGGCGAACCAGTTTCCGCCCAGCTCGACGTGCTGCTCGCGCCCGGCGAACGGCCGGTACCAGGTCCGCCCGCCCAGCCGGTCGCGCGCCTCGAGCACCAGGACGGATCTGTCGGCGGCGCGGAGGTCGCGAGCGGCTGCCAGGCCGGCGAGGCCGCCGCCGACGACGATCACATCGTGCTCGGCCACCGCGCTTGTCCCGGCTGCTCTATCATCGGAGAATCGATTTTCCGATCATGTCAGGGGTGCGCTCGGGATGTCAACCGGCGCCGTCGCGCTGATCACGGGAGGCGGCCGCGGTATCGGCCGCGAGCTTGCCCTCGCCCTCGGCGACCGGGGGACGACCGTGGTGATCGCCGACCGCGGGGTCGACCTCGCGGGCCGTGAGCCGGGCGACCCGGTGGCCGAGCGGGTCGCCGGCGAGATCGGCGCCCGGGGCGGGTCGGCCCAGGCCGCGGCCGTCGACGTCGCCGCCGCGAACGAGGTGGACGCGCTCGTCGACGGCATCGTAGCCGAGCTCGGCAGGCTCGACATCGTCGTCAACATGGCCGGGGTGATGCGGCGCGGCACGCTGCTCGAGGCGACGGCGAACGACCTCCACGACACGCTCGCCGTGCATGTGGCGGGCGCCTTCAACACCTGCCGGGCCGCGCTCCGGCACTGGAGCGCGACACCGGGAGCCGGTCGACGGGTGGTCAATATCGGCTCGGACTCGGGCATCTACGGCGAGCCGGACTACGTCTGCTACGCCGCAGCCAAGGCGGCGGTCGCCGGGCTCACCGCGAGCTGCTCCCGGGACATGACGGCAGCCGGCGCCACCTGCAACCTGTACCTGCCGCAGGCGCTCACGCGGATGACCGAGAGCATCCCGTCCGACGAGCTGCCTGACGGCGAGCGCTGGGCCGCCGGCGAGTTCAGCCCCGCCAACGTGATGCCGGCGCTCCTCTACCTCCTGAGTGAGGAGGGCGGCTGGATCAACGGCCGTGTGATCGCGGGCTTCGGCTTCGAGGTGCACCTCTACTCGCAGCCGGAGCGCATCCGCTCGATCCACTCGACGGGCCCGTGGGACGCCGAGCGCCTCGACCTGCGCATGCGGGCCGCGTTCCGAGAGTGACCGGTGGGCGGATCCTTGACACTTGAAACATTCGACGTTCTCGACCCGAGGAGCGCCCCATGCCCGTGAGCCCAGACGTCCGGGAGTTCCTGTCCAAGCTCGACGAGATGGGCGCCCCGCGCTACGGCGAGCAGCCGACCGATGTGGCGCGCCAGGTAATGGAGGACGGGGCTCCGGCGCTCTTCGGACCGTTCGAGCCCGTGCCGTCGGAGGACACGACGATCCCCGGGCCGGGGGGCCCGATCCCCGTGCGGATCTACCGCCCCGAGATCCGCACGGGCACGCTCGTCTACTTCCACGGCGGCGGCTGGGTGCTCGGGAACATCAAGACCGCCGACGCCGTTTGCGCGACGCTCGCTCACCGCGCCAGGGCCACGGTCATCTCCGTCGACTACCGCCTGGCGCCGGAGCACCGCTTCCCGGCCGCAGTCGAGGACGCATGGGCGGCGACGACCTGGGCGCACGCGCGGCGCACGGAGCTCGGTTCGACGGGGCGCCTGGTGGTCGGCGGCGACAGCGCCGGCGGCAACCTGTCCGCGGTCGTGGCGCGCCACGCGCGCGACCGGGGGATCGAGCTCGCGCTCCAGCTCCTGGTCTACCCGGTCACGGATGCGGATCTCGACACCGGCTCGTACCGCGACAACGCCAGCGGGTACTGGCTGACCCGGGATGGGATGGTGTGGTTCTGGGACCAGTACGTGCCCGAGGGGGATCGCTTCCATCCCGATGCGTCGCCGCTTCGCGCGGAGGACCTGCGCGGCGTCGCGCCCGCGCTCGTGATCACCGCCGAGTTCGACCCGCTGCGCGACGAAGGCGAGGCGTATGCCGAACGTCTCGCGCAGGCGGGCGTTGACGTCACGCTGAAGCGCTACGACGGGCTGGTGCACGGCTTCTTCCGGGGTGCGGCCGTGATGGGCGCGTCCGAGGACGCGCTCGATCTGGCCTCGAAGACGCTCGCCGGCGCGCTGAGCGACAACTAGCCGGCGCGCCCGGGATCAGTCGCCCAGGAAGCGTCGCGCCGCACCGGCGTAGATCGCCGTCGCCTCGACGATGCTCTGGAGCGTGATCGACTCGTTCGGCCGGTGGGCGGCGGTCAGTAGGCCGGGGCCGCACGACGGCACCGTCGGGACGCCGGCGGTGAGCTGGAAGTGGGGGGCGTCGGTGCCGCCCGGGAACACGGCGAACGGCGGGGTCGTCCCCAGCACCTCGGCGCTCGCCTCGGCGAGAGCCTGGACGATCGGATGCACGGGCTCGATCTCGCACGCCGGGAGCCACGCCTCGACCTCGACGCTCGCCCTGAGGAAGGGCTGGGCCTCGGCGGCGAGGGCCAGGAACCCCTCGACGTCGGCGAGGATCGCGTCCGCGGTCATCCCGGGCAGGGCGCGCACGTCCGAGACGAACGACGCCGAGCCCGGCACGACGCCCTGGCCGCTGCCGCCGCGAGCCACGAGCGCCACGTTCAGCGTCGGCCCGTCGGGTGCGAGCGGATGCGGCTCGTGGCGCAGGATCGCCGAGCCGCGCTCGGCGAAGCGGGCCAGCAGGCGGCCCATCTCGACGTTCGCGTTCACCGACTCCAGGTGGTCCGAGAGGCTCGAGTGCATCGACGTGCCCTCGACGTCGACGCGGAAGAGGCACACGCCGCGCGACACCAGCCGGATCGCCTCCCAGTCGCGCGCGAGCCCGGAGGGTTCGCCGATGATGGCGGCGTCGGCGGCGATCATG
>JAICKX010000058.1 GCA_025927685.1 Thermoleophilia bacterium | reverse complement strand
GGCGAGGAGCTCGGACTGCCGGAGCGGATGGTGTGGCGCCAGCCGTTCCCGGGGCCGGGGCTCGCGATCCGGATCGTCGGCGAGGTCACCCGCGTGCGGCTCGAGATCCTGCGCGCCGCCGACGCCGTGCTCCTCGAGGAGGTGCGCCGGGCCGGCCTCTACGGCGAGCTGTGGCAGAGCTTCGCCGTCCTGCCCGCAATCCGCTCGGTCGGCGTCCAGGGCGACTCGCGCACCTACGCCTACCCGATCGTGATCCGGGCGGTCTCGTCGGAGGACGCCATGACGGCGGACTGGGCGCGGCTGCCCTACGACCTGCTCGAGCGCATCTCGAGCCGGATCATCAACGAGATCCCGGGCGTGAACCGGGTCGCGCTCGACATCTCGACGAAGCCGCCGGCGACCATCGAGTGGGAGTAGCCCGGCCGATCCGGCTCAGTGCCGGATGCGGACGGTGTGGGTGGGCGAGAACGCCGGCCGCTGGGTGTCGGAGCCCATGAACGTGGCGTGCCAGCTCAGGCGCTTCTTCACCTTGAACTTGATCTCCCACACGCCGTTCGAGCTCGTTCGGTCGACCCCGATGATGTTGCCGTTCCCGATCACGATGATCTGGCGGTTGGCGATCCCGCCGCCCGCGTCCTTGTCGGTGAGCCGGCCGGTGAAGTCGACGAGCTTGCCCCTGGTCACCCGCTTGTTGTTGAGCGGATGGGTGCCGGTCAGCTTCGTGTGGTGGAAGACGGGCGGCGTGGCGACGTAGGTGGCCAACGCGTTTGCAAAGTTGGTGCCGATCAGCGAGCCCCAGCCGGTGACGTGATCCCAGCCCATGTGGGCGCTGAAGAAGGGGGCGGTGCCGTTGGCGTTGCTCCCGGTCAGGACGTCGTTGAAGTCGCCGCCAGAGCCTCCGACGAGGGTCTTGTAGATGAACGGGTTGGCGAAGCCCAGGTTCTGGCCGGCGGACTCGTTGGCATCGGCCGTGATCGCGGCCGCCAGCGGGGCGGCGCCGCTCGTGCCGCCGACGATGCCCCACACGGGCGTCCCGCCCGAGCCCAGGCCGCGGCTGCGGATGATGTAGCCCGTCTGCGGCGCGGCGTCCATGGCGATGTCGGGCGTCACGCGGCAGTGGGCCGGGCCGCTCGAGCAGAACCCGCCCGGCTCGTCCGGAACGCCTGTGACGTTCTGGTACTTCGGCTTCGGCCAGTTGATCGAGATGCCGCCGCCGGAGCCCTTCCAGCCCTTCTCCAGGAACGAGCCGTGCGGCGGGGCGCGGAGGTTGGTGCCCCCGACGGCCGTCGCGAACGGCTGCCCGGACGGGTCGTCGATCGCCAGGAACCTGGCGACCGGGTTCGCCGCCCGGCAGTCGGCCGAGCCGTCGTCGCCCGAGGCCTGGTAGAACGATACGCCCGCCACCGCGTTGAGCTCGAGCGCCGTGTTCTCGTTCGCGGTCAGCTTGATCGGCATGAAGAGCTCGCACAGGCCCCAGCTGTCGGAGACGATCGTCATGCCGTCGTTTCGCATGTGGGCGAGCATCGTCGGCAGGAGCGCCACGTTGTTGCCGGCCTTGTAGACCTGCCAGGTCGCGTCCGGCGCTGCGCCCATCGCCACCTCGAGGTCGAGGTTCACCTCGACCTGGCCGAAGTGGTCGCTGGGCCCGCCGCCGATCGACACGTCGTCCGGGTAATGGCCGTTGATGCCGGTGAAGCACTGCCTGAAGAAGACCGCGTCGTTGCGGTTGTAGTTCGTGAACTCGACGAAGCCGATCTTCTGGTTGGAGCCGTCGTTGGTCGCGCCGATCAGCGTGTCGTAGTGGTAGGCGGCGGCCAGGTCGCCCGGCAGGAAGCCCGCGTTCGCGTTGTTCTGCTTGTTCTGCGCCGCGTTGCAGCCCGTCACGTCGTGCGGGACGATCCCGACCTTGGGAGCGGCCGTCCCGTGCAGGTGCCGCGCGATCCGATAGTGCGGATGCGCCACGAGCGACGAATCCAGCCCGTCCACCGATGACACGACCGACGCGATCCCCTTCGGCAGCCGCACGTTCCGCGACGGCGCCCGGTAGGTCGTCCCGCGCGCGTCCTGGTAGAGGCGCAGGCTCACGCCGAACGCCCGGTCGGCGGCGGCCGCGGTGCCGGACACGACGAGCGACATGTCCGACGAGTCGACGACCGAGAGGCCGTACGAGCTCACGTACGAGCGCACCGCGGCGATGGTCGCCGGCCGCGGCGTGAAGAGGCGGTGGATCTGGGCGTTCGACATCGCCGGCCGGCCGCTCGAATGCTCGGCCAGCCAGTGGAGCAGGATCGCGTTCCGCGGCTTGAAGGCCACGACCGCCGTCACCTGCGCCGTCGCGCGCGGCGTTCCGACCACGTGGGCCTGGCCCTTCGCGACGAGCGGGCTGACCGTGCCGCGCAGCTCGACACGCGGCGGTGCGGCCCGGCTGCCGGAGGCGTGCGCAACCGGCGCGCCCACGGCGGCGACCGCCACCGCGGCCAGCGAGATCGCCCGAGAAATCCGCCTGCCGCCCACTAGGGCACGCACGGTACCGCAGCGGGCGGATGCCGCGCAAAAAGTGGAAGGCGGTCGCTAGCCGATCGCGCCGGGGGTCACGTAGAACGTGTACCGGGCGGCGTGCGCGTCGCGGTTCCCGCCGTCGTCGTATGCCCGCGCGTAGATGGTGTGGTGGCGGCCGGTGGCGAGGTGGAAGAGCGCGAAGCTGGCGCCGACGGCCTGCTTCCAGCGGCCGCCGTCGACCCGGTAGCGGTAGCGCAGGTCGAAGGGGTTCTCCTTGTCGGCGTCCCTGGCCGCCATGCCGATGATGACCGTCGCGCGCGTGGAGACGCTGGGCGGCTTGGACGTGAAGTGCGTGTTGGTCGGCGGGATCCGGTTCGTCGCCCACCACAGCGCGCGGACGAGGAGGCCCCCGCCGGGCGAGCCGTCGGCCGGGTCGAACCCGCCGTTCGACACGTCCTTCGCCCACGGCCGGTAGCCGAGGTCGACGACGCGGCCGCCCTTGAACTGGTCCTCGGCGACCAGCGACTGCCCGCCCCACTGGTCGAAGTACGGCGAGTTCTTCCTGAGCGCCGCGACGACCTTGGCCTGCGCATAGTCGCGGAGCTCCGCCGAGCCCGACCCGTAGTCGTAGACGTGGAAGGTCTTGAGCCCCTGCGTCAGGAAGTGCCGCTTGATCGAGCTCGTCGCCAGGTCGCCGCCGATCACGCGGTCGTTCGTCATGACGTCGTAGCCGAAGAGGCTCCAGTGGGTGGCCCACGGCCCGATCTCGGAGCCGATGGCGCTCGTGACGTTCCACGGCGTGGCCGCGTCCGCCCGCCAGTGCGTCTGGCCGGCGAGGACGACGCCGTGGCCGTGGTTGCAGAACCGGTTCAGCGCGGCCCCGAGGTAGCCCGAGTTGAGGACGGGCAGGTCGGTCACGACGAGCGCCGACTGGTGGTGCTTCAGCGCCGCTTCGTAGGCCGTCGTCGAGAGGCTCCGGGTCGACGCGTCGATGAAGTCGGCCCTGGTGGGGACGGCGACGACGTTGGCCCTGTCGATCCGGTGGGCCATGTCGAGCACGGCGTCGGCCGGGATGGCGGTGATGTACTTGACGTGCAGGTTGGCGTGCGCGGGCGGCTTCAGCGTGCGGAAGGTCTGCGTCCAGAGCTGGTCGCCGGAGCCGTCGTCGACCATCAGCTTGAGCTTGTACTGGACGTTCGACCCGAGCGTGCCGTTCACGTCGACCGTCAGGTCGCTCGTGCCCAGGCCCAACCGGGTGAACCCGACCGCCGCGCCGTTCGAGGTCTTGACGAGCTCGACGCTGTCGATGGTCTGGCCGGGGCAGCCGGCCGTGTACTCCGGCTTGTACCGGAGCTGACCCGTGGTGGCCGTGCAGACCGGACCGGTCGCCAGGGCGGAGCCGGCCGGCGAGGCGGCCACGATCGCGAGCACAACCACGGGCACGAGACGGCGAAACATCCTGCTTGCTCTATCGGAATTGCGCCCGGCGGCCTTGACAACCCACGCAACAACGGGGTCAGACCCCAATGTTGCGCCGGTGCTAGCCGGGAACGGTGATGCGCCCGCTCTTCAGCGACAGCGGGCCGCCCTCGCGGCCCGACCGAACGGCAAGCATCTCGGCCAGGATCGAGACCGCCGTCTCGGCCGGCGTGACCGCGCCGATGTCCAGCCCGAGCGGGCCGCGGATGCGGGCGATCTCGTCCTCGGTGTAGCCCGCGTTCAGGAGCCGCTCGCGGCGCGTGGCCTGCGCCCGCCGGCTGCCGAGCGCGCCGATGTAGACGGCGTCGGAGCGAAGCGCGGGCCCGAGGGCCGGCTCGTCGAACCGGGGGTCGTGCGTGAGGACGACGACGTAGGTGGCGTCGTCGATCTCGTGCGCGTCGTACGCCATGGCGGGCCAGCCGATGATCAGCTCGTCGGCGTCGGGCAGACGCTCCGGCGTTGCGAACTTCGGCCGGGCGTCCGAGACGATCGTGGTGAAACCGGCCTGCTTTGCCATCCGGCACAGCGCCTGGCCCGTGTCGACCGCGCCGAAGATCATGAGAACGGGCGGCGGCGCGAAGTGCTCGACGAAGGTCGTCTCGTCGGCCCGGACGGCGCTCGAGTGGCCCTCGCCCTCGCCGTAGGACTTGGCCCCGGCGGCGTCGCCGTTCAGGCTCGTCGTGACCGACAGCCGCCGGCCGCCCTCGTCGTTCGAGGCGATCCGGTCCATCTCCTCGGGGTCGAGCATCTGGACGAACACCTCGATCTCGCCGCCGCACGGCAGCCCGACGTCGAAGGCGTCGTCGTCGGAGATCCCGTACTGGATGAGCTGCGGCGGGCCGCCCGCCAGCACCTCCTCGGCGCGCAGGTACACGTCCGACTCGACGCACCCGCCGGAGACGGATCCCGCCATCTCGCCCGACGACGAGACGGCCAGCCGCGAGCCCAGCGGCCTGGGCGCCGAGCGCTTCGAGTCGACCACCGTCGCGATGGCGACGCGGTCGCCGCGCGCGACCATCCTGCGAACGTCCTGCATCACGTCCCGCATGCGAGAAACGTAGCATCGGCCCCGGGAACCAGCGGGGTTCTCATTTGCCCGGCTCCGCGGCTCGCAAGTACAGTTCCGGGCGCTGATGAGGACGTACACCGCAAAGCCGCTCGAGGTCGCGCGCACCTGGTACGTGGTCGACGCCGAGGCCCAGACGCTCGGCCGGCTCGCCACGCAGATCGCGGGCGTCCTGCGCGGCAAGGGCAAGCCGGCCTACACGCCGCACGTCGACACGGGCGACTTCGTCGTCGTCGTGAACGCCGAGAAGATCCGCGTGACCGGCAACAAGCTCGACCAGAAGGTCTACTACCGCCACTCCGGCTACCCGGGTGGGCTGCGCGAGCGGACGCTGCGCGAGCAGCTCGACCGCCGGCCGGAGGAGGTGCTGCGGCGTGCGGTGCGGGGCATGCTCCCGAAGAACAAGCTCGCCTCCGCGCAGCTGCGAAAGCTCAAGATCTACTCCGGGCCCGAGCATCCGCACACGGCCCAGAGCCCGGTGCCGCTGGAGGTGGTGTCGTGATGGCCGACGCCGTCGCCTACCGCGGCACGGGCAAGCGAAAGACGTCGGTGGCGCGCGTCGTCCTCGTCCCCGGGGGCGGTACGGTCACCGTGAACGGGCGGCCCGTCGAGGAGTACTTCCCGCGCCAGACGCTGCGGGCGATCGCGACCTCGCCGCTCACGCTCACCGGCACGGACTCGACCTACGACGTCCGCGCGCGCATCGACGGCGGCGGCATCACCGGCCAGGCCGGGGCGCTCCGCCACGGGATCTCGAAGGCGCTCATCGAGGCCGACGCCAACCTGCGCGGCGACCTGAAGCGGCAGGGGTTCCTGACCCGCGACGCCCGCCAGGTCGAGCGCAAGAAGGCCGGGCTCAAGAAGGCGCGCAAGCGGCCGCAGTTCTCCAAGCGGTAGCCTGCCGCCCTTGACAGCACTCCGGCAGCTGTTCGGGACCGACGGCGTGCGGGGCGTCGCCGGCGTCGACCTGACCGAGGAGCTGGCGCGCGAGCTCGGCGCCGCGGCGGCCGCATCCGCGGGCCCCGGCGCCCGGGTCGTGATCGGGCGGGACACGCGCGAATCGGGGCCGATGCTCGAGGAGGCGCTCGTGGAGGGCGTGGTCTCGGCCGGCGGGCGGGCGCTCCGGGCCGGGGTGATCCCGACGCCGGCGGTTGCCGTCCTCACCCGGCTCGAGGGCGCCGAGCGGGGCTGCGTCATCTCGGCGTCGCACAACCCGTACGAGGACAACGGGATCAAGTTCCTCGGCCCCGACGGCCGCAAGCTCGACGATGCCGCCGAGGCCGCGATCGGGTCGGCGATGGCCTCGCCGGCGTCCGTCGACGGCGGGGGCGACGGCGTGCTTGCGGACGCCGCCGCCACCTATGCCAGCTGGCTCTCGCTCACCTACGCCGCGGATGTCCCCGACGTCCCGGTCGTGCTCGACTGCGCGAACGGCGCCGCCCACGCGGTCGCGCCGGCGGTCTTCTCGACGAGCGGCACGGTCGTCCGCACGATCGGCGCCGAGCCCGACGGGCGCAACATCAACGCCGGCGTCGGCTCCACCCACCTCGACGCCGTCTCCGCGGCGGTGCGCGGGTCGGGCGCGATCGCCGGCTTCGCGTTCGACGGCGACGCCGACCGCTGCCTGGCCGTCGACCCTGACGGGCGGCCCGTGAACGGCGACGGCATCATCGCGGCGATCGCGCTGGCCCGCGGGGTCGAGCGGGTCGTCGTCACCTCGATGACGAACCTCGGATTCCACCGTCTGATGCGCGAGCACGGGGTCGCGGTGGAGGTGACCGACGTCGGCGACCGCTACGTGCTCGAGCGCATGCTGGAGACGGGCGCTGCGCTGGGCGGCGAGCAGTCCGGCCACGTCGTCGACCTCGCCCACCACACGACCGGCGACGGGATCGCGACCGCGCTCATGCTGCTCGCGGCGATCGACCGGCTGGGGATCTCGATGCGCGAGGCGGCCGGCCTCGTGCAGCCGTTCCCGCAGAAGCTCGTGGCCGTCGCCGCCGACCGCTCGGCGCTCGAGGGGGCCGACCGCGTGTGGCAGGAGGTGCGGGCAGCCGAGGCGAAACTGGGCACGGACGGCCGGGTGGTGCTGCGCGCGTCGGGCACCGAGCCGGTCGTGCGGGTGATGGTCGAGGCGGCCGACGCCGCCGAGTGCGGGCGGCTGTGCGACCATCTCGCTGACGTCGTCGCCGCCGAGATCGGAGGACCAGGCTGATGTGCGGGATCGTCGGATACGTGGGGTCGCGGCCCTGCAAGGAGCTCCTCCTGCACGGCCTCGAACGGCTCGAGTACCGCGGCTACGACTCGGCCGGGATCTGCCTCATGAACGGCCAGGTCGACATCGTCCGCCGCGTCGGCAAGGTGTCGGCGCTGCGCGAGGCCGTGGGGACGTCGGCCCATCCGGCCACGATGGGGCTCGCGCACACGCGCTGGGCCACGCACGGCGGCGTGATCGAGTCCAACGCCCACCCCATCGAGGCGTGCGAGGGCTCGGGCGTCACCGTCGTCCACAACGGCATCATCGAGAACTACGCGACGCTGCGGCGCGAGCTCTCGGCGGCAGGGCACGAGTACCACTCCGACACCGACTCCGAGGTGATCGCCCACCTGATCGAGGAGTGCTACTCGGGCGATCTGGTCGAGGCGGTGCGGGCCGCCTACGCGCGCCTCGACGGCCATTTCGCGTTCGCCGCCGCCCATCGCGAGAGCCCGGGCGTGCTCGTCGCAGCGCGGCGGGGCTGCCCGCTCGTGGTCGGTGTGGTGGAGGGCGAGATGTTCATGGCGTCGGCCATCCCGGCCTTCCTCAGCCAGACGCGCAAGGTGCAGTACGTCCACGACGACGAGATCGTGGTCGCGCGGCCCGGCGGCGCGACCTTCCTCTCCGGCGACGGCGCTGTGATCGACCGCGGCGTGGACGAGGTGGACTGGGACGAGGAGGCGGCCGAGAAGCAGGGCTACGAGACGTTCATGCTGAAGGAGATCGAGGAGCAGCCCGACGCGATCGCCGAGACGATCGGCGAGCGGCTCTACCGTGGCCGGCTCCAGCTCGACGGCCTCCAGCTCTCCGACCAGCAGATCCGCGACCTGTCGCGGGTGGTCTTCCTGGCGTGCGGCACCTCCTACCACGCCGGCCTGGTCGGGCGCTACGTGCTCGAGGAGTGGGCCCGGATCCCGTCGGAGTCCGACATCGCCAGCGAGTGGCGCTACCGGCACGCGGTCATCGACGAGCGGACGCTCGTGATCGCGGTCGCCCAGTCGGGCGAGACCATCGACACCCTGGCGGCGATGAAGGAGGCGCGGGCGCGCGGCGCGCACGTCCTCGCGGTCACGAACGTCATGGGCTCGCAGATGACGCGCGAGTGCGATTCGGTCCTCTACACGCGCGCGGGGCTCGAGATCGGCGTGGCGGCGACCAAGACGTTCACGGCCCAGGTCACGCTCATGTATCTCCTCGCGCTGAGGCTGGGCCTGATCCGCGGCACGATCGACGCGACCCGGGCCCGCGCGCTGCTCGAGCAGGTGCGCGGCCTGCCCGACCTGGCCCGGCGGACGCTGGGCCGGCGCCACGTCGTCGAGCCGATCGCCGACCGCTACTTCCGAAACGAGTTCTTCCTCTACCTCGGCCGCAACATGGGCCTCCCGATCGCGCTCGAGGGGGCGCTCAAGCTGAAGGAGATCTCCTACATCGCGACCGACGCCTACGCGGCCGGCGAGATGAAGCACGGCCCGATCGCGCTGCTCGAGGAGGGGACGCCGGTGGTCGTGATCGCGACCGACTCGCACGTCTACGAGAAGGTCGTCTCGAACCTCGAGGAGGTGCGCGCCCGCGGCGCCCACGTGATCGCCGTCGCCACGGAGGGCAACGAGGCGATCAGGGAGCTGGCCGAGCACGTCCTGTACCTGCCGCGGACCGAGCCCGAGCTCCAGGCGGCGCTCGCCGTCCTGCCGCTCCAGCAGCTGGCCTACGCGATCGCGACCCGGCGCGGGCTCGACGTCGACAAGCCGCGCAACCTCGCGAAGACCGTCACGGTGGAGTAGGCACCGTCGGCGCGCTTCAGGCGGCGCTCCCCGGCTCGGTGGTCAGCTCACGCACCCGGTTCGCGCACCGGTGGAGCGCGAGCGCCTCGAGATGGGCGGCGAGGTCCGCGGCGGCCTCACCGCCGTGGACCGGCAGCGCGCCCAGCAGGTCGGCGAGGTCGCGGATGTCGGTGAGCGTGACGCCCTCGACCTCCGCGTAGTAGCGGGCGAGCCACTTGGCCGCGGCCCGCTGGTAGCGCGGCCGCTCGGCGCGCAGGAGCAGGCACAGGCCGAGCGCGTCCTCGAGGGGCACGTGCTTGAGCTCGCGGGCGGCCTCCATGGCCAGGAACGCGTTGCGCGTCTTCAGGGCGCGCTGGAACTGGGCGTAGGCGTGGCCTTGCGACGTCATCGCGATCGAACATACGTTCGCATACGGGCGGCGTCAGGTCAAGGCGCGGACCGCGGCGCGCTCGCCGCGCACGACGGCGCACAGCAACGACTCGACGCGCTGGCGCTGATGCTTCGGATGCTCGGGGCACAGCTCGCGGAGGACGACCGCGCGTGTCTGCTTGACCAGGCGATCTCCGAGCTGGCCGCGGCGACCTCCGAGCTGCGCGAGCTCGCCCGCGGAATCCATCCCGCGATCTTGACCGACCGGGCTGGCCGTCGCCGTGACCACTCTCGCCGAACGGACGCCGGTTCCCGTCTCCGTCGACTGCTCGAGCGCAACCGTCCGCCTGGCGGCGCGCGCCGATCAGCTCCAGGTCGAGATCGTGGACGACGGCGTCGGCGGCGCGGATCCGCACGCCGGATCCGGCCTGCGGCGGCTTCGAGATCGAGTCGAGGCGCTGGAAGGGTCGCTGAATGTCGACAGCGAGCCGGGCCGCGGGACGCGCGTCGCCGCGTCGATCCCGGCTTAGCCGGGTCGACCGAGGGCGAGGTACTGGCGGATCAGCGAGATCGCCATGGCGCCCTCTCCGACGGCGGATGCGACGCGCTTGATCGAGCCATGCCGCAGATCGCCTGCGACGAAGACGCCCGGTTGACTGGATTCCAGTGGATAGGGATCGCGGTCGAGCCGCCACCATGCCTCGCGCGAGCCGTCGGCCACCACGTCTTGCCCCGTGAGCAGGAAGCCGTGCGAGTCACGCCTGAGCCACCCTTCGACGCCGGCGGTCACCGGCTGGGCGCCGATGAGCAGGAACATCGCATCGGCCGCCAGCTCCTCCGTCCGCTCGTCCCCGCTTCGCAAGGTCGCACTTCGCATGGAGGAGTCGCCTCGGACCTCGGCGACCTGGGAGGAGGTCCGAACGGCGATGCGGGGATTCCGGGCGATCCGCTCCACGAGGTAGGTGGACATGCCGCGGTCGAGACTGGGTGCGCGGATGACCACGGTGACGGTGCGCGCGTGGTCGGCCAGGTGAAGCGCCGCCTGGCCGGCCGAGTTGCCACCGCCGACTACCACCACGTCGCTGCCCTTCAGCCGAACCGCCTCTCCGGGAGCCGATCCGTAGTGGACGCCGGCGCCGAGGAACTCGTCCACGCCGGGGGCTTCCAGCCGACGGTAGTGCACCCCCGTGGCCGCGACCGAGCTCCGGCCTTCGATGACGGATCCACCCGTCAGCTCGACCTGGAACGTGCCGTGATCGGTCGGTGCCGCGGTCAGGAGCTCGGCTCCGATCAAGACCTCTGCCCCGAGGCGGACGGCCTGGGCGTAGATGCTCTCGGCGAGCTCGGCGCCGCTCACCCCATCCGGGAAGCCGGGGTAGTTCTCGATCCGGGCGCTCGTGCCGGCCTGGCCGCCCGGCGCGATCGCTTCGACGACGAGCGTGCTGTGGCCCTCGGAGGCGCCGTACAGCGCCGCCGTCAGCCCGGCGGGGCCGGCGCCGACCACGACGACGTCGTAGCTCTCTCGCGCCGGCCGGGTCGGAAGCCCGACCCGCTCGGCCAGTTGCTGCTTGAACGCGGCGGTTTCGGCGTAGGCGCGCTCGTCCTCCGGCGGAACAGGCGACGGCGCTCCGGTGGGGGTGGCGCGGACGTACCGGGTGCGCATGAACCGCTCCGGCCCCTCGAGCGTCGAGCCGTCGGAGAAGAGCGCCAGCGGATAGCGGCGATCCTCGAGGTGCGGGACGCCCTGCAGCAGGCCGACCAGCGGGTCGTGCTCGACGTCCACCCATTGGAACGGGACGCCATTTCGGCTGAGGAACTGCCGTATCTCAGCCGCGCCGGGCGTCGTCGCCCGGCCGAGCAGATATGTCGTCGAGTGCCGCACTCTTGCCCAATCGCCGGTCGGTTCGTGGAGCACCCTACCCGGAGCGGGGTACGAGAGCGTGGCCGCTCGGTTGAACGCGCGCCGTGGGAGTCGTAGGATCGGTCCCGAGCCGACGGGGCTTGCAGGAGCACTGTGACCGACGCATTCCCAACCGACACCGCAGGACTGGCCGATGCTGGGTCGAGCGAAGCCGTCGATCTCGCCGCTGGCGCGGAGTTCCGGCTCACGATCTCCCCGGTCCGAAAGCGCCTGGGCGACCACATCGTGCGCATGCTCGGCTACAACGGGTCGATCCCCGGCCCGACGCTCCGCGTCCCCGAGGGATCCGAGATCGAGGTCGACATCCACAACGACGGCGACCTGGAGGCAACCGTCCACTGGCACGGGCTGCGGCTCGAGAACAGCTCGGACGGAACGCACGAGACGCAGCGGCCGATCCCGGTGGGGGGTGACTTCTCCTGCCGGGTGCAGTTCCCGGACGCGGGGCTCTACTGGTACCACCCGCACATCCGCGAGGACTACGGCCAGGAGATGGGCCTCTACGGCAACGTCGTCGTCGTGCCACGCGACCCCGGCTACTGGCCGGAGGTGCACCGCGAGCTCGTCCTCACGCTCGACGACGTCCTGATCGAGGACGGGAAGGTCGCGCCGTTCAGCCGATCGGAGACGACCTATGCGGCGATGGGACGGTTCGGCAACCTGCTTCTCATCGCCGGCGAGCCCCATCTCGACCTCTCGGCCGCGCAGGGGGAGGTCATCCGGCTCTACCTCACCAACACCGCCAACACGCGCGTCTTCAACGCCGCCCTGCCCGGCGCGCGGATGAAGCTGGTCGGCGGCGACAGCGGCCGGGTCGAACACGAGCAGTTCGTGGAGTCGGTGATCCTGGCGCCCAGCGAGCGAGTCATCGTGGACGTCATGTTCGACAGGCCGGGGAGGTGCGTGCTCGAGCACCGGACGCCCGAGCGGACATATCCGCTGGCTGACATCGCCGTCGCCGAGGATCGCGCCGAGCCGTCGCTCGAGGACTCGTTCACCCGGCTTCGCACCAATCCCGAATTCGCCGAGGAGCGCGCGCGGCTCGAGGCCGAGCTCGAGGCCGAGCCGGACAAGACGCTCGCCTTCGTCGCCGAGATGGACATGGAGGCCCCGAGCTTGGGGGCCGGCGAGGAGCTCGTCTACACCTGCCCGATGCACCCCGACGTGGTGAGCCAGGAGCCGGGCCGGTGCCCGCAGTGCGGCATGAAGCTCCTGCCGGCCGCGGCGCCCAGCGGGTACGCCTGTCCCATGCATCCCGAGGTGACGAGCGAACAGCCCGACCGGTGCCCGAAGTGCGGGATGAAGCTCGTCCCTGCTGCCCTCGTCGGAAGCGGAGCGCACGATCACGAGCATCATCACGAGCACGCCGACGAGCCCTCGGTGCACGACCACGACCATGGGCACGGTGGGCACGAGCATGTGGCTGGTGGGATCGAGTGGGAAGACGACATGGTCGACGTCAACCGCCTCACAACCCCGGCCAACACCCGCTGGAAGCTGATCGACCGATCGAGCGGGGATGAGAATCACGCCATCACCTGGCGATTCCGCGTCGGCGACCGGGTCAAGATCCGGCTGGTCAACGAGATGGACTCCGACCACCCGATGCACCACCCGTTCCACGTGCACGGCGCCGGCCGGTTCCTGGTCATGGCCCGCGACGGTCAGCCGGAGGAGAACCTGGTCTGGAAGGACACCGTCCTGGTGCGCACCGGGGAGACGGTGGACATCCTGCTGGACGTGACGAATCCCGGCCGGTGGATGGCGCACTGCCACATCGCCGAGCACCACGAGAGCGGGATGATGTTCAGCTTCGACGTCGAGCCGGCCTGACCAGCCGCGCCCTCGACGTGCTCGTCATCGGCGCGGGCCAGGCCGGGCTCACGGTTGGCTACTACCTCAAGGAGGCGGGGCTTCGGTTCCTGATCGTCGACGGCGCCGGCCAGGTCGGGTCGGCTTGGGGAGAGCGATGGGACTCGCTCGTCCTCTTCACCCCGCGCCGCTACAACGCCATGCCGGGACTCCGCTTCGACGGCGATCCCGACCGTGAGGCGACGCGCGACGAGGTGGTCGAGTATCTGCGCCGGTACGCGGCCGAGCTCGAGCTGCCGGTCGAGCTCAGGAGCCCCGTCACCTCGCTCGAACTCCGCGACGGACGGTACGCGGCCGAGACGCCCAACCGCGTGATCCTCGCCGACCAGGTCATCGTCGCGACCGGGCCCTTCCAGCAGCCGCGGATGCCCACGTTCGCCTCATCGGTCTCCGAGGACGTCCACCAGGCACACAGCACCGGGTACCGGCGGCCGAGCGACCTCCCGCCGGGACAGGTCATCGTCGTCGGCGGCGGGAACACCGGGTATCAGATCGCCGAGGAGCTCGCCGCCGACCGCGAGGTCATGTTGGCCGTCGGCTCGCGACAGACTCCGCTTCCGCTGCGGCTGCTCGGCCGCCAGATCTTCTGGTGGCTGACGAAGCTCGGGATTCTCAGCGTCTCGGTCGAGTCACGGATCGGCAGGCGTCTCAGCCGGCGGGAGACGCTCATCGGATCGAGCCCCCGAAGGGCGAAGCGCCTCGGGATCGTGCTGAAGCCGCGCGTCGTCGACGCGTCCGGCCGGACAGTCCGGTTCGCCGACGGCACCCAGACGGAGGCCGACGCCGTCATCTGGGCCACCGGCTACCGGCCCGATTACTCCTGGATCAAGGTTCCCGTGGTCGACGCCGACGGCCGCATCCGTCATCGCCGCGGCGTCACCGATCAGCCCGGCCTGTACCTCCTCGGCCTGACCTGGCAGCACACGCGCGGCTCGGCTCTGCTCGGCTTCGTCAGCGACGACGCGAGGTACATCAGCCGGCAGGTCGTCGCGCGTGGGTCTACGCGGTAGCTGGCGCGATCGTCCTCGGCTCGCTTCCGGTCACGCGGTGGCCGGGGTCAGACCCCGCAACGGCGAACGTGACGCCGGCGTGACGCTTCCGAGGCGGCCAACGCCGTCAGGCCGAGCCGGAGCCGGCCAGGCACCGCTCCGGCGCGATGCCCTTCGAGTACGGATGCTGGTCCGCGTACCGCCACGGTCATCCTCCGCTCGGCCGGCTCGCCGACCCCAGGCAGCCGGGCGCGGCGAGCGCGATCAGCGACAGTGCGAGCGTGAGGAACCGGCGGCCCGTCACCACTCCAGCATACGGCCGACCCGGGGCTACACTCATCGGTATGCGAAAGACTCGACAAGGAACCTGGCTCGGAATCCCGTACGACTGGCGGCGCCCGACCCGGCAGCGCGTGCGACGCCGCTGGTGGAACCGCGACGACCATCGCATCTTCACCCCCAAGCTGATGGGCTGGGGGTACGGCATCAACCTCGCCGAGGTGGCCCGCCGGCTCCGGCTGGGGCGGTAGACGGCGCCATCCGTGGCGAGCCGTCCCGCCCGCATCCTCCTCGTCTCGGGCAGCACCCGCGGGGCGTCGACCAACACCGCGCTCCTTCGGACGGCGCGCGACGCCCCGCCCGCGGGCGTGGATGCCGAGCTCTACGACGGGCTGACCGGCCTGCCGCACTTCAACCCGGACGACGACGTCGAACCGCTGCCTCCCGCGGTGGCCGATGTCCGCGCCCGGATCGCCGCCGCGGACGCCGTCCTCTTCTGCACGCCCGAGTATGCGGGCGCCCTCCCCGGATCGTTCAAGAACCTGCTCGACTGGACGGTGGGCGGGCCTGAGATGTACGGAAAGCCGGTGGCATGGGTGAACGCCTCCAGCTCGCCGACCAGGGCCGCGAAGGCGCACGAGTCGCTCGAGACCGTCCTTCGCACGATCCACGCCGATATCGTCCCGGACGCCTGCCGGCACGTCCCGGTCTCGCGCAGCCGTGTCGCCGACGGGCTCGTGGCCGACCCCGGCGCGCGGGCCGGCATCGCCGCCGTGCTCCGGGCGCTCGCCTCCTATGCGCTCGCGCGGACCGACTGGGATCCGGCGTCCGCGCGCTCGGCCTGAAACCGGCGCAGGCAGTGTTCTGAGCAGAAGTAGGAGGTGCGGCCATCGTGCTCGAGCTTGAGCGCCTTCGCCCGGTCGACCGTCATGCCGCAGACCGGATCGGTCGCCCCGCGGCGCATCGTGAGGCCGATGAGCGCGGCGAAGACGACCGTCGCGACCACGTTCAGGGCGAGCTTGTAGTCCAGCTGGATCGACCCGAAGATGTCGTCGCGCGTCGGGCGGGCGTCGGGCACGAGGCCGAGCACGGTGAACAGGCCGTCGACGGCGAGCGCGGCGATCGCCATCGTGACGAGCATGAGCGCCGTGATCCGAAGCGCAAACGCCCAGCCGTAGTACTTGCGGTAAATGGCGACGATCGGCAGGACGATCAGGTCGGCGAAGATGAACGCCATCGCGCCGCCGAAGCTGATCCCGCCTGACCACAGGACGGCCGCCAGCGGGACGTTGCCCACGGAGCAGACGAAGCTGAGGACGGCGATGAGCGGGCCGGCGATCACGTTCTCGACGGCGGCCACCGGGCCGGGGGCGTCGGAGAGGAAGAGCGCGTTGAAGACGTCGTTCCCGAGCAGGCCGACGAACCCGGCGAGCAGGAACCCGATCGTGATCTCCTTCCAGAGCATCTGCCAGTCGGCGCGGAAGTTGTGCGCCACGTCGGACCACGCCGAGACGCTCGTCAGCCGCTCGCGGAGGGGCAGCTCCTCGCCGACCGCCTGGTGCATATGGCCGGCATCGACGTCCTGGGTGTGGCGGCGGGCCGCTTCCTCGAGGCGCGGCGAGACGAAGGTCCGCAGGAGGAGCGCCATGAGCGCGATCATCACGATCCCGCCGACGTACTCCGCGACCGTGAACTGCCAGCCGATCAGGATCCACAGGACGAGGCCGAGCTCCCAGACCAGGTTGGTCGATGCGAACTGAAAGGCGAGCGCGGCCGACGCGGACGCGCCCTTCTGGAAGAGCGACTTGCCGATCGCGACGGCTGCGTAGGAGCACGACGAGGACGCCGCGCCCAGGCCGGTGGCCCAGAGGAGCGGCCGCGGCCCGTTCCCGGAGAGCGCCGTCTCGATGCGCCGTCGCGGTACCCAGGCCTGCACGATCGCCGAGATCGCAAACCCGAGCACGAGCGCCCACCACACCTCCCAGGCCATCAGGAAGGCGTCCTGGAGAGCCGTGCCGATCTGTGACGCGGCGTCGCTCACCCGGCGCCGCCCTCGAGCGCGGCGAGCAGCCCGCGTCCCTTCCTGGTCAGCGCGTACATGGTCATCTTGCCGTCCCTGCGCGAGCGCACGACGTCCTGGGCCTTGAGCGCCTTCATGTGGTGGGAGACCAGGTTCTGGGGCCGCTCGACGATCCAGGACAGGTCGCAGACGCAGAGCTCATGGCCGTCTCGCAGCGCGAGCGCCAGGGAGAGCCGGGTCGGCTCGCCCAGCGCCCGGAAGCCGCCGGCGAGCCGCTCGGCGTCCTCGATCGACGGGCGGGCCGCACGCAGGCGCTCGCCCTGGGCGGCGTCGATGTGCAGCAGCTCCCCGAACATGCCTACATCCTAACAGGTGTTGATATGTTGTTCGAGCGCGGCGGATCAGTCCGAGCCGTACTCGAACGTCGTCTCGTAGCCGCAGCGGCCCGAGTAGCTGAAGTCGAAGTGGTCGTCATGGACGTCGAGCCTCTCGGCGACGACCTCCCGGCCGGTGCGGTGGTGTCCCGGGATGATGCAGGTCACCGGGCTCTGGGTGTCGTACGGCGCGGCGATCTGCACGGACACGCTCCCCCCGGCGCGGAACCATCCCTTCCCCGGCGTGTGGTCGATCTCGATCCGGCACGGGACGACGGCGAGCAGGTGGCTCGGCTTGAACGCCCACGGGAACTGGCTGAGCGGTGTGCCGCCCAGCCGGCCCGCGAAGACGTCCTCGAGCGCGGCCCGCTGCGGCTCGTCGGCCCGCTCGTCGAGGTAGAGCACCCACGACCACGGCGACCTCGGCTCGTCGTCGCTGTACCAGACGGCGAGCACGACGCGCAGTCCCGAGACGTCGAGCTCTCCCACGGCGCCGTCGGCGATCTGCCACGAGAGTGCGCCGGTGCACTCGCCGTAGGTCGACCGCCCGCCCTGCTTCCCGTCGATCCGCCGGCACGGGCAGATCGCCTCGCAGTTGCACACCTCGAGGTAGGTGCCCGCCAGACGCCAGCTCACATGGACTCCATCGTCCCCGGCGCGGACTCCATCCCGCCTGCCTCGACGGCCACGTCGGCCCAGGCGGCGCCCGCCGCGACGAGCAGGCCGGCGGCCACGGGAGCGACGGAGGCGGCGGTACGGATCGTCATGGCCCGGGCCAAAGATACTCGTCGACACGCTGCCGCGGCCGACCTATGTTGAGAGCATGGGCCGTCTCGCCGTGATCATCGCCGGCTGTATCGCGTTGCTTGGATTCGCAGTACCCGCCGCTGCGGACACGACTCCTCCCGAAGCGCCGGAGGTCGAGGCGCTCACCTACTTGACCCAGGGCGTCGATCGGGTCATGGCGATCGGGCCGTCCGGCAGCCACCTCTCAGGCGAGTGGCGGATCTCCAACTCGCCGGCCGTCGACGGGCCGCATGACATCTGGGTGCAGGTTCGAGATACGGCCGGAACCTGGGGCGCGGTCGGCGGCACCGAGGTGGTCCTCGACCGCACGGCTCCCGTGGTCATCGGTGCCCGGGCGAAGTTCTCGAGCGGATGGGCGATCGATCCGCCCGGCATCGCCGTCGACTGGGACGTCAGCGCGGTCGATGCGAACTGCTACGGCGACTGCGGCGGTGAGGCGCAGGTGAGCCGGGACGGCACGACCTGGAATCCGCTCGGGGCGTTCGCCGGCGGAGGGACGTCCCAGGTTCGCGCGCGAGAGACGGATTCGGCTGGGAACACGAGCGACTGGACTGCGGTGGCGCCGGTGACGGCGAGCGAGCGGCAGGAGTCGAGCGAGCAGGTCGCATGGACGGGGCGATGGTCGCAGCACGAGTCGGACACGGCCTATGCGGGCGGGTACCGGAGCACTGCCCGCGGTGGCTCGACGCTGAGGACGACCATCGCCGCGTCGAACATCGAGGTCGTCGGCACGGCGATCGAGGGTGGCGGGTCCATGCGCGTGTATCTCGACGGCGTGTTGAAGGGCACCGTCTCGGAGCGGGGGGTCGGTGAGATCGCCCTGCTGCGGG
>JAICKX010000052.1 GCA_025927685.1 Thermoleophilia bacterium | reverse complement strand
GGATGGTCTCGGTGAGGTGGGTGACCACCACGGACTCGGCGTCCACGACGGTCCAGCCGAGCGCCTCGGCCTCAGCGCGGGCCGCGTCCTCGATCCAGACGGCGGGCAGGCCGAACGCCGGCTCGACCGTCGGGATGCCCGAGAGACCCTCGATCGCGTCGCCCGGGTTCATCGCGAGCCGGTGGCCGGGCAGGAGCTTGCCGCGCGCCACCTCGGCGCCGCGCACCTTCATCACGTACTCGTGCGAGTCGAGCGTCACGTCGTCGTGGATCCGCACCGGGGCGATGACCATGCCGAGGTCGGTCGCGATCTGGCGGCGGACGACGCCGACGCGGGCGAGCAGCGTGCCGCCGGCCTTCTGGTCGACCAGCGGGACGAGGCCGAATCCGATGGTCAGCTCGAGCGGGTCGATCGAGAGGGCGCCGACGGCGACGTCGCCCGGCTGCGGCGCCGGCGGCGTGTCGGCAGCCGTCGCAGCGGCCAGCTCCTCGCGCGCGAGCTGGGCCTTCATCGCCCGGCCGAGCAGGAAGAAGATCCCGCCGATCACGAAGAACGGCAGCTTGGGCAGGCCGGGGACGAGCCCCATGAGGACGATGATCCCGCCGGCGATCATCGGCGCCCGCGGCTGGCGCAGGATCTGGCTCGAGATGTCGCTTCCCAGATCGGCCTCGCTCGACGAGCGGGTGACGATGATGCCCATCGCCGTCGAGATCAGGAGGGCCGGAGTCTGGGCGGCGAGGCCGTCGCCGATCGTGAGCAGCGGGAACGTGTGAACGGCGTCGCCGAAGCCCATGCCCTTCTGGAGGACGCCGACGCCGATGCCGCCGAGCAGGTTGATCGCGACGATCATGATGCCGGCCATCGCGTCGCCCTTCACGAACTTGGAGGCGCCGTCCATGGCCCCGTAGAAGTCGGCCTCGCGCGAGATCTGCTCGCGGCGGCGGCGCGCCTCCTGGTCGGTGATCTGGCCGGCGTTCAGGTCGGCGTCGATCGCCATCTGCTTGCCCGGCATCGCGTCGAGGGTGAACCGGGCGGCCACCTCGGCCACGCGGCCGGCGCCGTTCGTGATGACCACGAACTGGATGACGACGATGATCAGGAACACGACGAGGCCGACGAGCACGTTGCCGCCGACGACGAACGACCCGAACGCGTGGATGACCCCGCCGGCATCGGCGTGCAGGAGCACGAGCCGCGTCACAGAGATGTTGATCCCGAGGCGGAAGAGCGTCGTGATCAGGAGCAGGGACGGGAAGACCGAGAAGTCGAGCGCCTGCGGGACGTACATCGTCGTGATGAGGATCATCAGCGCCGCGCAGATGTTGACCGTGATGAACAGGTCGATGAGCGGCGTCGGCATCGGGACGAGCATCATCGCCACGACGACGACGACCGCGACCGCCCCGAGGAGGTCGGAGTGCTTGAGGAGCGTCTTCAGGCCGCCGTCGCTCATGGCAGAGCCGGCCCTTCCGCCGAAGGGGCCCGGACGCGGGGCGGGGGGACGACGCCGCGGTGCACGGCCACGTAATCGGCGCCCGGGACTCCCTCTTAAGGGCTATTCCGGGCGCGACGGGTCGTGTACCGTCGACGCAGGAGCCGCGTGAAGCCGAACCCTCGAGCCGGTCTCGCATTCATCCTCGCCATGATCCTGCTGGGAGGCGCCTCGCCGGCCGCGGCCGCTCGGCACGACCGCGGCCTCGACTGCGGCGGCACGGTCACGGAGAGCGTGCGCCTCACCGCCGACCTGCGCAATTGTCCCGAGAACGGCCTGGTGATCGGCGCCGACGGGATCACGCTCGACCTGAACGGCCACCGTGTGGACGGCGACGCGTCCGGAGGCGGCGTCGGCATCGACCTCGAAGGCCACCGCGGCGTGACGATCGAGAACGGAACCGTGCGCGACTTCGGCGAGGGCGTGCTCGTCCTCGACGGCCGCGGCGTCAGGATCCTGCGTGTCGTGAGCCTTCACGAGGAGCATGGCGGGATCCTCGTCGACGGCGGCCGGGACGTGACCATCGCCCGGTCCGTTGTTCGGCGTTCCGGTGCGGGGATCATCGTCACGCGCTCCAACCGGGTGCGCGTCACCGCGAACCGCGTCTCCCGAAGCGCGTTCGGCGGCATCCCCGTCTTCGGGTCGCGGCGGGTCCTGATCTCCCGCAACACCGTGACGAGGTGCCGCACGGACATGGGGATCGGGCTCGTCAGCGGGTCGTCGGGGAGCGTGGTCAGGGAGAACCGGGTGTCGCGCAGCGGGGCCGGGATCGTGGCGGCCGACGGCGCGGCGCACAACCTGATTGCCGGGAACTCGATCCACCGCAACGACAGCGGCGTGGTGCTCGACGTCGGCACGCACGACAACCGCGTCCTGGGCAACGTCATCGGCCGGAGCGCGTTCGAGGGCATCGCCGTTGTTGGAAGCGACCGCAACCTGATCGCACGGAACCGGGTGATCGGGAGCGGGCAGGTCGACCCGGCGGGCGGGATCGTCGTCATCCCACTCCCCGACGACGCCTCGCAGACGTCCGACGCCAACCGGGTCGTCGGCAACGCCGCGCTTCGGAACCTCGGCGACGGGATCCTCGTCGGCGAGTCGCGAACAGGCACCGTCTTGCGCGCCAACCGGGCCTACCGCAACACCGAGCTCGGGATCGCGGCCGCGGCCGGCACGATCGACGGCGGCCGGAACCGCGCGGCGCGAAACGGTGACCCACGCCAGTGCGTGGGCGTCGCCTGCCAGCCCTGATCTGGGAGGAGCCGTGAATCTCGCTCGCCCGGCCGCTGTGGCGCGGCCAGTCGTGGCGGCGAGGTCATTCGAAAGTGTCACAAAAGGCAATTGACACTCACCGCGTGGCCTAGTGGCCACACCCATCGCGCGGCCAAATGGCCGGCGCGTGCCGGTCTCGCTGGACGCCGCTAGTCGCCCGCCGCCGGCGCCTCGTGCGCGAGCTGCGGGAGGCGCCGGTCAAGCCAGCTCGGAAGCCACCAGTTCCAGTCGCCCAGGAGCCGCATCGTGGCCGGCACGAGGACGAGCCGGGTCAGGGTCGCGTCGATGGCGATCGCCGACGCGAGGCCCACGCCGATCTCCTTGATCGTCGGCACGCCGGTGAGCGCGAAGGACCCGAAGACGACCACCATGATCGCCGCGGCGGAGGTGATGATGCGCGCCGAGCTCGCGATCCCCTCGGCCACCGCGCGCTCGTTCGACCCGTGCGCCTCGTAGCGCTCGCGGATCCGGGTGAGCAGGAAGACCTCGTAGTCCATCGAGAGCCCGAAGGTGATCGCGAGGATCAGCGACGGGTTGATGGTGTTCAGGTGGCCCAGGTGGTGAAAGCCGGTGAAGTCGAGCCAGCCCCACTGGAAGATGGCCACGATCACGCCGTATGCGGCGCCCACCGAGAGCAGGTTCATGACGACCGCCTTGAGCGGCAGGAGCACCGAGCGCAGGAGCACGAGCAGGACGACATAGGCCAGGACGATGACGGCGGCGATCACCATCCAGAGATCGGAGCCGACCTCCTGGTTCAGGTCGTAGTTGAACGCCGAGATGCCGCCCGCGTTGGCCGTCGCGCGGCGCTGGACCGGGTCGGCGTGGATCAGCGTGCGCAGCCGGGGGACGAGCTCGTTCTCGGCCTGCTCCGACTCCGGGTCGACCCGCAGGAGCGCCTGGATGTTGAGCGCGTTCCCGAACCGGCGGATGGTCGTGCCCTGGATGAGCGGGTCGCGGCCGATCTCGGCGGCGAGCCGGCGGGCGTCCGGCACGAGCGCCGAGGCGTCGCCGGAGCGGGGGCGCAGGAGGACAGACACCGCGCCCGCCTCGCCCTGCCCGGGGCCGGTGATGCGCGAGGAGAGGATCTCGTTGCCGACGACGATGGGCGAGGAGCGGGGCATCTGCTCGAGCGTGCGGTTGTCGGTCTCGAGCGAGAGCGCCGGCAGCGTCAGCGCGACGAGGAGCCCGGCCGACGCGCAGAACCAGACGAGCGGGCGGCGCATGATCCCTCCGACCCAGCCGGCCCAGAACTCCCCACTGCGATCGCGGCCGCGCCGGAGGCGGCGCACGCGGCCGCGGTCGACGCGGCGGCCCAGCATGTGCAGGAGGGCCGGGAGCAGGGTCGCCGAGGCCAGCACCGCGACGGCGACCACCATCATCGCGCCGGCGGCCATCGACTGCACGGCCCGCACCGGGACGATCCAGAGCGCGAGCAGCGCCAGGACGACCGTCAGCCCCGAGAAGACCACGGCGGTGCCGGACGTCCGCATGGCGGTGTCGACCGCGGCGTCCGGGTCGGCGCCGGCCTGGAGCTCCTCCCGGAACCGGGCCAGCACGAACATCGAGTAGTCGACGGCGACCCCGATCCCGATCATCGAGACCATCGTCGTGACGAAAACCGACATCTCGGTCGCCGAGGCGACGAAGAAGACAATGCCGAACGTGATCACGACCGCGGCCACCGCGAGCGCGATCGGGAGCGTGGCCGCGACGAGCGTGCCGAACAGGGCCACGAGCACGACCGCGATGAACGGCGCGGTCAGCGTCTCGGCCCGCGCCAGGTCCTGCTCGATGATGTGCTGGAACGAGGCGTAGAGCGCCGGCGCGCCCAGGACGTAGACCCGGGTCGGTCCATCGGTCACCTGCATGCGGTCGGCCAGGTCGCGCGAGATCGCAAGCGCCTCGTTCTGCGAGACGGAGGCATAGCCGGTGATCTCGCGGGTGCGCCCGTCCGGCGAGGCCTCGGGCGCAGTCGTGAACCGGATGCGGCCGTCGACCCGCAGCGCCTCGCCCCGCACCGCGTCGAGTCGCGCGGCGGCCGCGTCCGCAGTCGGCGCCGAGACGAGCAGCGTGAACGGCTGGGCGCCGTAGCGGGGCAGGTTCTGGAAGTAGACGAGGTTCCGGTGGGACTCGGCGCCGGGCACGTCGAACCCGCCGTTCGAGAGCTTCGACTGCGCCCGCCCCGCGAAGGGCAGGGCGACGACGAGCAGCACGACCCAGGCGAGCACGAACGCCCGCCGCCGCCTGGCGGCGATGCGGCTGATCAGGAGGAGGGCCCGGCCCACGCCCGCACGATAGTTATGGCACGTGGAACCCCAGCGATGGATCGGCGGTCGAAGAGGAGATGCTGACGGGACATCACTGGCGTCGGTCCGTGATCACAGTGGTGATCGCCGTGACGGCGTCCGGCTGCCTCGGTGGCTCCGCATCGGTGCCGACGGCAGCCAGCTCGCAACCACACGCGCCCGGAATCGTCGAGGGGCGCGTGCTCGGATCGGCCTGCGGCGGGCTCGTGCAGTCGAGCTGCTTCACGACCGCCTATCGCGGGAGGCTCGTCTTCTGCCGCACGATGAACCAGATCGGCCCGTGCCCGTCGGCCCGCGTTGACGCGACCGGGCACTACCGGATCTCGCTTCATCCCGGGCGGTGGGCCATGATCGCCGCCCCGGGCCGCGGCAACATCGTCTTCGTGAAGCCACGCTGGGTCTCCGTCGGCATGGGCCAGACCCGGGTCCTGGACATCGACGGCGCTAGCCAGATGCGCTAGGTGCTATGCGGCGCGGCGGCGTCCGGCGGCGCGGTAGACGAACGCGAGCACCTCGGCGACGGCCTGGAAGAAGTCCTCGGGGATCTGCTGGCCGATCTCGACCTCCTTGTGGAGGGCGCGGGCCAGCGGCGGGTTCGAGAGCACGGGGACGGAGGCGGCCTCGGCGGCCTCGCGGATCGCCTTGGCGACCAGGTCGGCGCCCTTGGCGACGAGCTCCGGGGCGGGCTTCGTGCCGTCGTAGCGCAGCGCGACGGCGAAGTGGGTCGGGTTCGTGACCACCACGTCGGCGGTCGCGACGTCGGCGATCATCCGCTTTCGGGCCTGCGCGAACTGGCGCCGGCGGATCGCGCCGCGCACCTCGGGGGCGAGGTCGCTCTGGCGCGTCTCCTGCTTGACCTCGTCCTTGCTCATCTTGAGCGACTTCTCGTGCCTCCGCCGCTGCCAGGCGAAGTCGACGGCGGCGAGCAGCATGAACGCCCCGCCGACGTAGAGCGCCAGCGTGAGCACGGTGCGCGCGAGCTCGATCAGCATCGCGCCCGGCGGGACGCCCGTGAGCGCGGCGAGCTGCGGGAGGCGGGGCCAGATCGCGAGGAAGGCCGCGATCGAGACGACGGCCGTCTTCGCTACCGCCTTGCCCGACTCGAAGAGCAGCTGCGGCGGAGCGAGCCGTTTCATGCCGGTGCGCGGGTTGATGCGCGACCACTGCGGCTTGATCGCGGTGGCGGTGATCCGCGGCCGGTTCTGGAGCACGCTCGCGATCACGCCGGCGGCCGCGGCGGCGAACAGGATCGGCGCGATGATCGTGAGCGTCGAGCGCATCGCCCATCCCGCGAGCGCGCCGCCCTCGCTCTTCGATGCCAGGCCGGGGTCGCCGCTCTGGCCGATGCCCTGGCGGACGACCTCGGTCAGCTGGTGCAGCATGCTGGGCGCCACGATGGCCAGGGTGGCCACGCCGACGAGGAGCACGGTCGCGGAGTTGAGATCCATCGATCGGGCCATCTGACCCTTCTTGCGCGCCTCGTCCCGTCGTTTGGGAGTGGGCTTCTCGGTGCGGTTCTCGGACACCTAGCCGCTCACCCCCCGAGGGTGCGCACGGCCTGCGCCACCGACTGCTGCATCGCGTCGCCCAGCCGGGTGGTCAGGAACGGGAGCGAGGCGGCGATGACCGTGAAGCCCACGAGGAGCTTCGCCGGCAGGCCGACCACGAAGACGTTCATCTGCGGCACCGCGCGCGAGACGAGGCCCAGCGCAGCGTCGGTGATGAGGAGGGCGACGAGCGCGGGCGCGACGATCTCGAGGCCGATCACCCAGAGCTGGCCGAATGCGCCGGCGGCGTGCGCCGAGAGGCTCGCCGTGTCGGGGAACGCCGTGACCGGGAGCGCCTGGTAGCTGGCCGCGAGCCCCTGGAGCATGATGTGGTCGCCGCCCGCGAGCAGGAAGACCATGATTGCGAACAGCGAGTAGAACTGGCCCAGGACCGCGTTCTGGGAGTTGTTCACCGGGTCGACCAGGTGCGCGAACGAGAAGCCGATCACGGTGTCGAGGAGCCCGGCCCCGGCCGTGACGGCAGCCGACAGGATCGCCATCGGGAACGCGAACGCGAGGCCGACGCCGGCCTCCTTCAGGAGCAGAACCGTGTACTCGCCGGTGTTCGTCGGCACGTGCTGGCCGTGCAGGGCGACCGGCATCATCGCCAGCGCGATCGCCATCGCGATCAGGGCCCGGACGCGGATCGGGATCATGTGCGCCGAGAAGACGGGCGCCAGCACGAACAGGCCTCCCAGCCGGGCCAGGACGAGCGTGAAGCCGAGCAGCTGCCCGGAGACGAACGCCGGCAGGTCGACGGTCACGGGCCGACCATGGACGGGATCGACACGTAGAGGTTGTGGACGTAGACCAGCATCTGGTCGAGCATCCACGGCCCCGCGATCGCCATCACGGCCCCCGTCGCCAGGATCTTGGGGATGAACGTGAGCGTCGGCTCCTGGATCGACGTGACCGCCTGGAGCACGGACACGACGAGGCCGACGGCGAGGCCGGTGAGCAGGAACGGCATCGACACCTCGAGGGTGATCGTGAGGGCCTGCATCGCAAGGCTGGTGACGGTGTCGGCGTTCATCGTCAGGTGTGGAAGGACTGGACGAGGCTCTGGACCACGAGGTGCCAGCCGTCCACGAGCACGAAGAGCATGATCTTGAAGGGCAGCGAGATCAGGACCGGCGGCAGCATCATCATGCCCATCGACATGAGGGTCGACGAGACGACCATGTCGATGATCAGGAACGGCAGGTAGATCAGAAAGCCGATCTGGAACGCCGTCTTCAGCTCCGAGATCATGAAGGACGGGATGAGGACGTACGTCGGGATGTCGGCCCGCGTCTTGGGTCGCGGCAGGTCGGCCATCGAGACGAAGAGCGCGAGGTCGGAGTCGCGCGTCTGCTTGAACATGAACGTGCGCAGCGGCTCCTGACCGCGGTCGATCGCCGACTGGAGCCCGATCTCGTGGTGCGTGTAGGGCTGCACCGCGATCGAGTTCACCTGCTTCAGCGTCGGCGCCATCACGAAGAGCGAGAGGAAGATCGACATGCCGACGAGCACCTGGGTGGGCGGCGTCGTCGGCGTGCCGAGCGCGCTTCGCACGAAGCCGAGCACGATCAGGATGCGCGTGAACCCGGTCAGCATCAGGAGCGCCCCGGGCAGCACGGCGAGCAGCGTCAGAAGCAGGAAGATCTGGACGGGCGCCGAGATCGCCTTCCCGCCACCGACGAGGTTGATCGTCGTCGAGTGGTCGGCGAGGAGGGGAAGCACGCTCACCGGGCGGTTCTCCGCCTGAGGGCCTCGATCACACCCGTCGGCCCTGCCTGCGGGCCCGGGGTCTGAGCGAGCTGGGCGGCCGCGGCGAGCTGGATGTCCATCGCCCGTGCCTCCTCGGCGGAGTACACCCGGATCGGCGTCACCGACTGCTCGGTGGCCCCGATCAGGATCAGCTCGTCACCGGAGCGGACGAGGTGCAGCGCCCGGTTGGGTGCGAGCGTGGTCGTCGCGACCACCGCGATCCGCTCGTCGCTCTGGGACGCGCGCGACTTGGCGGTGGACTTGAGCAGCCAGTAGAGCCCGTAGACGACGGCGAGGACGATCGCCAGGCCGACGATCGTGCGCGCGACGGTGCCCGACGTCGACGACACGCCCGTCGCGCCGCTCGAGCCGCCGGAGGAGTGAGTGACACCGGACGGAAGCGGCGTGGTGTCGTGGTGGAAGGCGGGCGCGTGCTTCGCCGAAGCAGCCCAGGCAGGGGCCGCCTGCAGGAGGACCAGGATGGTGACCAGAGCTACGGCCGTCCGCATGAGACCCGCGCGGAGGGCGTGACGTTGGGGGGAACGCACGGCGCACCCGTAATCGACACCACCCGTGGCCGCTTGAGGGCGTCGTGCGCGTGTCGGGCGCGCCTCGATCGAGCGGCGGAATTACCACAAATCGAGGAGGCAGCCCGGGGTGCGGCTGCCGATACGTCCTTTGTTCGAAAAGTGTTTGCACATCTTTCGAATGGTATGACCTCAGCTCGAAAAAGCTCCCGTCGTCGTCCATGTAATGCGGAGGTTGAATTCCGTGGAAACCGCCACCTCGGCCCAGCGCCCCACTGCGTCGACCGCAGAGGCGCTCTGGCGCGCCTGGATCCAGAACGGTGACGTCGCGGCCCGCGACCGCCTCGTGCTGTCGTATGCCCCGATGGTCAAGTACCTCGCCTGCCGGAAGGTGCGCGAGCTTCCCGCCCACTGCGAGCTCGACGACCTCGTGTCGTGCGGCCTGCTCGCGCTGATCGCCGCGGTCGACCGGTTCGACCCGGCCAAGGGCGCCACGTTCGAGCAGTACGCCTGGACGCGCGTGTCCGGCGCGATCATGGACGAGCTGCGGCGCCAGGACTGGGCGCCCCGCTCGCTGCGCCGCAGCGGCCGCGCCATCGAGCGCGCCCGCGACGAGTGGCAGGCCCGCACGGGCCGGCTGCCCTCCGACGGTGAGCTCGCCGACGAGCTCGAGATCGGCGTCGGCGACCTGCGCGGCCAGCTCGAGGGCCTCGCCCGGGCCGACCTGCTCTCGCTGAACACCCCGGCGCGCGGCGCCGAGGAGTCCATGCCGGTCGAGGTCGGCGACACGATCGAGGCGCCTCCGGGCGAGCACGATCCCGAGATGGCGGCGCTTGCCAACGAGCGCGCGCAGGTCCTGCGCGACGCCATCGCCTCGCTGACCGAGCGCGAGCAGACGATCCTCGTCCTGCTCTACGTGAAGCACCTCCAGGGCGCCGAGATCGGCCGCCTCCTGGGCGTCTCCGAGTCGCGCGTTTCGCAGATCCTGAGCTCCATCCGCCGGACGCTCAAGGAGCACATCGAGAGCTACGACTCGATCGGCACGCTCCGCCGCGCCGCCTAGCATCACCGCGTTTCGCCTTCATCGCCCCTCGGGCCCCGGATTCGGGCCCGGGGGGCGATGTGCGTTCTGCGGCCTTGTCAGGGCGGCTTGCTCGATATAGCATGTGTGGGTGGTGGGTCAGTTTGAATCTGACCCTGCCCGCTCGCGCTTCTTATACGGCCCGCGCTTGCGCGGCTTCGCATCCTCGACCGCTTCGAGGAGTGCGATGATTTCCGAGAGCGTCCAGACGTGATCGGACACCCCGGCAGCCATCGCGGGCGTCACGCCGAGCGTCTTGTGGACGCGGGCGAAGTTGTAGTGCAGGAAGTGGATCGAGATCGCCGCTGCCAGGTTCTCGACCTTCTTGGAGAAGGCATTGGTCAGGCGGGTGAAGCGGCGCATGCCCATCCGCATGGTCAGGTTCTGGCGCTCCACGTAGCTGGTGGAGATGTGGTCGGGGTCGGGGTCGCCGCTCTTGACCCGCACGTCGATCCCGAGGCAGACGGGCGGGGAGTAGCGGCGCTCAGCGTCCAGGTCGCGCACGCGGCCGTAGATCTTGTGAAGCTGGGCGTAGTCCACGTCGCGGCCGAACGCCTCTTCGACGGCTACGAGGTACGCCTTCCACGAATCAGTGGTGAGCTGGATTCGCTTGGTCACGCGGCCTGCCAGGTCGCTCAGGAAGGCGTAGGCGTCCTCGGTCGTCCGCTGGCCCACGTAGTAGGACGGAACGAGCTTGGTGTCGGCGTCGATGGCGACCCACGTCCACACGTCGCCGGTCCCGAATGCGGCGCGCTCCTCGGGCGTCTGGCGCGCGGCCTTCTTGCCGACGAACGCCCAGATCTCGTCTGCCTGGATCCGCTCGCAGGGCAGGTCGACAAGCGTCTCGTTCATGTAGGCCGAGCAAGCGTCGCCCAGGTCGACCAGGAGCTTGGTCGCGGTGCCCTTGGCGACGCCGGTAATGCGGCACGTCGAACGGATCGACATGCCTTCCACGAGGCAGCCGATGACCTGGGCGCGCTTCGCAGGGGTCAGCCGATTCATACTGACTATCATGCCAGAGCGGTTAGGCATAGTCAAGACCGAGGTTTGTCCATCGGAAGGGTCTACGGCTACGATGCAGAACAGAGCAGCGCGTGGCGGGTGCCAGCCGATACTGCCGACACCCACCCACGCCGTCGGAGTAGGGATTCTGGCCTAGGAACCGCTCCCAACTCCTTCCGGGGGCCGTTCGGTATCGAGCGAACGGCCCCTATCTCTTTGGCGGCGACATGTCTCCACCTCCTCAGATACGGCCGGATTCTAGCCAGACTGTCTGCGGACCGCAACACATCCCGCAGACATGGTAGACTAGTCTACCGGCGAATCCCTGGGAGGTGGAACCACGATGACCGACTTCACAACCAACTTTGGGAATGGGCAGACCGCGGACGAGGCTTCTGGAGGCCGCCCTGCATCGCGCGAACGGTCGACGATCCAGTTCCCCTACAGCGATCTGACAGATGCGTTCGCGGTCGCGCGGGTAATCCACGACGATTTTGGCGGGAACGCTTCACAAGACCAGATCGCGGCTGGTCTGGGCACGAAGGTCACGAGCAGCGGGTTCCGCATGAAGATGGCCGCAGCAAAGTTGTTCGGCCTCGTGGAGGGTCGCGGCGATGCGTCCCTCACGACTCTGGGCAAAGAAATTCTCGACCCTCGCACCGAGTCTCAGGCTCGTGCGAAGGCATTCCTTCGAATCCCGTTGTACGAGCAGATCTACGATCGGCACAGGGGCAGCACCTTGCCCGGTGACCGGGGGATCGAATCCGAAATGCGCGAGCTCGGGGTAAGCGACAAGCAGCTTGGGAAGGCTCGCCAGGTATTCACGCGCTCCGCTGAGCAGGCAGGGTTCTTCAAGCAGGGGAAGGATCGGCTAGTTGCACCTCGCTCGACGCAAGTAGAGGCGGACGAACCGAAGAAGCACGATGACAAGGCGCGTCGGCAACCGTCGTTCGATTCCGGCGAATACGACCCTCTGATCGTCGGCCTATTTCGTCGGATTCCCGCTTCGGGCGAGTGGTCCTCGGCCGAACAAGAGAAGTGGTTGACCCTAGCCGGCCAAATCTTCCCGATGGTCTACGGATCCGATGGTGAGGTCGACGATACCTAGGTCGCGTCTACTTGCGCCACCGCGCCGCGGCGGCTTTCTTCGCCGCTTCGCTCCGTTCCTCGGGCGTCATCTTGGCCGCACGAGCCTTGCCACCTCGCAAGCCTCCGCGGCGACCCAACTCGACCGCAGCAGCGTGCTTCTCAGGCGCAGGCTCCGGAGGTTCGATCTCGCCCGTTGCCTCGCCCACGAGCTGCTTCGCAAGCTCGTTCACATCGCGAGGTCGCTTGCCAGAGCGGTCAGGCATCCCTATACGGTAGCACGGCGCTGGTGGTCAGCGAGAGGACGGGGTGACTTCGGCAGCCGCAGCGCGCACAACGATCTCGTCGCCGCTCTGCATCTCCAACCAGAACTCGACCGCTCCCTCATCTTTGCGCAGTTCGCCGGAGTTGACGTAGATGCTCGGACCCCAAGGCTCGCCTCGCGGTATCGTCGCGCCCTTCAGACCCGTAAGTGTCACCGTGATCGGCAGCATCTCGGCCGATGGGTCAGCCAGAGGACTGCCGAACCACACGTTCAGATTGCACCGCGCAACGGCCGTTTCCCAATCAATCACGACCGTGTGGAGGATCGCGTCGTGGAGGTTGGGGAGAGCGGCTACCACCCGCGCACCCTACCGCGGGACGCTACCGCCGATTTCAAAGCGACCCACTACCCATGTGTGATATGGAAGGGTTGGAGCGACGAGCGACGAAGAGGGCCGTTCTGGCGCTCACGGCGGCGCTGACGCTCGTGGTCACGGCGGCGATGGTGTCGGAGAACGCGGTCGCGCTCAGGGTCGTGGGGCTCGGAGCATCCGACGGCGGCTGGAGCGTCCGCGACATCATTCTCGTCACGGCCGCCGCGGCGCTCCTCTTGGCCGGCCCGCTCCTCGTCGCGCTCGCCGGCACACCGCTTGTGGACGCCGCGGCGCGCGGCCTGCCGCTCGCGGCGGTGGCGACGGCCGGCGCGGTGGTCGCCCGCTACCTCTCCTACGACCCGTACTACGCGCCCACCCTGCGGCGCATGTCCGACGGCGGGATCCTCCCGGCGTGGTGGATCGTGCTCGTGGCCGGCCTGGCGCTCGCCGCCGCGGTCTGGAGCCGTCGCGAGCCGCGGCCGAGCCTGTCCCTCGCGGGGATCGCGATGTTCCTGGCCGGCCCGACGATCTTCATCGCCGGCGGCGGGCACTGACAAGGAGCGGAGCGGTCGGGTCGACGTTGGCGGGCGGGGACGGCCAACTGGCACTCGCTCGCACGGGAGAGTGGCCCACGCCCAGCGGCGGATACTCGGCGCCGGCTCTCAACCGCCCCCGCCGCTCGCCGATGACATGGACAGGTGTGTTGTCTAGCTGGAAAGTGAGCGGCGGACGATGCGGTTGATGTCGACAGCACGAGTTCCCGACGGCGCGCTCCTGGGGCGCGACGTTCGCACCGGCCTGGCCGAGCACGCGCCACTGCTCCGAGCCGGGACCGCGATCACGCCCGTGTACCGGAACGCCCTGATCCGCCAGGGGATCAACGCCGTCTACATCGACGACGAGCTGAGCGCCGGGATCGAGGTGCCGGACGTCCTCACCGAGCGCACCCGGAACGAGGCCGAGAGCGCCCTCCAGCGGGCCTACGACGACATCCCGAGCGCGCTCGGGAACGGCGAGACCGTCTCGGACAAGGCGATCGGCGACCTGAAGCAGATCGCGCACCTGATCGCGCGCGACATCGCGGCCTCGGGCGACGCCGTGCTCGCCCTGACCGACCTGGCCGGCGCCGACGCCTACACGCTCCAGCACTCCATCGACGTGACGGTGCTCGGGCTCGTCCTCGGCCGGCGTGTGCTGAACCTCTACGGCTGGCCGAACTACCGCGGCCGGCGCGTCTTCACCGGGATCGACGAGCGGCTGACCAGTCTCGGCGTGGGCCTCCTCCTGCACGACATCGGAAAGCTCGTCGTGCCCTCGCCCGTCCTCCAGAAGCAGGGCCCGCTCGACGCCGACGAGTGGGAGCTGATGCGCCAGCACCCGGTGGCCGGCGTCGAGCTCCTGCCCGGGCACACCGTGAGCGCGCTCGCCAAGAGCATCGTCCGCTCTCACCACGAGCGCTGGGACGGGAGCGGCTACCCCGACGGCCGGGCCGGGTCGAAGATCGCCCAGTTCGCCCGGATCGCGAGCGTCGCCGACGTCTACGACGCCGTGACGAGCGCCCGCCCCTACCGCGCCGCCGCTCCCGCGCACGTCGGCTACCGCGTCATCGTGGAGGGCGCCGGGACGGCGTTCGACCCCGAGGTGGTGGCGGCCTTCCGCAAGCTCGTGGCGCCGTACCCGGCCGGCACGGAGGTCGAGCTCGCCGACGGCAGCCGTGGCATCGTCGCCGCGCTCCCGTCCGACGCGCCCGACCGGCCGACCGTGCGGATCACGCACGGGCCGGACGGCACGCCCGCCGACCCGGCCGACGTTCCCTTCGCCGACCTGCCGCCGATCGCCGGCGCGGTCGAGTACCCCGCCGCCGCCGCCTGATCTAGGCTCAACGGATGCCGGTGCGCATCTCCGTCCGCGTGTCGCCCGGCGCGCGCCGCACCGAGGTCGCCGCCCGCTACGGCTCCGGCTGGAGGGTTCGGGTGGCGGCCCCGCCGGAGCGGGGCCGCGCGAACGAGGCGCTCCTCCTGCACCTCGCAGATCTCCTCGGCGTGCCGACGGCCGCCGTCCGCGTCGTCGCCGGCCCGGCCTCGCGCGACAAGGTCGTCGAGATCGACGGGCGGACGGCTGCCGAGATCGACGCGGCGCTCGGCGGCTGACTACGCCGCCGCGTCGAGCCGCTTGTCCGGCGTGACGACCGTGGTGATGCGAAGGCCGAACTGCTCGTCGATCGCGACGACCTCGCCGCGCGCGATGCGGCGGCCGTTCACGAGGAGGTCGACCGGCTCGCCCGTCATCCGGTTCAGGACGACGATGGAGCCCGGCCCGAGCTCGAGCGTCTCGCCGATCGTCATCTCGGTGCGCCCGATCTCGACCGCCAACTCTACGGGCACGTCGAGGACGATGTCGAGGCCGGCCGGCTCGGGCGAGCCCGCCGGCGCGGCCGGAACGGCGGCGTCGGTCAGGGGCTCGAGGGCCATCTCTGCGGGAACGTTGGGGGTCTCGTGGGTCATCGTCTCGGTCCTACTGGACGACCACGTCGGTGAAGAAGACGTGCGTCACCTTTTCATCGGTCTGCGACTGGAGATCTTTGAGGATGTCCTTCAGCAGCTTCTCGCGGGTCCCGCGCTGGATCAGCTCGTCCGTGGTGAGGCCGGTCAGGTCGTTGGTCACGATCGACCGCACGACGGCGTTCTCCTTCAGCGTCGCCGTGGTCGCGCCCTCGGCCGGCTTCGGGATCGCGCCCTCCATCTCGAGCGCGACCGTGACCTTGCCGTAGTGGCCGCCGTCGAGGTTCACGGTGAAGTCGGGCGCGAGCGGCAGGAGCTCGCCCGCGACCTTCGGCGGCGCGGCCTTCTTGCCCGAGCCGCCGCCGGAGAGCAGGAACTTGTAGGCGCCGCCGCCTCCGGCGAGGACGAGCAGCAGCACCGGGAGGATGATCTTCAGCTTGCCCTTCATGGGGAGGTCGCTCCTTGGGACTGGGTTGCGTCGCGGAGCACGACCACGTCGACGCGGCGGTTGAGCGCGCGGCCGTCGGCGCTGTCGTTGGGTGCGATGGGGTTCTGGTCTGCGAAGCCGGCCACCGTGAGCCGCCGCTCGGAGACGCCGTGGTGGATGAAGAACTCGAGGACGGCGTTGGCGCGGGCCGTCGAGAGCTCCCAGTTCGACGGGAACTCGCCCCCGGAGATCGGCACGTTGTCGGTGTTGCCCTCGACGCGGATCCCGTTCGAGAACTTCGTGCTCATGAGCAGGTGCGACACCTCGGTCAGGATCGGCGTGGCCGTCGGCTTGAGCGTGGCGTGGCCCGAGTCGAAGAGCACCTTGTCGGTGAGGAGCCGGATCACGAGGCCGCGCTGGTCGATGGACGTCTTGATGAGGCCCGAGAAGCCGTGCAGGTGGGCGTAGGAGGCCACCTGGCGCTGGATCGATTCCAGGTTCGACTCCTCCTCGGCGGCCTGTTTCCTGGCCGCGGCCCGCTGAGCCTGCGAGGCCGGCGCGACCTTCCCGATCAGGCTGTGGGACATGATCTGGAAGCTCGAGTCCATCTGCTGGCTCGCCGTCGCCGACTGCACCCCCTGGATGCGCGTGGGCTCGCCCTGCTGGAAGCTCTTGCCGCCGTCGAGCACGCCGCCCATGAACGCCTTCTGGAGGGCGCGCTGGAGCACCTGGTACTTGGAGATGTTCACCGACGAGATCGAGAACAGCACCATGAAGAGCGCCATGAGCAGCGTGATCATGTCGGCGTACGTGAGCAGCCAGCGCTCGTCGCCGCCCTCGTGGCCGCCTCCGTGCCCGCCTCCCCGGCGGCCTCTGCGCGCGTGACCGCTCACGCCGCCTTGCGCTCCTCGTCAGGCACCGCGGCGACCGCGGGGGCGCCCTTCTCGGGCGCGCCGCGCTGCGCGGGCGCGATGTAGGCCTCGAGCTTCTCGGCCAGGACGCGCGGGTTGTCGCCGGCCTGGATGGAGAGGATCGCCTCGAGCACCATGTAGCGGTGGTTGACCTCGGCCGCGGACATCTCCTTCAGCTTGTTGCCGACCGGCAGGAAGATCAGGTTGGCGCTGGACACGCCGTAGAGCGTGGCGATGAACGCGCCGGAGATCGCGGGGCCCAGGGTCGACGGTGCCGAGAGGTTCTCGAGCACGTGGATGAGGCCCATGACGGTGCCGATGATGCCCAGCGTCGGCGCGAACCCGCCGGCCGTCGTGAACATGCCGGCGATCTGCCCGTGCCGCTGCGACATCCCGTCGACCTCGGACTCGAGGATCGTTCGGACGAGATCGGAGTCCGTGCCGTCGACGACGAGCTGGAGGCCCTTCTTCGTGAAGGCGTCGTCGACCTTGGCGACGTCCTCCTCGAGGGCCAGGAGGCCGTTCCGGCGGGCCTTCTCGGCCAGGGCGACCATCTCGTGGATCACCCCGCCGGACGCGACGCTCGATCCCTTGAAGCTCATGATCATCGCCTTCGGCATCCCCATGAACGTCTGGAAGTTCGTCGACGCCATGACGGCACCCGACGTGCCTCCCACGATGAGCAGGAGCGCCGGGATGTTGAGGAAGGCCATCGGCTGGGTGCCTTCCATGATGCTCGAGAGCAAGAGCGCGCCGAATGCGCACGCAATGCCGATGGCGGTGATGGCTTTCACGGGGTTCCGATCCTTCGGGTGGGGGCCGCGGCCGTCCGTGGCTGCGGGGAACGACGATTGTTCAGGTAATCGGCCACGATTGCTCGTTCTTCATCACGCTCTAGGGCGAAGCTGGCGCAGCGGCACGACGGTGCCGCCCGCGTGCTCGCCGCTTGCAGCCATGATCCCGGCCCGCCAGTCGCGGATGAGGCGGGCCACCTCGGCCGGCGTCTCGGCGACGACGAACTTCGAGCCGTTCGTGAGCGAGATGACCGTGTCGGGGGTGGCCTCGACCGTCTGGATCAGCTCGGGATTGACGTAGAGCTCGTGGTCGGGCTGGGTGATGCGGTGGAGGGGGATCATGAGGAGTCTCCGGGAGTGGGGAGGGCCCCGCGGCGTCGCCGCCGCGGGGCCCTGTCCGGCCTAGTGCTTCAGGTTCACGAGCTCCTGGAGCATCTCGTCGGCGGTGGAGATGATGCGGCTGTTCGCCTGGAAGCCGCGCTGCGCGGTGATCATGTTGGTGAACTCCTGCGCGAGGTCGACGTTCGACATCTCGACCGCACCGGGCGAGAGCGTGCCCAGGCCGTTCGTGCCGGCGGTGCCGACCGACTCGGCGCCGGAGTTGCTCGACGCGGCGAACTTGTTCCCCGAGACGCGCTCGAGGCCCTCGTTGTTCGGGAACTTCGCCATCGAGATGGCGGCAACGCGGGTGACTGCGCCCGCGGCGTCGATCGTCGTGACGACGCCGTCCTGGCCGATCGTCACCGACTTCGTGTTCGCCGGGACGTTGATCGTCGTCTCGGTCGAGGTCGGCGCGCCGGTGACCGGGTCGATCGTGTAGCCGACGATGTAGTAGCCCTCGGGCGTCACCATGTCGCCGTTGGCGTCGCGGGAGAAGTTCCCCGCCCTCGTGTAGAGGACATTGCCGAAGCCGGTCGGGTCGTCCGTGATCCGGAAGAACCCGTCGCCCTGGATCGCGCAGTCGAGTGCGTTCCCGGTCGACTGGACGGCGCCGGACGACATCAGGTTGTCGATGCCGTTCAGCTGGACGCCGAGGCCGACCTGGGCACCGTTGGTGCCGCCGAGGGTCGCCGACGGGGCGCTCGAGCCGCGCTGGATCTGGCTAAGGGCGTCCTTGAAGCTCGTGCGCTCGGCCTTGAAGCCGATGGTGTTGACGTTCGCGATGTCGTTGGCCGTGACGTCCAGCATCATCTGGTGGACCTTGAGGCCGCTGATCGCGGCGAACATTCCTCGCATCATGGGGATCGCTTCCCTTCTGGCCGCCGGCTTCCTCAGCGAGGTCCAGCCCGTGCGGCGCGTGTCGTTCGTGGTTAGTTGATGACTGCGCTGTCGATGTTGGTGAAGACGCGGTCGCGCATCTGGTCCGCGCCGACCGCGGTGATCACGGTGCGGTTCCGCACCGAGACGACGAAGGCGGTGCTGTCGATCAGCACCAGGGCCTCCCTGGCGCCCTTGGCGGAGGCCCGGTTCACGCCCTCCTCCAGCCTGCCCATGGTGGCCTCGCCCATGTCGATCCCCCGCCGCTTGAGCCGCTCGAGCGCGTGGCCCGAGAAGTGGATCGGGGCGGATTGATCGAGCTTCGCCCGCAGCACCCCTTCGAAGCTCGTGCCGGCGCCGTCGGCGGCCGGAGCCGCCGGCGTGGGCCGGGGAGCGCCGACGCCGGGAGGCGCCAGTGCGGGGTTGAGGCGGACGGGCTCGGCGGACATCCGGTCAGGACACCTGCACGATCTCGTCGGGGGTGATCTGGGAATCGCCCACGGTGATCTGGATCGCGCCGCCGGAGACCGAGACCTTCGAAGCGGTGCCGGATCCGTTGGTCCCGTCGGCGGCGACCCACGCGACCTGATGGCCGATCAGGCCGACGGCCTGGGACATCTGGTTCGAGAAGGCCTGCTGCTGCGTCGCCTCGACGAGGTTGGTGATCTGCTCCAGCGACGAGAACTGCGCCATCTGGCCCATGAAGTCCTTGTCGTCCATGGGGTTCATCGGATCCTGGTGCTGGAGCTGGGTCACCAGGAGCTTCAGGAAGTCGTCCTTCCCGAGGATGGCATTCGGGTTCGTGCCGGCCGCGGCGGTGCCAAGGGCGCCGGCCGTGGTCGGTGTGACGGAGCTCATCGTTCCCTCCTCAGGCGAGCACGTCCACCTGCGTCCCGAGCGGGACGAGGTGGAGCTCGGTCGTGATGTCGGCGACGTCCTCGGACGCCGCCCGGTCGGTGGTGGTGCTCATGGCCCGCGCGAGGTCCGACCCCTGGCGGCGGTCGCCGCTCGAGGCGGGGCCGTCACCGGCGACGTGGACGTCGAGCGAGGCGATCTGAAGGCCCTGCCCCTCGAGCGAGCGGCGCAGGTCGGACGCGGTCTGCGTCAGCGCCTGGGCCGCCGCCGGCGTCTCGGCCGCGAGCGTCGCGGACACGGCGCCGTCGTGGACGCGCATCGTGATCCGGACGCCCCCGAGGTCGGCCGGGTGCAGGCTGATGCGGGCCATGGCGCTCCCGTTCTGGCGCACCGCGACCCGCAGGGTGGCGCGGGCCACGTCGGGCACGTCGCGCACCCGCACACGCGGGGCCGTGGCCTGCTGCGGCTGGTCGGCCGCGGGGCGGTCGCCGATCCGGGCCGGCGCGTCGGCGCGGGCTGTGACCGGCGTCTGCTGGTCGGCAGGATCGGCCGCCTGCGTCTGAGCCGGGGCCTCGGCGGAGCGGCGGTCCGCCGGCTGGGCCTGCACGGTCGTGCGGCCGGGGCCCGCGGCGTGGGGTGCCCCGGCGCGGACGGCATGCGGGCGGGTGCTCTCGCCGGGAGGTCCGGGGACGTGCTCTGCGCGGACGGCCCGGGCCTTCCCGGGACGGTGCGAACGCGCGCCGGCGACGGCGGTCTCGGCCGCCTGGGCCGCCTCGGCCGGAGCCGCGGCGTCCGCGGCCGGCTTCTGGGCCGCGTGCGGTGCGGTCGCCGGCTTGGCGGGGTCGCCGGCCGCGGTGCTCGCTGCGGCGGGCGCATCCGGCGCCGCAGCCGCCGGCGGGGTGGTGACCTGCGCGGCCGGGGCCGTTGCCGGCGCCGCGACCGGGCCCGGGGCGGCGGCGGCCGGAGCCGCTCCCGCCTGGCCGGCGGCGACGGCCGCCGGGCCGGCCTC
>JAICKX010000161.1 GCA_025927685.1 Thermoleophilia bacterium | reverse complement strand
GGCATTCTCGGCCGCCCGCTCCGGCCGCGAGGTGGCCGGGATCGCGACGTGGCAGCGCGTGTCGCTCAGCACCCACTTGATGAGCGCCTGGGCCCAGGTCGAGATGCCGAACGGCTCGAGCGGTCGCAGGTCATCGGCCGTGGGACGGCGGCGCGCAGCTCGCCCTTGGCCAGCGGGCGCATGACGACGACTCCGATCCCGAGCTCGTCTGCCAGCGGCAGGATCCGCTCCTCGGCCTCACGCTCGATCGGGTTGTACGGCACCTGGATCGCCGCGATCCGGCCGCTGCGCATCACCTCCTCGAGCCGGCCGAACCGGCTCGTCTGATAGTGCGTCGCACCGACGGCGCCGACCGCGCCCTGGTCGCGAAGCCGTTCGAGCTCGGCCAGGCGTCGCGGGAGGCCGACGAGGTTGTGGACCTGATACAGATCGATGCGGCCCCCGAACCAGGCCAGCGCGCGCTCGACCTGCCCGGCGGCCTCCGCGTCGTCGTCGGCCCACACCTTGGTCGCGACGAGCACGTCGCCGCGGCGGCCGTCCAGCGCGGCGCCCAGGACGCGCTCCGCCTCGCCGTACATCGGCGAGCTGTCGAACAGCGTGGTGCCCGCGGAGATCGCGGAGGCGACCACGCGCTGCACGTTCTGCTCCGCGTCGGCACCGCGGACGTCGAAGGTCTGCCACGTCCCCATGCCGACGGCGGGCACGGTCAGGCCGCTTCGGCCCAGGGCGCGCTCCTCCACGCGTCAGGCCGCCGGAGCGGCAAAGCGGGCGGCGGCGCGCTCCCGGGCCCGCTCGATCTCGCGCGCCCGGCTCTTCGGCGGGCCATGTGCGACGAGCTCGTCGAGAAGCTGCGCGGACGCCTCCGTGATCGCGGCGACGGCGCGGTCGAACGCCTCCTCGTTCGCGCGCGCGGGCTTTCGCATTCCGCTGATCTTGCGCACGTACTGGAGCGCGGCCTCCTCGACCTCGCTCGCCGAGGTCGGCGGATCGTAGTTGTGAAGCGGGCGGATGGACCGGCACATGGAGAAGCTCCCTCCGTTTTTCGACTCTCCGGGCAGCGTAGTCAACGCCCGTCTGCGCGGGGCGGGCTTCCAGGATCTTGTAAACGGCCATTAAGGACCTTGTGAGAATCCGGCGGGAGGGCGCAGATCCGCAACCCGGTGGCCGATGATCCCGGCATGTCAACGCGCCGACTCTCCGCGGCGACGCTCCTCGTCGCCATGCTCGCCTCGCTCGTCCTCGCCTCGCAGGCGTCCGCGAACCCCTTCCAGCACCGGGTCTTCTACCAGCAGTTCCGCCATGCGCTCAAGCGGCACACGTGGACGCTCTACGACGGCGTCCCGCGCTGCTGCAAGGACTCGCGCTGGGCGCCCTCGCACGTCGTCGCCCGTCACGGCGCGCTTCGCATCAAGACCTACAGGGACCGGAACTACGGCGGCAGCTGGGTCTCGGGCGGGGTTTCGATGGCCCGGATGGTGAACCAGACGTACGGCCGCTGGGTCGTGCGGTTCCGGATGCGGAAGGGCGTCGGCGTCGGGATGGACGTGGCGCTTCGCCCCAGCGGCAGCGGCACGGTGATCGACTGGATCGAGGAATCGTCCGACAAGGGCGGCGCGCGCCGGATCGAGACGGCCACCCTCCACTACGGCAACACGCGCGTCCACGCTCGCGTGCGCGCCAACTTCACCCGCTGGCACACGATGACGCTCTCGTGGAGGCCGAGCCGCATCACCGTGAAGCTCGACGGGCGCCGGTGGGCCGACTTCCGCCATCACATCCCGTCGGCTCCGATGCACCTCGTCATGCAGACGAACACCGGCACCAACGGGTTCAGCGGTGTCATGCCGAACTCGACGACGCCGCCTCGGGTCGCCCTCCAGGTCGACTACGTCGCCGTCTACCGGTACGGCTGAGCGCCGGCCTCAGACGCTGACGGAGCGCCGCCACCGAGCCGCTCGCGCTCACGGCGCGCGTGGCGGGCCATCGCGTAGGCGGTGAGCGCCAGGACGGCCGCCGCGATGCCGACGCACACGAGCGCATGGAGCTCCGCCGTCGTGTAGTCGCGCGCGCCCTGCGGATTGCAGAAGAGCTTGTGCGGCGGCTCGCCGTCGCGGACGCAGTGCATCTTGTAGATGCGCTCCTTGCCCTCGTGGACGGCCAGCTCGCCGAGGGCCGCCACGACGGCCATCCCCGCCGTGAGCATCGCGCCGCGCACGACCGCGCCGCGGGTCGCGCGCGGGTTCGACCACGCTCTGACGATCCACGCCACACAGACGGTCAAGACCGCTACGCCGAGGCCGGCGAAGAAGAGATGCAGCGGCAGTGCGGGACGAGGCGCGTCCCGGTACGGCGGCTCCTTGGCGGCCGCCGCGATCATGAGGCCGACGGAGACGACCGCTCCGGCGCCGAGGACGCCGGCCACCGCAACGCGGCCGCCGCCCGCCGCCGCAACGTCGCGTGCGGGCCCGAGGTTCGCAACCGCCGCCCGGGCGGCCTCGCCGGCATCGAGCCCCGAGGCGCGAAGCGCCGCCTCGGACTCGCGCAGGTGGTCCTCGGCCTCGGCCAGGAGCCGGTCCCGGTTGGGCCGGCCCCGCAGCTTCGTGTCGAGGGCGGATAGATAGTCCCGGATGGGATCGCCCGTCACGCGTGCGCCTCGATCGTCCGGCCGACGACCCGCGTGAAGCTCCTCCACTCGGCCACGCGATCCGCCAGCGCCTCCTCGCCCGCGGGCGTGAGCCGGTACACCCGCCGGCGGCGCGCGTCGACCACGGTCTCGGAGCTCGTCAGGAGCCCTGCGCCTTCGAGCCGGTAGAGCGCCGGGTAGACGGTTCCCTCCGCCAGGTCGAAGGCGCCGTATCTCGTCTCCGGGCGCCACGAGAGCGAGGACGACGCCTCCTAGGAGGAGCGACTGAAGGCGGGGCGCCGGTCGAGGAGGGACGTTCTCACGGCCGCTCTGCGGCGGCGGCCGCCTCGCGATAGGCGCGCTCCTCCCGCCGGATGAGGTCGGGATTCGTCCCGGCGGCGTGGGCCAGCTCGAGCGTCAGAAGCTGGAGGCCGACGGCCCCCGCGAGGAGCGCCTCGACGACCGAGGCGGCCGGCGCGATGCCCAGCGGCTCGCCGAGCACGACCGCCGGGATCCCGATGACGCCGAGCGCCGCGTCGAGGTCTGCGGCGCGCTCGGCGGCGAGCTCCCCCCCGGCCGGGTCGAGGGCCACGCGGACGAGCGCCGTCGACTCGGCGTCGCATCCGGCCAGGTGGCCGTGAAGGGTGGTCTCCAGCCGGTGCGCGTTGGCCGGGATGCGCGCGCCCTCCTCGATCTTGAGCGCGAGCTCACGGGCGGTGACGAAGTCGGCGCCCAGCCCGGCGGTCAGGATCCGGCGGCCGCCGTGGATCGATCGGGCCGCGTCGGCGATCGCCGGCCGGCAGGTGACGACGGCCTCGATCGCCTCGGTCAGGCGTGCAGCCGGGACGCCGGACCCGGCGATGCCGGCGCCGGCCAGGATCGCGCTCACGTAGGCCACCGTGTGGCACCAGGACCGGTCGTGGAAGGGCGTCACGACGACATAGTCGGCGGCTTCGGGCACGCTCGTCGCCGGATGGGCCGTGACGGCCGCGGTGACGGCGCCGGCCTTCCGGGCGGCCTCGAGCGCGAGCCGCGTCGCCCGCGTCCCGCCGTCGTGGGAGATTCCGATGCAGAGGCCTCCGGCGCGTGGCGGCCGCACCGCGGCGTCGAGCGCCTCGCGGGCCTCCACCCAGGCGGCCGGCATCGCGTCGGCGATCAGCGCCGCCACTGCCATCGCGCCGTGCTCGGAGGTGCCACAGCCGGTCACGACGATGGGGGCGCCGAGTGAGACCGCGTCGCGGATGGCGGCCGCCACCTGCGCGGTCTCCTCGCCCGCCCCGTCGAGGATCGCGGACGGAAGGTCGCGCTCGGCGAGGATCATCTCCTCCATCACCCACGGCGGGCCGGTGCGCAGCTCCGGGTACTCGTCGGTCAGCCAGCCGCGGTCGTCGCTCACGCTAGCGCTCGTAGCCCGGGCTCTCGCGGTCGAGCCGGCGCTTGATGGCCTCGAACAGCTTGCCGGGGCCGACGTCATCGCGCTGCATCTGCGCCGCCGTCATGCGCACGACCTCGTCCGGGACGGCGATCAGGGGGCGGCCCGTCGACTGGGCCAGGATCTGCACCTCGCACGCCCGCTCGAGGAAGTAGAGCCGCGACCATGCCTCGGCCGGGTCGGTCCCGATCACGATCACGCCGTGGTTCTCGAGCATGACGACGCAGGTCGCGTCGCCGACGGCCGCGCCGATCCGCTCGCCCTCGTCGGCGGCGTGGGCGAGGCCGCCGTAGGGGCACGTCTCCACGCGGGAGTGGAACTGCATGGCGGCCTGGCTCAGGGCGGGGACGAACCCGCCCTCCGTGGTCGAGACCGCCGTGGCGTACGGCATGTGCGTGTGGAACACGCAGCGGGCCGTCGGCCGGGCACGGTGCACGCCGCGGTGGATCATGAACGCCGTGATCTCCCACTCGCCCTCGCCGTCCACGATCTTCCCGTCGCCGTCGACGGCGATCAGGTCGGACGCGCAGAGCTCCGACCAGTCCGGCCCGTACGGGTTCAGGAGGAACAGGTCGTCGCGGCCGGGGACGGCGTAGCTGAAGTGGTTGTCGATGCCCTCGTTGTAGCCGTAGAGCGCGGCCGCCCGGAGCGCCGCGGCCAGGTCGATCCTGGCCTGCCGGAGGACGTCGACGCGAGGCTCTTCCGCGAGTGCCATCGCGGCGACTGTAGCAGCACCACCGCCAATCGAGCTCCGGCGCGGGCACCACCACATGGCCGCGCCGGAGCTCTGCTCATCTGGGCCGCGGCCGTCCGGCCGCCGACCCTCAGGCGTGCTTCCAGGTGACCGAGAAGGCGGTGCCGCCCGAGAGCGAGCTTGGGCTCGCCTTGACCGTCCCGCTCGACGTGACCATGGTGATCGGGTCAGTCTTGAAGTTGCCGATGGCCTGGCCGTTGGCGTTCGCGGCGCTGAAACCGACCGTGCCGAAGTTGGTCAGCGGGAGCACTCCGCCCGAGCTCGACGGCGCCTCGGCGATGACCTCCGCCGACGAGAGCGCGGCGTGCTTCAGCCTCTGCTTCGTGGTGAAGCTGCCGCCGGTCGTGCGGTTCGTGATCGTGAGCGTGAAGTTGCCGCTGCCGTCCGTTGTCACCGACGCATGGATCGTGTCGCCGGGACGGATCGCGAGCGACAGGTTCTTCGGGAACTTCGGGTACATCTCGTACCAGGCGTAGTAGACCGGGGATCCGCCGGAGCAGTCGGCGTCCGTGCCGGTCTGCTCGACCGTGTTGCTGCTGTAGCCGTCGAGGCCGACCCAGAAGCTCGAGTAGGTGGTGGCGCCGGTGCACTTCGCCGTCGGCTGTGCCCACGTGGCGGAGACGCTCGTGAACCGTGCGTCGGTGGCGGCGTAGCCTGCCCAGTTCGTGCTCGTGCTGCGGGTGATCCGGTGGTTGGGCGGGGCGTGGCGAACCATCGTGACGCCGGCCGTCGCGGTGGCGGGGAGGACGAGCGCGGCGAGCAGAGGCAACCCCAAGAGCAGGGCGCGAGGTCGGCGGATCCGCATCGTTGTCACTCTCCTTGGTCGTGGACAGGGCACGTGTAGTGAACCCCTGCCGCGGGCGACACGCAAATCGCGGTGCCCGCACCCGGGGGACGGCGACGCACCTTCGACGAAAATGGAGCTAGCCGGGCTCGAACCGGCGACCTCCACGCTGCCAGCGTGGCGCTCTCCCAGCTGAGCTATAGCCCCAGGTCGACCAGGAGTATACCGGCGTCCAGGGGCGCTTCAGCACGTGAAACACTGGCATCAGCCGCCGGTGTTTCGGGGGACGAGCCGGCTCTGCGGGCGCGCGGCCATGCCGCGGGGCTCGGCCAGCCGCTCGAGGACGAGCGCCGTGTCCGCAACGGCGACGCCGGACAGGTGCCGGTCGCGGGCCTCGAAGTCGGCCACGATGTCGGCGAGGGCGGCCGCGTAGGCCGGCGAGTCGGACGTCGCCAGCGCCGCCAGCGCGCGGCCGGTGCGCGCGAACGCCCCGCCGGCCGCGACCATCGCGCCGACGTCCGGCGCCTCGCCCAGACAGACGAGCGCCAGCGCGCGGGCGTACGCCGACGCGGGCGAGCCGGCGTCGCCCGTCTCGGCGACCGCCTGGCGCGC
>JAICKX010000178.1 GCA_025927685.1 Thermoleophilia bacterium | reverse complement strand
CGGACCCTGTCCGACGAGCTGCCCGAGTCCCACGTCGACCTGGCGTTCCACGCCGTCAGCTGGGAGCCGGCCGCCTACCGGGGGGGCCACCTCGCCGAGGCGGCCGCGCTCGGGGTGGGGAGCGTCAAGCTCTGGCTGGCCTACGTCGAGCTCGGGATCATGGCCGACGACGACGTCGCGCTCGCGGTGATGCAGGAGGCGGCCGACGTCGGCATGGTCGTCCTCGCCCACTGCGAGAACGGGCGCGCCGTCGACCTCCTCACGCGGCAGCGGGTCGAGGCGGGCGAGCTCGGCATCGGCTCGCTCCCGGCCAGCCGGCCGATCGAGCTCGAGGCGGAGTGCGTCCACCGGTTCCTCGTCCTGTCCGGCCTGGCCGGCGCGACGCCGTACGTCGTCCACGTCACCGGTCAGGCGCCGCTCGGCGAGATCCGCGCCGCCCGCCGCCGCGGCCAGGTCGTGCACGCCGAGGTGTGCCCGCACCACCTGCTGTTCGAGCGCTCCCACCACGAGGGGCCCGACGCGCTGCGCTACGTGATGACGCCGCCCCTTCGCACCGCCGCCGACCGTGCCGCCCTCCTCGACGGCCTGCGGTCGGGCCACGTCACCACCTACGCCTCGGATCATTGCCATCTGCGGCTCGACCGCGACAAGGAGCCTGTGCGCGACGATTTCACCAGGATCCCGACCGGCCTCCCCGGCATCGGCGCGCGCCTGCCGCTGGGCTTCGCGCTCGGCGGCGACGATCCCCTGGCCGTTGAGCGGCTGGTGGACGCGGCGTGCACGCAGCCGGCCCGCATCTTCGGACTGCCGCGCAAGGGCCTGCTCGCTCCGGGATACGACGCCGACATCGTCGTCTGGGACCCGCGGACGCCGCAGCGACTGACGCTCGAGTCGATGAACGACGGCCTGGACTGGACGCCGTACGAGGGGATCGAGGTGCCCGGCGTCGTGCGCGACGTCCTGGCCCGGGGCGAGCGGGTGGTGGCCGAGGGGCGCTGGGTCGGCGAGGAGCACCGCGGCGAGTACCTGCCGGCCGGGCGAGTCCTCCAGACCGCGTGAGGCGCTACCCGGCCGTCCAGGCGCCGTCGACGGCGACGATGCTCCCCGACATGAAGCCGGCGTCGGCGGAGAGGAGGAAGGCGATGGTGGCGGCGATCTCCTCCGGCCGCCCGGAGCGGCCAGCCAGGTTGCGGCCCTGGGTGCGGCTCCGCTCCCGGGCGGTGAGCTCGGGCGTCGCGTCGGTCCAGGCCAGCATCGGCGTGTCGACGGGGCCGGGGCAGACGCAGTTCACGCGGATGCCCTCCGACGTGTGGTCGATCGCCATGGCCCGGGTGAGGCCGATCAGGCCGGCCTTGGAGGCGCAGTACGCCGGGCTCGCCAGGCACCCCACGAGCCCGAACTGCGAGCTGACGTTCACGATCGCGCCGCCGCCGGCCGCGCGCAGGTGCGGGATCGCCGCGCGCGAGACGTGGAAGGGGCCGGTCAGGTTGATCGCGAGGACGCGCGCCCACTCCTCGGGCGCGAGCTCGGCCACGTCGCCGGTGAAGTCGCCGACGCCGGCCACGTTCGCGACCGCGTCGAGCCCGCTCAGCTCGGCGGCCGCCTGCCCGACCGCGGCCGCGACGGCGGCCAGGTCGGTGACGTCGCACTGGAGCGGCAGGGCGCGCTCGCCGATCGCGGCCGCGGTCTCGGCCAGCCCGTCTGGGTTCACGTCGAGGCACGCCACGGCCGCGCCGCGCTCGGCGAGCAGGACGGCCGTGGCCCGGCCGATGCCCGACGCGGCGCCCGTGACGAGCGCCCTCGCCGTCACGCCGTCACCCTCCGGCCTCGGCCAGGAACGCCCGCAGCTCCTCCGCGCTCGCGGGGTCGGCGGTCGGCGGCAGGGCGACGCCGTATCTGGCCAGCGCCTCCGCGAGCCCGGGCCGGCCGCGGACGACCGCCAGGGTGTAACCGTTTCGGGCGAACTCCTCGGCCTGCTCGGCGGCCTGGTCGAGCAGCGGCCGGGCGACGTCGTCGGGGTAGTCGGCCGCCGGGAGCTGGATCGCGCCCCAGTCCTCCTCCTCGAGCACCGCCAGGGCGTCCAGGCCGCCGCCGTGCGGGTTCAGGAGCTCGCCGGCCACGAGCGCGACCTTGAACCCGCGCTCGTCGGTGTCCACTCAGCGCGCTCCCATGAGCTCGCGCAGCTTCGCGCGCTCGACGGCCGGGTCGTGGTCGGGCAGCTGGTGGGAGATCCCCATCGCGTGCGGGGCCTCGATGCCGCGCGCGGCGAGCTCGGCCACGATCTCCTCCATGAAGATGCCGCTCCCGGGCGAGAGCTCGCCCGAGCCGTCGGGCCACTCCGGCCGGCCGCCCCGCTCGGGGTCGGAGCTCGTGATGTGGACGCCCATCGACGGGCTGCCCTCGATCCCGACCAGGATCACGTCGTCGCCGCGGCGCACGTGGACGTCGATGGCGCCGGCGACGGCGGCCGCGATGCGGCGGCAGTGGCGGCGGTAGGCGGAGGTGTCGAGCTGCTCCTTCACCGCCCAGAAGCGGTGCAGGCCGGTGAAGGCCAGCTCGGGGCACGGCATCTGCTCCAGCCGCCAGCCGGCGGCGCGGAGCTCCTCGACGAGCGGCGAGTAGACGCCGGGACAGCGGGCGCCACCGTGCGTCTTCGAGTTCTGGTTGAGCAGGCAGTGGGCGACGAACGCGACGCCGGGCATGGCGTCAGTATGCAGGAGGAGGGATCGGGATGAGTCAGCGCAGCGCCGTCGTCACCGGAGCGGCGTCGGGCATCGGCCGGGCGGTGGCGATCCGGCTCGCGGAGGACGGGTTCGACGTGGTGCTCGGCGATATCCGCCGCGACCCGGTCACGGGCGGCGAGCCGACCGAGGACATCATCCAGGCCGCCGGGCGGAACGCCGTCCACGTGGACGCGGACGTCTCCTCGGCCGCGGACTGCGAGCGGCTGGTGGCGACGGCCGTCGAGCGGTGCGGGTCGCTCGACGTGGTCGTCAACAACGCGGTGCTGGCCGGCGACCACTCGAAGCCGCTCCTCGACACGGAGCCGGAGGACTGGGACGCGATGATGGCGGTCAACCTGCGCGGGCCGTACCTCCTGTGCCGGGATGCCGTGCGGCGGATGCTCGAGCAGCCGCTCGACGGCGACGTCCGCGGCCGGATCGTGAACATCACCTCCCAGCACGGGATGGTCGGCTGCCCGGGCCACTTCGCCTACAGCGTCGGGAAGGGCGGCCTCGTGCAGATGACGCGCCAGATCGCGGTCGACTACGGCCCGCGCGGGATCCTGTGCAACGCCGTGGCGCCCGGCAAGATCGTGACGGGGACGGCGGGCGACCTGTCGGCGAGCGAGGAGGGGCTCGCGTACGTGCGCTCGCGCACTCCGTTCGCGCGCCTCGGGCGGCCCGAGGACGTGGCGGCCGCGGTCTCCTACCTGGCCGGGCCGGCGAGCTACACGAGCGGGATCAACCTGATGGTCGACGGCGGCTGGACGGCCTACTGATGCGCGCCGTCGTGATGCGCGAGCACGGCGGGCCGGAGGTGCTCAGGGTCGAGGAGGTGTCGGAGCCGGCGCCGGGGTACGGCGAGGCGGTGGTGCGGGTGGCGGCGGTCGCGGTCAACCGGCTCGACCTCTGGGTGCGGGAGGACGTGGGCCACGCCTACGGCGCGACGCTCCCGATCGTGCCCGGCTACGACGTGGCCGGCGAGGTCGTCGAGGTGGGGGAGGGAGTCGACGGGATCGCGGCGGGCGACCCGGTCTACGTCCATTACGACTTCTCGTGCGGCCGCTGCCCGTACTGCCTGGAGGGCGACGAGGCGGCGTGCGCCGAGTACGGCGTCATGGGCGTGAACCGGCCGGGCGGCTACGTCGAGCGGATCGTGGCGCCGGCTCGCAACCTGTTCGCGCTGCCCGAGCCGGTGTCGTTCGAGACGGCGGCCGCGGCGGGGTCGGTCTACCTCACGGCATACCACATGCTCTTCGCCCGCGCCGGCCTCGAGGCGGGCGAGACGGTGCTCGTGACGGCGGCCGGGTCGGGCGTGGGCGGCGCGGCCATCGCGCTGGCGCGGTTCGCCGGCGCGCGCGTCATCGCGACTGCCTCGAGCGCCGAGAAGCGCGAGCGGGCGCTGGACGCGGGCGTCGACCACGCGGTCGACTACACGCAGCCGGGGTGGGGGCAGGATGTGCGGCGGCTCACTGGCGGCCGCGGCGTCGACCTGGTCGTCGACCACGTCGGCGCGGCGGCGGTCCCCGAGGCGCTGACCGCGCTTGCGAACACGGGCCGCATCGTCTTCTGCGGCGCCTCCTCGGGCCCGCGCGTCGAGCTCGACCTGATCGACCTGTTCGCCCGCCAGATCTCGCTCATCGGGTCGAGCGACGGCTCCCGCCGCGAGCTGTGGGAGGTGTTCCGCCTGCTCGGCGAGGGCCTCATCGACCCGCCGGCGATCGAGGCGGTGCTGCCGCTCCATGAGGCGGCGAAGGCCCAGGAGCTGCTCGCGACACGGGCCCACTACGGGCGGGTGCTGCTCGCGCCGTAGGCATGCCGCCAAGGCGTCCGTATGCTCGCCGGGATCTGAATTCAATGGAACAGCAGAGTGTGATGAGGCCGGGCTATGACTGTGAACCAGTTGCCGTAGGAATCGACCGAGACAAGCCGGTTGCCCCCCGGGGGTCGCCAAGGTCATCTCGTCGCAGGACGTGAAGTAGCGTGCGACTGTGTCCGTGAGTCGACCGCTGTTCGAGCTGGAGCGCCTGGGGTGGAAGGCGTTCCAGGATCTTTGCCTCACCGTGGTGAGAGAAGTGCTTGGACAAGATGTCTCCACCTTCCTGGCAAGTAAGGACGGCGGTCGCGACGGCGCCTTCTATGGACGGTGGGCACCCCGAAACGGGGACGACACGCTGGATGGCGCATTCGTGGTGCAGTGCAAGCACACGGCGAAACCGGCGACGACACTGGTTCCGTCCGACATGGATGAGGACATCGCCAAGACGCGCCGACTCGCCGAGCGGGATCTCG
>JAICKX010000031.1 GCA_025927685.1 Thermoleophilia bacterium | reverse complement strand
GGAGCTTCGTCGCCGACGCCGGACACGAGCTGCGCACACCGCTCGCGCTCATGCGCACTGAGCTCGAGCTGGCCCAGCGCCACTCCAGCTCGACCGACGAGCTGCGTGAGGCCGTGCGGCGCTCCTCCGAGGAGGTCGACCGGCTGGCGCAGCTGGCGGAGGACCTGCTGCTGCTCGCGCGCTCGCACGGCGGTGGGCTGCCGCTCAGGGTGGAGGCGCTGGATGCCGCTGACCTGCTCACGTCGGTCGCGAGCCGGTTCGAGTGGCGAGCGCAGGCGGTGAGCCGGCCGATCGTCACCTCGGAGCCCGACGGGCTTCGCCTCCAGGGCGACAAGCTGCGGATCGAGCAGGCACTCGGCAACCTCGTCGACAACGCGCTCCGGTACGGCGAGGGCGCCGTTCGCGTGTCCGCCCGGCCGGCGGGCGCGATGGTCGAGCTGCACGTCGCCGACGAGGGCGCCGGCTTCCCGCCGGAGTTCCTCGGCCGGGCGTTCGAGCGCTTCTCCCGTCACGATCACGGTCGCGCCCGGGGCGGGGCCGGGCTTGGCCTCGCCATCGTGCGCGCCATCGCCGAGGCCCACGGCGGCAGCGCCCACGCCGGCCGCGGCGAGACCGGCGCGGACGTGTGGCTGCGCGTGCCCGCCGCCGGGTAACACCCGTCTCTTGACATGTGACGACCGAAACGTTTACTCTCGTCACGAGGGGAGCATGAACGGGAGATGAACACGGGTTTGAGACCCCGGCCCACCGGGCCGGCCGGTGGTCGCCGGGGGCGCACGTGCCTCCGACTCCTTGAGAGCTTCGAGGTGACGCGCGACCGCGCCGTGGTGCCGCTGCCGATGTGCTCGCGCCGGGTCGTCGCGTTCCTCGCGCTCCGCCGCCACCCGGTGCTCCGCGTGCACGTGGCCGGCTCGCTCTGGCTGGACTCGCCCGAGGAGCGCGGCTTCGCCAACCTCCGCTCGGCGCTGTGGCGGATCCACCGCTCGGGGCTCGGGCTGGTCGAGTCGACGGGCGACTCGCTCCGGCTCGCCCCGGGCGTCCGCGTCGACCTGGACGAGGCAAACAGCCTGGCGCGCCGCCTCATCGGCAGCGTCCCGCTGGGCGCCGGCACCGAGGTCGACTGGACGCCCCTGACGCAGGAGCTGCTGCCCGACTGGGACGACGACTGGGTGCTCGTCGAGCGCGAGCACTTCCGCAACGTGGCGCTCCAGGCGCTCGAGTCGCACTGCGAGCACCTGATCGCCCAGGGCCGCCTGCGCCAGGCGCTCGAGGCCGGCCTCGCGGCGTTCGGGCGCGAGCCGCTGCGCGAGAGCGCGCACCGGCTCCTGGTGCGGGTCTACCTGGCCGACGGCAATGCGTTCGACGCCCTCCGCCAGTTCCGGCTCTACCGCGACCTCGCCCGCAGCCGGCTCGGGCTGGAGCCGTCGGAGCAGATGACGGACCTGGTCCGCGGGCTGCTCCGCGAAGAGGCCGGCGTCGTCGGCCCCGTCGCCGCCGCCTGAGCGCCGCCGCGCGCATTGCGGGCGGTGACGCCGCGGTGACGGCCGGGTGACGGACATGCGATACCCATTTCCTGCATCGCCCCGTCAACGAGGGAGGGGGAAGCTCCCGTCATGTTGGGATGGATCGTCGGTTCGAGCCTCCGCTTCAGGCTCCTCGCCGTCGCGCTCGGCGCGGCCGTGCTCGCCGCCGGCGCGAACCAGGCACGACAGATGTCGGTGGACGCGCTGCCGGAGTTCGCCCCGCCCATGATCGAGGTGCAGACCGAGGCGCTCGGCCTCTCGGCACCCGAGGTCGAGGACCTCGTGACGCTCAACCTCGAGGAGCTCCTGAACGGCACGCCGTGGCTCACGAACATCCACTCCACCTCGGTGCCGGGCCTGTCGTCGATCCTGCTCACGTTCGAGCCGGGCACGGACGTGCTGCGGGCGCGGCAGCTCGTGCAGGAGCGGCTGGCACTGTCGTTCGCCATCCCGAACGTGGCCAAGCCGCCGGTCATCATCCAGCCGCTCTCGACGACGAACCGGGTGCTGATGATCGGCCTCTCGTCGAACACCGTCTCGCCGATCGAGATGGGCATCCTGGCGCGGTGGAACATCCGCCCGGCCCTGCTCGCCGTGCCCGGCGTCGCGAACGTCTCGATCTGGGGCCAGCGCGAGCGCCAGCTCCAGGTGCAGGTGCAGCCGGAGCGGCTGCTCGCGAACCACATCACCCTCGACCAGATCGTGCGGACCACGGGCAACGCGATGTGGGTCTCGCCGCTGACCTTCCTCCAGGCGTCCACCCCCGGCTCGGGCGGCTGGATCGACACGCCCCAGCAGCGGCTCGAGGTGCGCCACATCTTCCCGATCACGACGGCCGATGACCTCTCGAAGGTGTCGGTCGACGGTGCGGGGCCCATCCGCCTCGGCGACGTCGCGAACGTCGTCGAGGACCACCAGCCGCTGATCGGCGATGCCGTCCTGACGGGCGGCGAGGACAGCCTGATCGTGGTCGAGAAGTTCCCGAACGCCAACACGCTCGACGTGACCCGCGGCGTCGAGGAGAAGCTCGACAAGCTGCGCCCGGGTCTGGCCGGGATCACGATCGACACGTCGATCGCCCGGCCGGCGACCTTCATCGACGAGTCGATCGACAACCTCACCCTGGCGGCTGTCGTCGGCGCGATCCTGCTTCTCATCGCCCTGGGCGCGCTGCTCTTCGAGTGGCGGGCGGCGCTGATCGCGGCACTGGCGATCCCGATCTCGCTGATGGCGGGCGTGCTGGTGCTCGACGTGCGCGGCGACTCGATCAACCTGATGGTCGTCGCCGGGTTCGCGATCGCGCTCGCCGTGCTCGTGGACGACGCCGTCACATCGACGGAGGCGATCGCCGGGCGCCTGCGCGACGACCGCGGCGCGGGCCGGTCGACGGCGCTGAGCGCGGCGATCGTCGAGGCGTCCGCGGCGTCCCGGCGCGGGCTCGTCTACGCGACGCTGATCGCGCTCCTGCCGCTCATGCCCTTCCTCTTCGCCGAGGGCGTCGACCACGCCGTCGCCGAGCCGCTCGTGCTCTCGTACGTGCTGGCCGTGCTGGCGTCGACGATCGTCGCGCTGACGGTCACGCCGGCCCTGGCGTACCTGCTCTATCTGCGCGGCGGCGGCGGGCGCGAGTCGCCCCTCGTCCGCCGGATCGCGAGCGGCTACGGGCCGCTCCTGGAACGCGTGCTCACGCGGCCGCCCGCGGTCTTCGGCGCGGCAGCCGGGGCCGTGGTGCTGGCGTTCGTCGTCGGCCCGTCGTTCGACCAGTCGCTGCTGCCGTCGTTCCGGGACCCGGCCGTCCTCGTGCGCTGGAGTGCGGCCGTCGGGACGTCGGAGCCCGAGATGGCACGGCTCACGACCCGGGTCACGGACGACGTGCGCCGGATCCCCGGCGTCGCGAACGTCGGAGCCCACGTCGGCAGGGCGGTGCTCGGCGACCAGGTCGTGGACGTGAACTCGGCCGAGCTCTGGGTCACCATCGACTCCGACGCGGACTACGGCTCGACGGTCTCCCGGGTGAAGGACGCGGTCGCCGCCTATCCCGGGATCGCGCAGAGCGTCTCGAGCTATCTCGACGACCGCGTCCGCCGCTTCGATGCGGCCCCGCCGAACGACATCACGGTGCGTGTCTTCGGACCCTCGTTCGGGACGCTCGAATCGACCGCGTCGAAGGTCCGCGACATGGTGGCCGGGATCGACGGGGTGTCCGCCGCTCGGATGGACCGCCAGCTCGACCAGCCCAACATCGAGGTCGAGGTCAGGCTGGAGCAGGCCAAGAGGTACGGCCTGAAGCCGGGAGACGTCCGCCGCGCAGCGGCCACGGTGCTGGCGGGGCTCGAGGTCGGAAGCCTGTTCGAGGAGCAGAAGGTGTTCCAGGTGACCGTCTGGTCGACGCCCGACGCCCGGTCGTCGGTGACCGGCATCGAGAACCTGGTGATCGACACCCCGAGCGGCGGCCACGTCCGGCTCGGCACGGTCGCCGACGTGCGGATCGCGCCGACGCCGACCGTCATCCAGCGCGACGAGGTGTCGCGCCGGATCGACATCGGGGTCGACGTGGGCGGGCGCGACCCCGGCTCGGTCGCAGCCGACATCCAGAGCCAGCTCCAGTCCTCGAGCTTCCCGCTCGAGTATCACGCCGAGGTCGTCGGCAACTACAAGAGCGCCGACACCCTGCATCGGCGCATGTTCGGCGCAGGCCTCGCGGCTGCGATCGGCATCCTGCTCCTGCTCCAGGCGGCGTTCCAGAGCTGGCGGCTCGCCGGCCTCATGTTCCTGACCCTGCCCGTCTCGCTCTCGGGCGGCGTGCTGGCGGCGTTCGTGGCTCAGGACGGGATGTCGCTCGGGGCGCTCGCCGCGCTCCTGGCCGTGCTGGCGATCGCTGCCCGGGGGCTGGTCTCGCTGGTCGAGCGCTACCAGGCCCTCGAGCGCGAGGGTGTGACGCCCGGCGTCGGGCTCGTCGTGCGCGGCGCCGGGGAGCGCCTGACGTCGACGCTGATCCCCGCGGTCGTCACCGCGGTCGTGCTCCTGCCGCTGGTCGTGACCGGCACCATCGCCGGGCAGGAGATCGCCCATCCCATCGCCGTCATCGTCCTCGGCGGCCTCGTCACCACGACCCTGGTCGTCGCCTTCCTGATCCCTGCCGTCTACCTGTCCACGATGCACTGGAGGACGCACGATGCCGCGTCGTAACCTCACAGCACTCCTGCTCGTCCTGGTCGCCGTGGGCCTCACGGCGGGCGCCTGCGGCTACTCCGCGCCGGCCGAGGGCGAGGGCGACGAGCCCGCCAAGGTCGAGCCGGTCGAGGACTCCGACGTCAGCAGGGTCGTCCTGACGGAGGACGCCGCCAAGCGCATCGGCCTCGAGACGGCGCGGGTCACCGAGCAGCAGGTCGAGGAGGGCCTGGTCGTGAGCGGCCGGGCAACCCCCAACCCGGCGGGGCCGATGCTCGTGCGGGTCACGCTTCCAGCGGCCGAGCGGGCCAAGGTCGATCTGACGCAGCCGGCTCAGGTCTCCGTCGCCGGCGACTCGCTGGTCGCGCCGATGGCCGGCGATCCCCCCGCGAGCGGGCCGCTGGCCTATCAGCTGGACGGCGCGGTCGCCGGGGTGCACGCCGGCCAGCGGCTCCGGGTCGAGCTCCAGCTCACGGGCGGGGCAGAGCAGCTCACGATCCCCTACTCGGCGGTCATCTACGGCATCGACGGCGGCGTGTGGACCTACACCAGCGCCGGGCCTCTGACGTTCGTCCGCGCGCCGATCAGGGTTGCGGCTGTGCAGGGAAACGTGGCCGTCCTCAGCAAGGGGCCACCGGCCGGCACCGAGGTCGTGACGGTCGGCGGCGAGGAGCTCCTCGGCACGGAATTCGCGATCGAGGGCGAGTGACCGTCACCGGCACCGGATCACGGGAGGCGCGCCGCGCATGATGCGCTGGATCGTCCGCTCGAGCCTGCAGTTCCGCTTCATCGTCGTGGCGCTGGCCGTGGGGATGGTGGCGTTCGGGGCTACCCGGGTCAGCAACATGCCGGTCGACGTCTTCCCCGAGTTCGCGCCCCCGTTCGTCGAGGTGCAGACGGAAGGCCTGGGGATGTCGACCGAGGAGGTCGAGACCCTCATCACTATCCCGATGGAGCAAACGCTCAGCTCGACTCCGGGCCTCGACGTGATGCGCTCGGGGACCGTGCCCGGCCTGTCGGCGATCACGCTCTTCTTCCGGCGCGGCACCGATCCGCTCGAGGCCCGCCAGCTCGTGAACGAGCGCGTCGCCGGCGCGATCCCGAGCCTGCCGTCGTCGGCCGGCATCCCCTGGACGCTCCAGCCGCTCTCGGCCACGAGCCGGGCGATGAAGATCGGCCTCACCTGCGACCACTGCAACCTGACCGACCTCTCGATGATCGCCTACTGGACGATGCGGTGGCGGCTCATGGCCGTGCCCGGCGTTGCGAACGTCGTGATCTGGGGCGACCGCTGGAAGCAGCTCCAGTTCCAGATGGATCCGGCGAAGCTGAAGGCGCACCACATCACGATCGACGACGCGATGTCGGTCGCCTCCGACGCGACCGACTTCGGGCTGCTCAAGTACACCGACGCCGCCAAGAACCGGGTCGGCGGGTTCATCGACACGCCCAACCAGCGCCTCGGGATCCATCACGTGCTGCCGGTGTTCACGCCGGAGTCGCTGTCCCAGGTGACGGTCTCGGGGAAGACGGATACCGACGGGACGCCGCTCACGCTCGCCGATCTGGGCACGATGACGTGGGGGCACCAGCCGCTCTTCGGCGATGCCGTCATCAACGACCACCAGGGCCTGCTCATGGTCGTCGAGAAGTTCCCGTGGGCGAACACGCTCGACGTGACCCGCGGCGTCGACCAGGCGCTCGACGAGATGCGGCCGGGCCTGCCGGGGATCCACATCGACAACCACATCTTCCGGCCGGCCGAGTTCATCGACATCTCGATCTCGAACCTGACGGACGCCCTGCTCCTGGGGACGCTGCTCGTGGTCGTCGTCCTGGTGGCATTCCTCTTCGAATGGCGAGCGGCGGTCATCAGCCTGGCGGCGATCCCGCTCTCGCTGATGGCGGCTGCGATGGTCCTCTACGAGACCGGGGCGACCATCAACACCATGGTGCTCGCCGGCTTCGTCATCTCGGTCGGGGTGGTGGTCGACGACGCGATCATCGACATCGAGAACATCGTGCGCCGCCTGCGCCAGAACCGCATCGCGGATGCGCCGCGGCCTGCGATGGCGGTCGTCCTCGATGCGTCGCTCGAGGTGCGGCGGGCGATCGTGTACGCGACCCTCATCATCGTGCTGGCGGTCATGCCGGTCTTCTTCATCAGCAGCGTCTCCGGCGCGTTCTTCCGGCCGCTCGTCACGTCGTACGGCCTGGCGGTGCTGGCCTCGATGGCGGTCGCGCTCACCGTGACCCCCGCGCTGGCGCTGCTCCTGCTCGGCCGGGCACCGCTCGACGAGAGGCAGCCGCCGCTCGTCCGCGTCCTCCAGCGGGCGTACACCGCCGCGCTCGACCGCGTGCTACGCGCCCCGATCCTCGTGATCGCCGCGACCACGGCGACGCTGGTGGCCGGGGTGGCCGCGACGCCGTTCCTGGGCGAGTCGCTCTTCCCGACGTTCAAGGAGCGCGACTTCCTGGCGCTCTGGGTTACCCGGCCGGGCACCGGTCACCAGGAGGTCGTCCGGATCGTCGAGCGGGCCAGCCGCGACCTGCGCGCGATCCCCGGCGTGCGCGGGTTCGGCGCCCACATCGGCCGCGCGGTGCAGGGCGAGGAGATCAACGGCATCAACTTCGCCGAGAACTGGCTCAGCCTCTCCCCGCACGCCGACTATGACAAGACCCTCACCCAGATCCGGGACACCGTCGCCGCCTACCCCGGCCTCTTCCGCGAGCAGACGACGTACCTGAACGAGCGCATCGACGAGGTGCTGGCCGGGTCGAGCGAGGCGGTCACCGTGCGCATCTTCGGCCCCAACCTGGAGACGCTGCGCGACAAGGCGCACCAGGTGCACGCCGCCCTCAAGGGCATCAAGGGCGTCGTCGACCTGCGCACCGAGCTCCAGGTGGATGTGCCCTACATCCGGGTCGAGCCGGATCTCGACAAGGCGGCCGACCACGGCCTGAAGCCCGGCGACATCCGCCGGGCGGCTGCAACCATCGTGGCCGGTGACGAGGTGAGCGACCTGCACGTCGACAACAAGGTGTACGACATCATCGCCTGGAGCGTGCCCGGGGCCCGGAAGGACGTGCAGAGCATCCGCGACCTCCAGCTCGACACTCCCGGCGGCGGCCACGTGAAGATGTCGCAGGTCGCGAGCGTGACCGTGCGCCCGACCGCGAACCGCATCTCCCGCGAGGACAACTCGCGCCGGATCGACGTCGGCTTGAACGTGCGAGGCCGCCCGCTCGGCGACGTCGTCGAGGACGTCAAGGACCGCCTCGCGCACGTGAGCTTCCCGCACGAGTACCACGCCGAGGTGCTGGGCGAGTTCCAGGAGCGCCAACAGGCGCAGGGCCGGCTCTTCGCGTTCGGGCTTGCGGCCGCGGTCGGCATCCTGCTCTTGCTCCAGACCTGCATCGGCAGCTGGCGGGTGGCGACGTTCTCGTTCCTCACGCTGCCGCTCGCCCTCGTCGGCGGCATCCTGGCGGCGTTTGCGGCCGGCGGCCTGATCTCACTCGGCTCGCTGGTCGGCTTCCTGACCGTGTTCGGCATTGCGGCCCGGAACGGCATCCTGCTCGTGAACCACTACCAGCACCTCCAGGACGCCGAGGGCCAGCCGTTCGGGCCCGAGCTCGTGCTGCGCGGCTCGCGTGAGCGCCTGGCGCCGATCCTCATGACCGCGCTGGCGACGGGGCTCGCGCTCGTGCCGCTCGTCATCTCCGGCGAGATCCCCGGCGCCGAGATCGAGTACCCGATGGCCATCGTCATCCTCGGCGGCCTGGTGACGTCGACGCTGCTCAACCTGTTCCTCGTGCCGACGCTCTACCTGCGGTTCGGGCGCACGCACTCGAGCGCCGTGGTGTAGCCGCCCGTTCACGGCCCGCGGGCGAGCCAGCGGCGTTCGGTGTGCCAGCGGCGCATGGTGCGGGTGCTGGGTGGGTGTGCGGGGCCGGTCTGGTGGAGGCGGTGAAGGGCGGCGATGACGGTGTCGCGTGGTGCGCCGGTGGCGAAGGCGGCTTCTGCGGTGGCGCGCAGCTCGGGCCAGGCGTAGGAGCCGGGTCTTGGCCGGGCTTCGCGGCCGGTGCAGGAGTCGAGGTGGCGGCGGAGCGCCTTGGAGCGGGCGACGGTGAGGCAGCCGTGGGCGTGCCACAGGCGTTGCAGGGTCAGCACGAAGTCTCTGCCACTGCGCTGGGTCTGGAACTGGTGCGAGGCGTGGCCCTCGCACAGGTGGACCGAGACGCCGTAGCCCAACTCGACCAGCCGGGTCTTTCCGCGGGTGCGCTCGACGCAGATGGCACACCGCTTGCTTGGTGGGGACGCGCCGGGCCTTGTACAGGGTGGGCAGGTAGCGCTCGGTGAGCATGGCGACGAGTGTGACGGGCGCGGCGTTGTGTGTGGGTGACGGGGTGTGTCGAGTGTGTGGAGAAAGGCAATTGACTTGCAGCAGGTGGCCCAGTGGCCCAGAACCCGGAGGACCGGCTGACCGAGTCGTCGGTGTTGTGCCGTCGCCGCCCGGCCAGCTCTCCGGGGGAGTGCCGGCCGGCGACGGCGCGACGGGTGAACATGTACCCACCCTACTCGGGGAAGGGAGTGGTGAAGGTGTCGCGCGGGGGTGACGGGGTGTGTCGAGTGTGTGGAGAAAGGCAATTGACTTGCAGCAGGTGGCCCAGTGGCCAGAACGCGCAGAACGGGCTGACCGAGTCGTTGGTGGTGTGCCGTCGCCGCCCGGCCAGCTCTCCGGGGGAGCGCCGGCCGGCGACGGCGCGACGGCTGCTGACCGTGAACACCCCCTCGGTGACGGCAGTGGTGAAGGTGTCGCGTGACGGCGACGGGACGTGCCGGCTGTGTGGAGAAAGGCGAATGACTTGCAGCAGGTGACCCAGTGGCCACGCTCCTCTGAGCCCGAACACTCGGCGCGGGCGCTCCCGCCGCCACCCCGCCAGCCTCGCAATGAACGCCGCCGGCCGACGGCGCGACGGCTGACCGTGAACCCGCACCCTCCTCGGTGCCGGTTTCGGTGCGAACCGCCCGATTGGGATGTCGCGCGAGGGGGTAGAGCAAGCCCATGGCAGCCACGGGAGCACCGACCCGGGCCCGGGCGCTCGCCGAGCTTCGCTCCGACGATGGGGCGCTCGTGTCGCTTGTCGTCGACCTCGACCCGCGCGACACGCCGACCAGGGCCGACATCGGCAGGCGCTGGCATGCGCTGGTGGACGCCGCCCGTCGGGAGCGCGAAGGCCTCGAGCGGGCCGGGCGCGCGCAGTTCGATGCGGCGGTGGAGGCGCTCGCAGCCGCGGGCCTGACCCCGCCTGACGGCGTCCGCGTCAGGGGGCTGGTCGCGGTCGCGGACGGTGGCGACGTCACCGAGACGTGGCTCGCCCAGCCGGTCGCCGACAGGGTCGTCGTGGGCTCCAGGGCCGCCGTCTGGGAGATCGCGGGCCATGCGGCCCGGCCGACCTCGGCCGTCGTCATCGAGGTGTCACGCGAGCTCGGAAGGGCGTGGCGCTACCAGGACGGAAGCGTCGGCGAGCTCTTCGACGCCGGCGTGCACGCGGAGCGCCGCCACGGCCAGGGCGGCTGGGAGCAGGCCGACCTCCAGCGCTGGCACGACCGCGAGGCCCGGCTGCACCTCCGCGACGCGGCCGAGCGGCTGGAGCGGCTGCGCACCGAGTACGGCCACCACGCGATCGTCGTGTGCGGCCCGGTGGAGGCGACCAGCGCGTTCTCCGAGGAGCTCGGCCCCTGGGCGTCCGAGCACGTGGCGGCCGTGCACGCGGACGTCCGCGACCTCCAGACCGACGGCATCCGCGACCTCGCCGAGGAGGCGCTCGGCGAGCTGCGCGCCGGCCGTGAGGAGGAGCTGTTCGAGGCGCTCGCCGCGCAGCGGGCCCGTGACGCGTCGTCCCCGGACGACCCGGAGGGCCTCATGGCGGCCGTCTCTGACGCCCGCGTGTCGTGCCTGCTCACGGCGCCGGCGCTCGACATCGATGTCTTCTCATGCCCGCAGTGCGGCCGCCTCGCCGCGCACTTCCACGAATGCCCGCTCGACGGGACGCCGATGCAGAAGGAGCCGTCCGGCATCGACGCCCTCTGTGCCGAGGTGCTTGTCCGTGACGGCTCTGTCTGGATCGTGCCGGACGCCGAGGTTGCCCGGGCACTGGGCCCGGCCGGCGTCGCGGCCCTGACGAGGTTCTCCTAGATGATGCGCCTATTCCTCAAGATGCTCGCCGACGACGTCCGTCCGACGTGGGCCCGGCCCGTCGAGACGAGGCCGCGCCCCGTGCGCCACGGGCGCCCGCGAGCAGCCGTCCGAGCTGCTCCGCGTTCCGCACGGCGAACGCCTCCCAGTCGTTATTGAAATACACGTAGACGTCGCCCTCGGGCGACCAGCGCCGGATGCGCCGCGCCCAGCTCTCGAGCTCGCGGTCGGAGTAGTTGCCGCGCCTGCCGCGATGGCCGTGGTGGAAGCGGACGAATCGCCAGCCGGCCGTCCGCACCCTCGTCTGGAACGGCCGCTCCGGATGGTCGCCGACCACGAGCGCGGCGTCGTGCTCGCGCAGGATGTCCATGACCGCGGGCGCGAACCACGACGGGTGCCGGAACTCGAAGCCGTGGCGCAGCCCGCCCGGCACGTCGGCGAGGACGGCCGCCAGCCGGTCGTCGTCGCGGTGGAACGTCGCCGGGAGCTGCCAGAGCAGCGGGCCCAGCTTCCGGGCGTCCGCGAGCGGGCGCACCCGGTCGAGCAGCAGCTCGAGGCTCGCGCCGGCCTCCCTGAGCCGGCGGATGTGCGTCACGTAGCGGCTCACCTTCACGGCGAAGCAGAAGCCGTCCGGCGTCTGGTCGGCCCAGCCTGCGACCGCCGAGCGGCGCGGGAGCCGGTAGAACGTCGAGTTGATCTCGACGGTGTCGAAGAGCTCGGCGTAGCGGGCGAGCCACGTGCGCGGCGGCGCGCCGCCGTAGACCGGCCCGCGCCAGTCGTCATAGCTCCAGCCGCTGCAGCCGAGCCGGATCGCCATCCCGTGCACGTACCCCGGCGAGCGGCTCGCGGCACGTACGCACGGTGTTTCGCGGCGTCGGGCGGCGGGTAGCCCGTCTCGATGCCTGGGCCGCCGACGGGAGACGCACGCCGCATCGCCGGCGCCGTCCTGGCGTTCGTGCTTGCCTGGATCGTCGCGCGCTCGAGCGCCCGGATCGGCGCGTGGATCGTGAACCGCCAGGAGCGGCGCCTCCAGGGGGACGACTCGACGAGCGTGATCGCCGGCCTGAAGCGGCGCGAGACCGCGCTGTCGCTCGCGCAGACGACGATCCGCTACCTGGCGTTCCTGGCCGCGACGCTCGTGCTCTTGAGCCAGCTCTCCGGCGGCACGTTCACGACGGTCGCCGGCGCGTCGGTGCTCGTCCTCCTCGTGGGCTTCGCCGGGCAGCGGTTCCTGACCGACATCCTGACCGGGATCTTCATGGTGTTCGAGGGCTGGTACGCGGTCGGCGACACGGTGGTCATCGAGCCGTGGGGCGTCTCCGGCGTCGTCGAGGAGTTCAGCCTGCGGTCGACCCGGCTGCGCGCCCTCTCCGGCGACGTCGTCAACATCCACAACTCGCAGGTGCTCTCCGCCCGCCGGATCCCGCGCGGGTCGCGTGAGGTGCAGATCGAGGTGTATGTGAACGACGAGACCGCCGGCCGGGCGCTGTTCGAGGACATCGTCCGGCTCGTCCCGGTCGGGCCGACGAACTTCGTGCAACCTCCCTGGATCCGGAGCGTCGACGTGATCGATACCGGCCTCGTCCGGATCAGCGCGGGCGGCTTCGTGCCGCCCGGGCGTGAGTGGCTGGCCGGCGACCTGATCCACAGCCTGCTGCACGAGCGCGGCGACGGGCTCCTGGTGCACGGCCCGGTCGTGACCGAGGTCGATGCCGCCGCCACCGCCCGGTTCCAGCGCGCCACGTCACTTTCGCGGGCGACCGGATCCCGGGCGGGTTAGACGGCTACGGCATCGGCGGCGGATCCGACGCCGGGAACGACGCGGCGAGGGTCTCGTCGCGGTCGTCGGCTGGCGCCGTGAACGGCACCGAGCCGTTCTCGCGCATCTGGCAGACGGCCCGGTAGCCGGCGTAGGCACCCGCGCCGATGATCCCGACGGCGAGCACCGTGCGCCCGAAGCGCCCGCGGCGCTTCTTGGGATGCGCCGCGGCGGCGTAGCCCGAGGCCATGGCCTCGGCTGCGCGACGCAGCTCGTCGCGCAGCTTCTCGTCGGCGATCGCCTCGCGGGTCTCCTTGTCGCGCAGCCGCTGCGCGGCCTTCACGAGCGCGTCCCGGCCGACCCTGAGCTGCTCCTGCACCTCGGGGTCCTGCGCCACCATGCGAGCCCGCCTGGCGGCGTACGGGGCCTGCCGGGCGGCGGCCGCGACCATCGCCGTGCGGCGAGGGTGCTTCACGACCTTCCAGCCCCACCTGGCGGCGGTTCGCGGATGCCGGCGGACGAACCAGAGCCCTATGCGTGTGCTGGTCTTCTGCATGCGCGATGCTTACCCTCAATTCGGCCCGGGAAACCCCTTGCGGTCAACGACACGCCCGACGCCCGCCCGGGGCCGTATGATCCCGCCGCGGATGTACGACACGCTCCTCTTCCTCCACGTGCTCGGCGCCTTCATTCTGGTGGCGATGCTCGGCGTCTACTGGGCGATGTACGCCGCCGGCGCGCCCGGATGGCTGGCACCGCTCGGCACCATCGCGTTCCCGCTCTGGGGCGTCGGGAGCATCTCGGTGCTCGTCTTCGGAATCTGGCTCGCGTTCGACGTCTCGGTCTATGACCCGTGGGACGGCTGGATCGTGCTTGCGATCGTGCTGTGGCTCGTCCAGGGCGCGTTCGGAAGCAAGCTCTCGCAGGGATACAAGAACCTGGCGGTGGGCGTCGGCGGCCGGCCCGCGCTCTCTGCGCACCTCATCGCGAGCGGCGCGGTGCTCCTGCTGCTCATCGACATGGTCTGGAAGCCCGGCGCATGACGTTCCTCCTGATCCGTCCTGACAGCTGGAACTTCCCGCTCTTCGTGCATGTGGCGGGCGCGATGACGGTGACGGCCGCGCTGGTGACGGCCGCCGGCTCGCTGATCCTGGCCTGGCGGGCCGAGGGCGACGGGCGGGCCGCGATCACCCGATTCGGGTTCCGGACGCTGCTCTACGCGGGGATCCCCGCGTACTTCGTGATGCGAATCGGCGCCGAGTGGGTCCTGAGCAGGGAGAACATCCCGAGCGACAACGAGCCCGGCTGGGTTGGCACGGGCTACCTCACCGCCGATCTGGGCGGCATCCTCATCCTGCTCGCGACGATCCTGACCTGGCTCGGCCTGCGCCGCCTGCGTTCGGGCGGGGGCGGCGGCGGGCTCGCCAAGACGGGGACCGTGCTCGCCTCGCTGGTCGTGGCGCTCTACATCATCGCCATCTGGGCGATGACCACCAAGCCCACCTAGCTCGCCGACGCAACTCTCATCATCGGCCCGTACCCTTGTGGTGCAGGACGGTGAAGTGACCTGGGAGGCGTCGTGGAGTACTCGTTCGAGCAGTGGGTGAACACGCAGGTGCATGCGCACCCGCTGGTGGGGAGCGTCGTGGTCGAGTTCTCGAACTGGGGCGTGGCCCTGTTCGGCGTGCTGGCCGTCGGCCTGTGGCTGCTGTCGCCGCCGGGCGACACCCGCTGGAAGCGGGCCTGCACGGCCGGTCTCTCGGCCGCCGCCCTGGGCCTGCTCGTCAATCAGGTCATCTCACACCTGTGGGCTCGGCCACGCCCCTACGAGGCGCACCATGACATCGTGCCGCTCCTGGCGCGTTCGGCCGACCCCTCGTTTCCGAGCGACCATGCGACCGCCGCGCTCTCGATCGCGTTCGGCATCTTCTTCGTCTCCCGCCGCGCGGGCTGGCTCTTCCTTGCGTTTGCGGGCCTCGTCTCCGCCTCGCGCGTCCTCGCCGGAATGCATCACCCGACCGACGTGCTGGCGAGCCTCGTCGTCGCGGCCGCCTGCGGGTTCGCGACGGCGCGCCTGGCCATGGAACCGGTGCTCGCGCCGCTCATCCGGCTCACGAGCCGGGCCACCGACCCGGTGCTGGCCCGGGTCGCCGGGCTCCCGCCCGTCCGGCGCACCCTGCTCGATGCGCGTGTCCGGTCGGTCGTCGTCCTCGTGGTGTGCGTCGCGGTCTTCGTTCGCATCGTGATCGCGGAGCGCGCGCACCTGCTCGACGAGATGGAGCTCTCGGTGCTCACGGCGTGGGTGTGCGTGGGTGCGGTCGCGGTCCATCTCAGCGCGATGCGGTACTGGCCGCGCTCGGCGGTGCGTGACTAGCGCGGCCCGCGGCGCGGGCGTGCCAACATTTGGCCCGTGCACGTTCGCTTCACACGCATCAGCACCGCCGACCAACCGATCGAGCGTGCCGCCATCGTCGCAGACGAGATGCTGGGCTGGCTGCGTGACCTGGATGGCTTCCGCGGGCTCGTCACCCTGTCGAAGCAGGGGACGACGCTCGGCATCACGTTCTGGGAGAGCAAGGAGCAGTCCGACCAGCACCTCCCGACGCGCATGGAGTTCCTCGGCCGGATGACGTCGATGGCGAACGTCGAGGTGGAGGAGAGCACCGACTACGAGCTGACCTTCGCGTACCTCGGGCCGGGGGCCGCCGAGGCGCTGAGCGGCACCTCCGGCGGCTGACCCGCTCAGCCTGGAGCGCCGCCGAAGGCCTCCGTCGCCCGGCGCTGCACCTCCTCCTCGGGCACATCCTCCAGCCGCTGGGCGATGCCCCACCGGTGGCCGAACGGGTCGACGACCTGGCCGTGGCGTTCGCCCCAGAAGGCGTCCTCGATCGCGTGAACCACCTCGGCCCCGGCGTCGAGCGCCCTCCTCCACAGGGCGTCGGCGTCGTCGGTCGCGATGGTGAGTGCCCCGTAGGTGCCGCCGAGTGCGATCGGCGAGACCGCGCCCATCTCCGGGAACTCGTCGGCGATCATGACCTGCGAGTCGCCGAAGCGAAGCTCGATCTGCATGAAGCGCCCGCCGGGAACCTGGATCCGGCGCCCGATCTCCGCTCCAAAAGCCCGGCCGTACCACTCGGCCGCCCTCCCCGCTTCGCGGACGACGATGTGTGATGTGATGGTGGCCATTGGGGCCCTCCTCGCTCGGGTGCGCGTGACCCAATCTTGCCGCGGCGCTCGTCAGGCTGCGGCGCACTCGGCGCTCTGGCCCGCCTCGATCGTGAACACGACGGTGAGCAGCGCGACGAGCGCGATGAGCTCCGCGAAGGCGGAGAGCCAGGCGCCGGTGGGGATCGCGGCGAGCGCGAGCACGGCGGCTGTGCCTCGCAGGCCGGTTCGGCCGAGCGCGAGCTCACGGCGAAACAACGCGTCGCCGGCGCAGTAGAGGGCAACGCCGCCCGCCAGGATCGCCGCGCGGGCCCAGGAGAGGTGCGAGAAGGCCTGCCCCGTCAGATGCCGCTCCGCCGACGCGACGGCCACGATCCCGAGCAGCATCACGAGGTGCCAGTAGCCGAACGCGACGAGGGCGGCCCGCGACCGCACGGCTCCCCGGACGTCGCCGAGCGCCTGTTCCGCCCTGCCGGCGTCCGTCCCGAAATACGTCCACCACAAGCAGGCGCTCAGCATGAGCCCGGCGAGCGCACCGGCGAACAGGTCGGCATCCACCGGGAGCGCGGACGCGCCGAACCCGACCGCGACGACAGATTCCCCGATCGCCACGATGATGACGAGGCCGTGGCGCTCCACGAAGTGCGCGGGGCTCACGGCGAAGCCGGCCTCCGTGCGTCGTAGCGTCGGGAGGAGCCACTCGAACAGCCCGGCCGCCGCCCACAGCCCGTACTGGGTCGCTCCGCCGGTGGCGCCGCCCGCAAGCACCATCGCGGCGGCGATCAGGTTGGACGACGAGAGCCGCAGGAGGGCGCCGGCGCGCATCCCGGCAGCACGCGTGAAGAGCGTCGAATGGACGGCCACCACGACGAGGTACGCGAGCCCGAACTCGAGCCCGCTTCCCGAGAACGCGCGCGGGATCGTGAGCGCCAGCGCCAGATAGCCGCCCATCCCGCCGAGGAGTGCGAGGCGACGCATGGGCGTGTCGGCCCGCACTGCGTTCGTGAGCCACGCGTAGCCACCGTACATCCACCAGATCACCGTCAGCATCAGGACGACGCGGAGGAGACCCACGCCGTCGGGCGAGTCGGAGAGGACCGTCGTGAGCTGCGTGATGGTGAAGACGAAGACGAGGTCGAAGAAGAGCTCGAGCGTCGTGACACGCTCGGCCCGTTCGGTGGGCGCCTGCTCCACGGTCGGGCGAGTGCAGTCGTGCCGTCAGCGCTCGGCGAGCCGCGCGGCGAGGTCGTCGAGGAACCCGCCCCAGCCCTGGCCGGCGCGCTCGTACTCCTCCGGCGTGAGGTGCCCGCCGGTCTGCTCGAGCTCCATGCGGGTGCGCCCGTCGCCGAGGTCGGCGAGCTCGACGGTCACGAGCTCGTACTCGCCGCCGTCGGGCCGGTCGGTGATCGTGAAGACCAGCCGTTCGGGCGCGGCCACCTCGCGGTACTCGCCGGCCCAGCGGATCTCTGGATGCTGGTCGGTGGCGGCCATCGTGAGGCGCCAGGTGCCCCCTGGCCGGACGTCCATGGCCACGCCGTCGGCCGGCGCGGGAGTCGAGCGGAGCCCGAACCAGTCGGCGAAGCGCTCGGGCTCGGTCCACTCCTTCCACACCTGGTCGCGCGGGGCGTCGAACACGCGTGTGATCCTGAGTCCGGGCTCGGGCTCAGCCATCCTGCCGTCCTTTCCGCGAGGCCTCGAGGCGGGCATCCAGCCGGTCGAAGCGCTCGTCCCAGAAGGGACGGTACCGCTCGAGCCACTCGGTGGCGTCCTTGAGCCGGGCGCCCTGGAGCCGGGAAGGGCGCAGCTGGGCCGACCGGCTGCGGGTGATGAGCCCGGCCCGCTCGAGCACCTTCAGGTGCTGGGAGACGGCCTGCGTCGAGATGGGGAAGGGCGCCGCGAGGTCGTTGACCGTCGCCTCGCCCTGCGTCAGCCGCGCGAGGATGGCCCGCCGGGTGGGATCGGCGAGGGCGGCGAACGTGGTGGTGAGGGGGTCGGCGGCGGCGGCAGTATTCATCGGCCAGCTTTATCAATCTCTAACTTGAGTATAGTGCCGCGGTATCCGGACGGAACCGAGGGAAGGGGATCGACCGATGGGACGGATCGTGATCACCGAGTTCGTGTCGCTGGACGGCGTCATGGAGGACCCGGGCGGAGCCGAGGGCTTCGAGCACGGCGGCTGGACGTTCGAGATCGGGCAGGGGGACGAGGGGGCGAAGTTCAAGCTTGACGAGACGTTCAGCTCCGACGCGCTCCTGCTCGGCCGGGTCACCTACGAGGGCTTCGCGGACGCCTGGCCGGAGCGCGACGGCGAGTTCGCGGACAAGTTCAACACGATGCCCAAGTACGTGGTCTCGTCGACGCTCAAGGATCCGGAGTGGACGAACTCGCACGTGCTCGCCGGCGACCTGGTCGAGGAGATCACGAAGCTGAAGGGCGAGGTCGGCGGCGACATCGTCGTCCACGGGAGCGCCACCCTCGCGCAGGGCCTGCTCGAGAACGACCTGGTCGACGAGCTGCGGCTGATGGTGTTCCCGGTCGTCCTGGGGAGCGGCAAGCGGCTCTTCGCGCCGGGCTCGAAGCGGGGCTTCCGGCTCGCCGAGTCGAGCACGACCAGCACCGGGTGCGTGATCCTGCGCTACGAACGAGCCTAGACCAGCCGGGATCGTAGACTAGGCCCGATGGAGCGGGTGAACGGGCTCGACGTTCCGCAGTCGCTGGACGACGCGTGCGATCCGCGCCGGCTGGCGCTCCTCGTCTACGACATGCAGGTCGGGATCATGGGGCAGGTCGCCGACGGCCCCGCGATCGTCAGGCGGGTGCAGGACGTGCTGGCGGCGGCCCGCGGGGCGGGGGTGCGCACGATTTTCGTGCGGCATGTCACGCTGCCGTCGAGGCTGATGGGCGCATCGCAGCTTCGGATGTGGCGCGCCTGGCAGCGGCGCGACTCGGCCGCCGAGGTGGTCTCGGCCTTCCCGCCGGACGCTCCGCACTCGCAGATCGTCGCCGAGCTCCGGCCGGCCGCCGACGAGGCGGTCTTCGAGAAGCTCACGATGTCGGCCTTCGAGGGGACGCCGCTCGACATCGTCCTTCGCGACTGCGGCGTGACGGCGGTGGCGATGGTGGGCGTCGCGCTCGAGGTCGGGATCGAGCCCACCGTGCGCCATGCGGCCGACCTGGGCTACATCCCGATCGTCGTCCGCGACGCCTGCGGCGCCGGCGACGCCGAGGCGGGCGCGCGGTCGCTCACGGCGCTGGAGTTCGCGGGCGACGCGATGATCACCGACGTCGCCGGGTTCGCCGCCGCGCTGGCCGCCCACCGAGGTGCGGCGTAGCGCCGGGCGCTAGCGCTTCGGGCCGCGCTCGCCGGGATCCTTGAGCGCCTCGCCGGCCTGCTTGGCCTTGTCCATCGCGCTGCCCTTGCCGGCGACGATGTCCTTGAGCTCCTCGGCGTCGGCCTTGAGCGCACCGGCGCCGCCGCGCCTGTCGACGAGCTGCTTGGCCTTCCTCGTCAGGCTTCCGAGATCCATGCCGTCCTCCTTCTCCGGGAGCAGGACTCTCATTCTCGCGTACCTCGCGCCTTCGCGAAGGGGAGACCTCGCCCGTCACCGTGAGGCCAGGACGCCGACACCGCGGTCACGCCCGGGCCCGTTCCGGCACAGGGGCGGGAGGCGCGCTTCGGCCGGCGAGGACGCCGCCGTCGATCGGAAGCGTGGTCCCCGTGATCCAGCCGGCGCGGTCACCGGCGAGAAAAAGGATCGCCTCGACGACGTCGGCCGGGTACCCGTGCCGGCCCAGGGGGTGGAACGCATTCACGGACTCGAGCACGTCTCGGGCCTGGTCCGGGGTCATGAAGCGCTGGTAGGCGGGCGTCTCGACAAAGGCGAGCGCCACCGTGTTGACGCGGATGCCCGCCGCCGCGAGCTCGATCGCCAGGTTCTTGGTCAGAGCGTGCCGGCCGGCCTGCGCGGCGGAGTAGGCGCTGCTCGGGGTTGTCGTGATCGCATCCAGGGCCCACATCGAACCGACGTTGACGATCGCCCCCCGCCCGCGCTCGGCCATGCTTCGCGCGGCCGCTTGAGACGTGTAGAACGTGGGTCGGAGGATGGAGTCGAGTGCCTCCTCGAACTGGGCCTCGGTCTGATCGAGGAACGGTGTGACACGGAAGATGCCGGTGCTGTTGACGAGCACGTCGACGCCGCCGAACTGCTGGACGGCGGTGTCGATCACCTCCGCGGCACCCCTGGGTGAGCTGACGTCGCCGGGGACGAGGGCGACGCGATCGTCGGCGCCCAGCTCACGCCTCGCATCCTCGAGCACCTCCCGCCGGCGACTGGAAAGCACGACGGATGCCCCTTCGGCGAGAAACCGCACTGCGGCGGCCTTGCCGATCCCGCCTCCACCGCCGGTGACGACGACGACCTTCGCGTTGAACTCTGGCATGGGATTCCCTCTCGGAAGTGGTTTCTGTGGAAACTAGATTTGAGAAGGATAGCAGAAGTAGTTTCCTAGCAAACTTCATTCGGGTTATGCTTCCACCGTGACCTCGGGCATTCCGGAACCCCACCTCGCTGCCTGGCGCGCCGTCCTGAATGCCCACGTGACCGTGTCAGCCGACGCCGAAGCAGCGTTGGCCGCAGCGGACTTGCCGCCGCTGGCGTGGTACGACGTCCTGTGGGCGATCAGACGGGCGCCGGCTCGCCGGATGCGCATGGCGGAGCTCGCCGCGAGCTTGACGATCAGCCGTGGCGGCATGACCAAGATCGCCGACCGGCTCGAGGACGCCCGCCTCATCCGCCGCGAGCCGGCCGCCGGTGACGGACGCGGGCTCTACGCCGTGCTCACCGCAGACGGAAGCTCGATGCTGCGCCGGATGTGGCCGGTCTACTCGCGGGTGCTCCGCGAGACGTTCGTCTCAGCGCTCACCGGCGAAGAGGCAGCCGTCATCGCCGACGCCCTCGGGCGCGTCACGAACCCGGGCGCTCCTTCGAACCGTCCCTGCCCGTAACGAGCTCGCAACTCCGGGGATGGCTCTCGCCTGTGGCGATCAGGATGGAGAACGCCCGGACGGCGGCGATTGCCGCGCGAGGGCGTCAGGCGGCGGTTGTGCGGTCCGGCAGAACGAGATTGTGGATCTGGAGGATCTGCGGCTGCTCGGTGTCCGGGGCGCCGAGTTCCCGGAGGGCGGGAAGGACGCGATCGTTTGCGAACGCCTGCATATGCTCGGGAGTTTCCCAGACGTCGTAGACGAACCATCCGCTGTCGGTAGGGCCGGCGGCGTGGACCATCAGCCCTTCTGGGGCGTCGGTCGCCGAGAAGGCGTCCGAGCGCACTCCGAAGATCTTCTCGCCGAGTCGTTCGTAGTCTTCCGCGGTTCCTCCAGGGATCATCTGCATCATGGCGATCGGCATGGGTCCTCCTTCAGCTTCGGGTATCGGCTACTCGGCCGCGTTCAGCGCTGGAACGCTCCGTGGACGGCGGCGACGATCTGACCGCTGCGATCGATGGTGCCCGTGATCCGCAGCTCTCCGTGTGCGCCGCCGTAGTGACCGGTCCCGCTGGCCACGTCGAGTCGGCCTCTCAGGGTCTGGCCATCGGCGGTTTGGTGGAGAGTGATGCCGCCGTCGCCCTTGATCGAGCCACGTGCGAAGAATTCCTGGAACGTGAGGTGAAGCCTGGTCGTGCCGTGGGCGGTGACGACGATCGCGCCGCGGTGCAGCTTGGGGTCGACGACGGCGCCGGCGTAGACGGCGCCGCCGTCGGTCAGCGAACCGACCTCCGCAGCGAAGACGGTCGACGAGAGCCGAACGGCGTGGCCTCGCGCGACAGCCTGAGCGCTGGCGGAGAACACAGCCACAGCGACGGCGGCGACGCCGGCCAGCGTGACCAGTGCGCCGAAGACTCGGATCGATCGGGTGGGTAGCATCGCGCTCGCCTCCTTCCGCCGCTGCGGCGGTTTGGGTCGGAACGGTGCGAGGTTAGGGCGAGGGTTTGCCGGCGTCGTCAGGGGCATCCCTGAGGTCGGAGAGGTTCAGGGGGATCCCCGAGGGCGAGCGTGCGACGATTGGGACGTGACGCGCGTGCTGATCGTCGATGACCACGCAAGCTTCCGGCAGCTCGCGGTGCGGCTGCTCACCCGAGCCGGATTCCAGGTCGTCGGCGAGGCGGTCGACGCCGCATCGGCTCTGAGCCAGACCGATCTCCTGCACCCCGACGCTGTCTTGTTGGACGTGATGCTTCCGGATCGATCTGGGCTCGACGTCGCGTGCGAGTTGATCCGAGCCGGCGCAACAGCTCGGATCGTGCTGACGTCGAGCCGAGAGCGACTCGACTTCGGCCGCGAAGAGGGCTTTCCCGACGGCTGCGTCTTCGTCCCCAAACACGAGCTGAGCGCCGCGGTTCTGAGCGCGGCACTGGGGGGTCGGCACCGGCCATGACTCTCGCCGCGAGCCGCGCTTCGGTGCCGGTCGCCGCCGGGCTTGTAAGCGTCTGGCTCGCGCTCGACATCGCGCGACAAGACGCGCTCGGGATCCTCGACGCGCAGGCCTGGTTCGTCGTCATCGCCGCCTACGTCGCCGTCGTCTCGGCGGTGCTGATCGCGCGCAGCCCGCAGCAACGGCTGATGGCCCTGCTCGTGCTCTCCTGGGTCGGGGCGGCCGTCGGCGACGACGTCGCGCCGCTTTGGCCGGGCTCGCGGGTTGCGACGACGTTCGAACTTGTTGCCTTGGCACTGCAGGCGCCGACCTTCGTTCACATGACGCTGGCCTACCCCAGCGGCCACGTCCGCTATCGGCTCGAGCGCGCGTTTCTGATCGTCGCCTACGCCGTTGGCATCTGCTGGGAGCTGCCGCCGGCGCTGTTCGTCGATGCGTCGGTCTGCCGAGCCTGCACGCCACACGCATCGTCGCTGCTCTTTACGGGCGAGACGTTCGACATCCGCCCGATCGGAAGCGCCTTCTCGGCGCTGTTCGTCACGCTCGGAGTCGGCTTCCTGTGGCTGATCGCTCGCCGCCTACGAGTCGCTCCCAGAGGAGCGCGGCGGACGCTCCTGCCGCTGGCGGTTGCCGGCGTATTCGTGGCGCTCGAATTCATCGTCCAGCGCGTGGCCTGGTTGGCGGACTGGACAACACCGCAGACGACCCTGGGTTGGCTCAGCAGCGCGAGCCTGCTTGTCGTGCCCTTGGCCGTCTTCGCCGGCATAGCGACGATCCGTCGCGATCGTGGCCCGGTTGGCGACCTGGTCGTCGAGCTCGGCCGGGTCGGGGCGGGAGGGATCCGTGCAGCGCTCGCGCGTGCCGTTGGCGACCCGTCGCTTGAGCTGGCGCTCTGGCTGCCGGACCAGCGAACGTTCGTCGACGAGCAGGGACGCGCCGTCTTGGTCGCCGCTGACACGCCTGATCGCACGACGACGCTCGTCGGCCCCGACTCCGAGCCGGTCGCGGCAATCACGCACGATCCACGCCTCACCGGCCAGGGGCCGCTCCTCGAGGCGGTCGGCTCGGCGGCGAGAATGGCGCTCGAGAACGCGCGGCTGCAGGCGGCGCTCCGGGCGCATCTGACCGAGCTCGAGTCCTCGCGCAGTCGGATCGCCCAGGCGGCCGACACCGAGCGGCGACGGATTGAGCGCGATCTCCACGACGGCGCCCAGCAAAGGCTGCTCGCTCTCGGCCTTGCCCTACAGTTGATCGAGGACGGCAGTGGCGAGTCCGACCTCCTAGCCGAGGCTCGGACAGAGCTCCAAGAAGCGCTCCGAGAACTACGGGAACTGGCTCGCGGGATCCACCCGGCAATCCTGACGGAGCGCGGGCTGCGAGCCGCAATCGCGGCGCTCGTTGACCGAGCACCCGTTCCCGTCGCAACCGACGTCCCCGAGGAGCGCTACCCGCCAAACGTCGAAAGCGCCGTCTACTTCCTCGTCTCCGAAGCCCTCGCCAACGTCGCCAAGCATGCGAATGCCACCCGTGCTGCTGTCAGCATCAGCTGCGACGGTCGCACGCTGATCGCAGAGATCGTCGACGACGGCGGCGGCCGGGCGGTTCTCCGGCCTGGGGGCGGCCTGCAAGGCCTCGCCGATAGAGCCTCCACCGTCGGCGGACGCCTGGAGATCCTCAGCCCGCCCGGCTCAGGCACCACCATCCGCACCGAGATCCCATGCGCGTGGTGATCGCCGACGACTCCGCCCTGATTCGCGACGGGCTGGCCCACCTGCTGCCGGCGCACGGCTTCGCCGTCGCCGCCTCGGTCGCCGACGGCGCCGCCCTCCTCGCAGCCGTCGCCGACACCTCGCCTGACGTCGCATTGATCGATATCCGCATGCCGCCCACCTACACGAGCGAGGGGATCGAGGCCGCCAAGGCGATCCGCGATCGCTATCCGAACGTCGGCGTGATCGTGCTCTCCCAACACGTCGACGCCGACTACGCGATGCGATTGATCCGTGACGACCCGGCTCGCTGCGGCTACCTGCTCAAGGATCGCATCACCGCGATCGACGCACTGAGCGACGCCATCTGCCGCGTGGGCAGTGGGCAAACCGTGATCGACTCGGAGCTGGTCGACCTCCTTCTCAGCCGACCCGGGACAAGGACGCGGATCGACCAGCTCACACCACGCGAGCGCGAGGTGCTCTCGCTCCTCGCCCAAGGCCTGACCGACCGCGGCATCGGCGACGCGCTCTGGCTTACGCCGAAGACCGTCGAGACGCACGTGCGGCACATCCTGGCGAAGCTCAGCCTTCCCGCGGACCCGCAGCACAACCGCCGCGTGCTTGCCGTCCTCACATACCTACGCGAAGCGCCGGCGCTTCCAGGGTGAACAGCCAAGCTGTGCCGTCGACCAGGTTCTTGCGGGCGCCACGATTCAGGTGGGTCGGTGTGCGCTGTTCGGGCGCCCGCTCTTACGCGGGCCGCCGGCACCGGAGGCAGTTCCCCTCAGCATCGAACCGCTCGCCGCACCAACCACAACGCTCTTTCCGATGCCGGAGGGGCAGCAGCACCGCCGGCAGGGCAACCAACGTGAGAACGACCGCCATGCACGAAATATCGGCCAGAGCGCCACGCGCGTTACACCCTTCCGCCAAGCGCCGTTTCCGCGACCACGAACGCGCCTTGGCCTCGCGGCCTCCCACGTGATGGGACAATCAACCGATGATCCAGCGCACGCTTTGCCCCACCCTCGTCGGAAGAGAGGCACAGCTCTTCGTGCTCGAGGATGCGCTCCTGGCGGCACGGCGGGGGCCGGGCCGCTTCGTCACGGTCGGCGGCGAGGCCGGGCTGGGGAAGACACGGCTCGTGTCGGAGCTGGCCAGGCGGGCGACGGCGCTCGACGTCGAGGTTCTCTGGGGAGCATGCAGCGAGGCCGAGCTCGCGCTCCCGTACCTCCCGCTGGTCGAGGCTCTGGGGAACTACATCTCCGTTCGAGGCTCGGAGCGTTTGGCAACGGAACTGGGCGGCGCCCGTCGCGAGCTCGCTCAGCTCTTCCCGCAACTCGGCGACGAGGCGACAGTCCCTGTCGGTGATCCTGGGCAGGCGAAGCTGCGCCTGTTCGAGGCCGTCGTCGCGCTGCTCGCGGTCCCAGCGCGTGAGCGCGGACTGCTCCTTGTCCTCGACGACATCCACTGGGCAGACTCGGCGACGCGCGACCTGGTCGACCACCTCGCCCGCCGCCTGGCCAACCAGCGTGCCCTCCTCGTCGTCACGTACCGGAGCGACGAGCTCGAACGGCGCCACCCGCTTCGTCCGCTGCTCCAGAACTGGCGCCGATCCGGCGTCGTCGACATGGTGACGCTCGCACCTCTCGAGGCCGCGGCCGTCGCGGAGATGATCGCTGCGATCCTCGACGAGGAGCACGTCGAACCACAGCTGACCGCCCTCATGCACGCACGGACGGACGGAAATCCCTTCGTCGTGGAAGAGATGCTGAAAGAGGCGATCGACCGCGGCCGCATCTCTCCCGAAGCCATCGACTCTCGCCGGGGTTCGGTGCACGATCTCAGGATCCCAGAAACCGTCCGGGACACGATCCTCTCTCGGTTCGCGCGCCTCGATCCCGGCGAGGCGGACGTGCTTCGATCGGCCGCCGTGCTCGGGTCGACGTTCGACTACGACACGCTTGTCGCCGTCGCGGGTGCACCCCAAGCGACCGTACAGCAGGCGCTCTCGGTCGGCGTCGCGCAGCAGTTCCTCAAGGGCGTCGGCGTGGATCGTGCGACCTACCAGTGGCGACATGCGCTCACCCAGGAGGCTGTCGCCGATGAGATCGTCCTTCCGAGGAGGCAGGAGATCCACAGCCGAGCCGCGGGCGCCGCGGCAGCCGCCGGGAGGAGTTCGCTCGAGGTCGCGCGCCACCTCCTCGACGCGGGCCGGTTCGAAGACGCCGTCCCCGCCTGCCTCGCTGCGTCCGAGGAAGCGGAGGCGTCGCTTGCATTCCGAGAGGCTGCCGACCTGCTTGAGCGGGCCCTCCCACACGTCCGCGACCCACGGACACGCGCCGGCCTGCTCTGCCGCCTGGGGAACGTCATCTGGATGGACGGGAAGCCGGCCCCCGCCGAGGCGCTGCTGGCAGAGGGCGTGCCGGCGCTCGAGGCGGCCGGCGAAGAATTGGACGCCGCGCGCTATCGCCTCGTCCTTGCGCGGAGTCGTTGGGAGCTGAGCCGGCCGAAAGAAGCGCTCGCCGAGTTCGAACGCGCGAGGACCGCGCTGGAGCGCCGCGGCCCGTCGGCTGATCTCGCTGTCGCATACCTTCGCCTCTCCGGCCTGTACAAGTTCGACTTCCACGCGCAGCGAAGCATCGACGCGGCGGAGAAAGCCGTCGAGGTGGCCCGGGTCGCAGGCGCCGATTTCGAGCGGATCTGGGCACGGTCGTGGCTCGGCTACGCGCTCCAGGACAGCGGCCGGGTCTCCGAGGGTGCACGGATGGTGGACGAGGCGTTCGAGGAAGCGCGGCGGCGGGGGTTCATGTTCATCGCGCACAACATCGCGTACAACGACGCTTGGACGCGGCTTCACACGATGGCATCCGGAGTCGGCGACCGGCTCGAAGCGCTCGCCGCGGAACCCGGGCCGCCGGTCATCACGGACATGGTCGGGATCGCAATCAGCTGGTCGCAGCGCATAGGCGGCAACCTTGGCGCTGCGCTCCTGACCATCCAGAGGGCACACGAAGAAGCGATTGCGACCACGAACGAGAAGGTGAAATGGCGAGCCCGGGTCGAATTGGCCGAGGTCCTACTCGAGCTCGGGCGACTCGAGGATGCGGCAACAGCACTCCCGCCGGTTTCGGAGCGAGCAGAGTTGCAAGACATCGTCTACGACGCCGGTCCGCAAATCCGCCTGCGTCTCGCACGCGAATGCGTGGAGGAAGCCGTCGCTCTCGCGCGCGAGATCCACGCCCACATCGATCAGCTCGCCCCCTATCCCGACGCGCTGGCGGTCGCGGTCGAGGCGCTCACGGCGGCGGACGAGGTCGCCGACGCCCGGTTGCTCGTGGCTGCCGCACGCGCCTATCGGAGCGACGAACCGAGTCCGTTCCTCGAAGAGGCGGAGGGGCGACTGCTCCTCGCCGGCGGTGCCCATGCGGACGCGCGGCAGGTGCTCACGGCACTGGCGACCGAGGCTGCCACTCGCGGGTACCAGCTCGTGTCGTGGCGAGCGCGCACACTCGCCGCAGAGGCGCTCGCGCGTATGGGGTCGTCGAGTGAAGCGGAGCATGAGCTCCAACAGATCGCGGCGGAAGCGCACGCCGCGCACGCGGGCCTCGTCATGACGACTGCACAGGCAACGGCAGAGCGGCTCCATCTCGCAGTGTTCGAGCCTCCGGAGGGGCGGACGAGCACCGACGAGCGGGAACCCGAGGTTGTGAGGGCGGGCGAACGGCTGGTCACGCTGCTTTTCGCCGACGTACGCGGATTCACGGGCGTCGCCTCTGCGACGCCGCCGGCCGAGCTGGTTGACCGCATCCAGACCCTCCACCGGTGGGCCGCGGCGGAGGTCACCCGCCATCACGGCTTTGTGGACAAGTTCGCCGGCGACGCGGTCATGGCGACCTTCAACGCCACGGGCGCGAGGCTCGATCACACCGTCCATGCGGTCGAGGCCGGCCTTGCGCTGACGGACAAGGCTGCGATGCTCGACCTCGGGGTCGGGGTTGGCATCGCGGTCGGGCCGGCCGTGGTCGCGAGGACAGTCGCGGGCGGCAACGTCTCCGTCCTCGGGGTGACGACGAACCTCGCCGCCCGGCTGCAGACTGCCGCCAAGGCGGGAGAGATCGTACTGAGCGACGAGGCGCATCGGCGCACAGCCGACTGGCTCCAGCAGCGAGGACTCGAGGCGGCCCGGGCGGAGATCGAGCTGAAGGGCTTCGACGGTCCGCAGCCGGCATGGCGAATTCGGACCGGCGCGCCGATCTCAGGCGACCGCCACTCCCCGTGGGATGGTGTCTGAACCCCTACCGTCGCATCCGAAATCCCACGAACGTGGGATAGGGCGAACTGGGCTTGGGCTTGACCCGATTCTGTTGACGCCTTGATAGTTGGCGGTGACGCCAGCGGAGAGGAGCAGCAGGATGGGGCGACTATTCGAGGTTCCGGCTGAGTTTCGGGAGGAGGCGATGCGGCTCTATCGGGAGGGCGAAGCGACGGTCGCGGAGACGGCGCGTCGGCTGGGGATGGGCGCGGAGACGCTGCGCAAGTGGGTGCGCCAGGCCGAGATCGATGACGGGTCGCGGCCGGGGCTCTCGAGCCAGGAGCACGCCGAGATCGTCAGGTTGGAGCGGGAGGTGCGCCGCTTGGAGGAGGAGAAGCTGATCCTGCAGAAGGCGGCGGCGTATTTCGCGCGCGAGACCGGTCGGCTGCCTTGACGTTTCGGCTGATCGACAAAGAGGCGGGCGCACCACGCCGTCTGCCGTGCCAGCGCCGCCGGGAGGATGAGCGGCTCAAGCCCGTCGTCAGGCGGGTGGGGACGAGTCGCGAAGGACGTACGGTGCACCGCGGCTGGCCGTCGAGCTGCGTGCAGCGCATCAGATCCGGCTGGGCAGAAAGCGGGTGGCCAGGCTGATGCGCGAGCTGGAGATCCACGGCGTCGGCCGCCGCCGCGGCCGGACGCGGACGACCGCACCGGACAAGAAGGCGGCGCCGGCGCCGGATGTGGTCAAGCGCCGGTTTACCGCCACCCGACCCGACGAGACCTGGGCGGCCGACATCACCTATGTCCCCACCTACCAGGGGTGGCTGTTCTTGGCCTGCGCGATGGACCTGTACTCGCGCCGGTGGAGCACCAAGCAGGATCAGCCGGAAGACGACGCCGCAGACGCCGATCTCAGCGCTTCCGAGCAAGCGGCCAAGGCCATCCCCTCACCCCAAGCGGGCCCTGCCGACCCGCCCGAGACCGCCCGGCCAGCGCTACCACAGAGCGCGCCGGCCGGCCTCGAAACCCCCACCCATCACGAGGCGGTCGCATAGCACCGCCACAAAACCCGGTGTCAACCACATCGGGGCAGGCTCACTACCACGGAATCGTTCGAGGGAGTCCGAAGTGCGGTAGGGCGCTGGTCGCGGCGAAGCGGGTGATGTGCGAGATCCGGTCGCAGTCGAGTGTCAGCACGAGCAGCCCGAGCGCGCGGCCGACGTCGGTGTGTGGGTCTTTGACGTACTGGCCGAACGCGGGTTGGGAGTTGGCCCGCGTCGGAATGAGGCGGTGGGGGTTGTCCCGTCTCGCGAAGGCATGGGCGTAGACCTGCTTGATCGCGTCGTGGCCTCGGTACTCGTGAGGCTCCGGAGGCATCGTCAGCCACGCGTCCTCGGCCAGCAGCGCGACGATCGGTTCCACATCTCCGCGCTCGAATGCGTCTGCGAACCGCGCTACGAGCTCGTGTTCTTGGGCTGATCGGGGGACCGGCGCTCGGTCGCGTGCCCGCGGCTCGCGTTCCTCGATCGTCGCGCGGGCGCGGATGAGCGCGCTGTTCACCGACGTGGAGGTGGTATCGAGCATCGCGGCGACCTCGGTGGCGGAGAACCCCAGCACGTCGCGAAGCACGAGCACGGCGCGCTGGCGGGGCGGGAGGCGATGAAGCGCGGTGACGAACGCGAGCGTTACCGCCTCGCGGGTCTCGTAGCGGGCCTCCGGATCGGCCGCGC